>JACQTD010000298.1 GCA_016210985.1 Acidobacteriota bacterium
CCCGAGAACGAGCGCGACTACGGGACCGAGGCCATTGAAATGATGCTGCAGGTGATGGAGAACCAGCGCGAGGATCTGGTTGTGATTCTTGCGGGCTATAAGGAAAAGATGGATTATTTCTTCCAATCCAATCAGGGGCTTCGTTCTCGTATCGCGCATCACATCGACTTCCCCGACTATACCCAGGAAGAACTGATGGCGATCGCCGATATGATGTTGTCCCAGCAGGCTTACGCGTTCGATGAGGAATCCCGTCAGGCTTTCGCGGAGTATCTGGCTTACCGCATCAAGCTGCCTCATTTTGCCAATGCGCGGAGCGTGCGTAACGCGATCGATCGCATCAAACTTCGTCAAGCCAATCGTCTCATCCGGACAGGCGGGTCCATACCCAAGGATGAGCTGGTTAGAATTGACGCCGATGACATCCGCCAGAGCCGGGTCTTCCAAGACGGTCCGGCCGCAAAGGAGTAAACATGAAATCACGACGACCGATCATCCTGGGCATCGTGGGCGATAGCGCCGCGGGCAAGACTACCCTCACCAAAGGGCTGGTTAATCTGCTCGGACCCGAGCGCGTGACCCATGTCTGCACCGACGATTACCACAAGTACGACCGGCGGGAACGGGCCGAATTGGGGATCACGGCGCTTCACCCCGACTGCAACTACCTCGACATCATGGAGCTGCAGTTGGAGCGGCTCCACTACGGGCAGCCGATCCTGAAACCGGTCTACGATCACTCGACCGGCTCGCTGGTACGACCGAAATACATTCAGCCCAAGGAGTTCGTTATTGTCGAGGGACTGCTGGGTTTCCACACCACGGTCATGCGCCAGTTCTACGACGTCAAAGTTTATCTTGACCCGCCGGAAGAACTCCGCCGGGTCTGGAAAATCAAACGGGATACGACCAAGCGCGGGTACACGGCCGATCAGGTCCTGGAAGAGATGATCAAGCGGGAGCCTGATTCCCGGGACTTCATCCGTCCCCAGCGGGAGTTCGCGGATATGGTGGTGCAGTTCCATCCGCCCGCTTCCGTCAAGGCGGAGGACGCCAACGGCCACTTGAATGTGCGGCTCGTGCTGAGGCCGACGATTCCTCATCCGGATCTGAGCTACCTGTTTGAGGCTGACCATAGCCCGGCCTCCGGAATTCGCATGGAGTTGATGCGGGATACCGGGAAACCGGCCGACGTCCTCATGATCGACGGGAGCGTGACGCCTGAGCATGCGGCCAAGCTGGAGGAGACGATCTGGCAGCATCTTCCGGATCTCCGTCCGCTGAGGGCGGATCAGTTCGGCGATTACCAGGACCGGGCCGAGGTACGGCACAGCGATCCGCTCGCTTTGTCCCAGCTGCTGCTGACTTATCACGTACTTCGGGAGTACACGGGTGGATTACAGATGGCCTATGCACCACCGGTCTCCGCACTTACGCGCATCCACATGAGTCCGGACGTCCCACCCCAGGAAAGCCAGGAACAACGATGACTCCTACTGCTAGCGCATCCGTTTCCACTTCCACGGCCGATCTGCCGCGTCTCCGCAGGTACGCGGCCGATACCGTACGCACGCTGTCGATGGACGGTGTACAGAAGGCGAATTCCGGTCATCCGGGCATGCCGATGGGTATGGCGGATGCCGCTGTCGTACTCTGGACCGAGTTCCTCAAATTCAGCCCGCTCGATCCCGGATGGCCCGATCGAGATCGATTTGTGCTCTCGGCCGGGCACGGATCGATGTTGCTTTACAGTTTGCTGCACCTCTGCGGCTACGCGCTGCCACTCGACCAGTTGAAGGCCTTCCGGCAGTGGGGAAGTCTTACGCCGGGGCATCCCGAGCGAGGACTGACGCCCGGAGTCGAGACGACGACCGGTCCACTCGGGCAGGGCATCTCGAACGCCGTGGGCATGGCCATGGCCGAACGGTGGCTCGCACAGCGGTTCAACCGTCCGGGATTGGAGATCGTCGATCATTACACTTATGTCATAGCCAGTGACGGCGACCTGATGGAGGGTGTTTCCCACGAAGCCTGCGCGCTGGCCGGTCATCTCGGGCTCGGAAAGCTGATCGTGCTCTACGATGACAATGGGATCAGCATCGATGGCCCGACCTCGCTTTCCTTCAGCGAGGACGTGCTCGGCCGGTTCAGCGCTTATGGGTGGAGCACGGTTCGGATCGACGGTCACGATCCACTGGCGGTCGAGTCGGCGCTGAAGTCGGCCCGGGCTGAGCGTGGTCGCCCATCCCTGATTGCGTGCAAGACCCATATCGGATTCGGCAGCCCCAATCGGCAGGATTCAAGCAAAGCGCACGGGGAACCCCTGGGCGTCGAAGAGGTGAAGCTGACCAAGGAACGCCTGGGCTGGCCGCCCGACGCTCAATTCCTCATACCCGACGAGGTCTCCGAATTTATGCGGGCATCGGGCGCGTCGGGCGCCGACCAGCTGGCCGCCTGGAAGGTGCGGTTCGCCGAGTACGAAAAGCGTCACCCGGATCTGGCCTCGGTTTTCCAGACGATGATGCGGGACGAGCTTCCGGCCGGCTGGGATGAGGACCTCCCCACGTTTCCGACCGATAAGCCGCTCGCGACCCGGGCCGCCTCCGGAGCGGTGCTGGATAAGATTTCGCCCAGGATTCCAGGCTTACTGGGCGGTTCGGCCGATCTGACGCCCTCGAACAATACGCTCCCGAAGGGTGAGAATTCGGTCACACGCTCCGACGTCACCGGGCGGTACCTCCGTTTCGGCGTCCGTGAGCACGGGATGGGCAGCATCATGAACGGCCTCGCGCTCCACGGCGGCATTCGTCCCTATGGCGGGACCTTTCTGGTGTTTTCGGATTATATGCGCCCCGCCATACGCCTGGCGGCCCTGATGGAGCTTCCGGTGGTTTTCATCTTCACCCACGACAGCATCGGACTTGGCGAGGACGGACCGACCCACCAGCCGATCGAGCACGTTACCAGTCTGAGAACGATTCCTCATCTCCATGTCTTCCGGCCGGCCGACGCGACGGAGACCGTAGCGGGCTGGCGTGCGGCCCTCAGCCGGCGCGACGGCCCCACGGCGCTCGTGCTGACGCGACAGGCAGTGCCGGTGCTCGATCAACATCGCTTCTCGAGCGCCGATCGCGCGATGCGAGGCGCCTACGTGCTCCTGGATGGGGAGGATGCCGAGGTGATCCTGATCGCCACCGGATCGGAAGTGCAGATCGCGGTAGCCGCCCAGGCGGCGCTTGCGGAGCAGTCTGTCCGCGCTCGCGTCGTATCCATGCCGTGCTGGGAACTCTTCGATGCCCAGAACACGGATTACCAGGATTCGGTTCTCCCTCCGCGGATCCGTGCGCGGGTCGCGGTGGAAGCCGGTACTTCACTGGCGTGGCGCCGTTATGTGGGTCTTGACGGGGCCGTAGTCGGACTCGATCGGTTCGGCGCTTCCGCGCCTTATCAAGTGCTTTACAAAGAACTGGGGATGACCGTAGAAGCGGTGACCGAAGCGGCCAGGCAGACACTGGCCAAGGTCAAAGCTACGGCCTGAGTTCGGCCGGCTTCGGATTTCCATATTCCCTACGCTTGCGGCGCTTCGGGCGATCCCCATGAAAGCCCTCATCTTCGACGTCGATGGAACCCTGGCGGAGACGGAACGGGATGGTCACCTGCCGGCTTGCAACGAGGCGTTCGCCATCCTCGGTTATCCTGTTCAATGGACCTGGACGGAGTTCAAGGGGATGCTGTCGATACCCGGGAACGGACTGCGCATGCGGCGGGCGCTCGAAAAATTGTCGCCTGCGCCGGACCCGGCGGAGATCGATGAAGCAGTAGATCGGCTGGTGAGACTGAAACGCCGGTTGTACACGGAAAAATACGTCGCCCGATTGCCCTTGAGACCCGGCGTAGCGCCGCTCATTCGCGAAGCCATGGAGCGGCATGTGCGACTGGCGATCGTATCCACGTCGGATGAGGATCAGATTCACGCGCTATTGAAACATCGTCTGGAGTTCGCTGCGGGCTGCTTTGCTCCAGTGCTTGGAAAAGGCGCCGGGCAGAAGACCGCTAGTGATTCACCGCTCTTCAAACGGTGCCTTGCGGAGATGGGCACTCCACCCGCGGAGACGCTCGCCGTGGAGGACTCGGCTATCGGATTACGAGCAGCGCGGGTGGCCGGGGTGCCTTGCGCCGTCATTTATAACGAATACACTTTCGGCGAAGGATTTGCCGGCGCCGCGCTCGTGGCCCGAAGTTTGGAGTATTTTAATCTGGAACGGCTTGGCGAGGCGTGCCTGGGAGCAGTATGATATTCGAGAAAAATGTAAAGGGGCATTTTGATCCGTGTTATAGCCCATTGTGCACGTGAGGTCGCTGAGTAGAATTCTGCCCTTCTACTCATCCAGGGCAGGGGAGCATCGTCAGGTTTTGATTTCAATATAGGAGTTTAATCTGTTCGCACGAATTATGCCTGGAGTCGCATCATTCGGGGGTGGAAATCTGCGCGAACCTTGAAACCCGATCTCTGTTCGTTACCAGAGGGTGTTGAAAGCATGACGGTTCCGAAAGGCCTCAAGATTCTACTATTGGGAAGTGCGCTTGTTGTTTCGCTCGCCTATTTCAAGGCGCCGCGTTGGGACCGGCCGGCCCCGGCAAGTTCCATTTCGGCCCCGGCGCTTCAGGCGCCGGCGAATGGGACCACGAGCGACCAACCTATCGCCTTCACTCACAAGGCGCACATTGAGGCTGAGATGGAGTGCCTTGCCTGTCATGAATTTGCCGACAAGGCGGTCCAAGCCACGATCCCGGGCGTGGAGTCCTGCATGACGTGTCACTCGGCGATCAAGACGGAGAGCCCGGAGATCATCAAGCTCGCGCAATACGCGGAGCGAGGCGAGGAGGTGCCGTGGCGGCGCGTCTATAAGTTCAAAGCCGACGCGCATGTCTATTTCACGCATAAGCGCCACATCAAGGCCGAGGTGAGCTGCACCACGTGTCACGGGGAGATGGAGAAGGCTGCAACCGCCCAGCTCAACGTCAATCATTCTATGGGATGGTGCCTCGATTGTCATCGAACCAGCGAGACGAAGTTCAAGCCGCCGAGCCGGGCGCTGGATTGCATGACGTGTCACAACTAGAGGGGAGGAGCAAGTGAAGCGCAGGCAGTTTCTTGTCACTACGGCGGTGGGAGGCGGATTGACGGTCGCGCTGAGCAGTTGCGGCAACCAGGAAGAGAAGCTCATCCCGCTGCTGATCAGCGACGAAACGGTCGTGCCCGGGGCGGAGACCTGGGTGCCTTCGCTCTGCCAGCAGTGTCCCGCGGGATGCGGTCTTCATGTTCGGGTCATGCATGGGGAGGCCCAGCGGACGGTCAATGGGGAGTTGCGCCGTCAGGTCATTCGGCAGGCGAAGAAGTTGGAGGGTAACCCCGCGCATCCCATCAATCGGGGAAAGATCTGCGCCCGAGGCCAGGCCGGGGTGCAGACGCTCTACAATCCGGACCGGGTTCAGACTCCCCTGCGCAACGTCGGAGCGCGAGGCGCGGGACAGTTCCAGGCCATCTCGTGGGATGAAGCCATCGACACGGTGGCGGCGGCCTTGCAGAAGAACAGTGCGGCGGCCGCCCGAGCCCGCGTACTCTGGCTTGCGGGTCCCCTGTTGCGTGGTTATCGCCGGGAGCTCATCGGATTCTTCCTCGGCTCGTTTCAGCCGTCGTCGCTGCTTACGGTCGACCTGTTCGGTGACCAGGTCGCCCGCAGGGCCAATCTGCTTACCACCGGGCAGGACGAGGTTCACAGCTACGATCTGGAACGAACGAATTATCTGATCTCCTTCGGCGCGCCGCTGCTCGAAGCGGGTCCATCACCGGTTCGATTCAATCGCGGGCTCGGGTCGATGAGGCAGGACCGGCCGGGACGCAGGGCGAAATTCGTTCATGTCGAGCCGAGGCTGTCCTTGACCGCCGCGAACGCGGATGAGTGGCTTGCGGCGAAACCCGGGACCGAAGGGGCGCTGGCGCTGGGTCTGGCGCATGTGATTATCAAGGAAAACCTGTATAACGCGGCTTTTGTCAGCGGGATGTCACAAGGTTTCGAGGAATTCAAGACCCTGGTTGAGTCCTTCAGCCCGGAGCAGGCCGCGAGCGTCACCGGATTGAGAAAGGAGACGATCGAGAGGGTCGCGCGCGAACTTGCCGGGCACGGTCCCGCCCTAGCCGTCATCGGGGGATCGGCCGCGGCCAACAGCAAGGGACCCGGCGCCGCCCTGGCGGTCAATTCCCTGAATGCCCTGGTCGGCGCCTACGGGCCTGACGGGGCGGTCCGAGGCACGCCCTACCGATCGGGTTCTGAAACGCCGTCGAATGGCGGCCTGATCACGGAACTGGCCGAAGTCAGACAGAAGGGAGCCGAAGCGGCGGCGGTGATGTTTCTTTCCGACTGCGACCCGGTTCACGTCTACCCGGCGTCGCTCGAGGTCAAGACGGCCTTCGAACGCGTGCCGCTGATCGTGAGCTTTTCGAGTTTTCTCGATGATTCCACGCTCCAGGCTGATCTGGTGTTGCCGGATCATACGCCCATGGAGCGCTGGGTCGACGACGTGCCCGAACCCGGTGTCGGCGTGTCGGTCAGGACACTGGGCCAGCCGGTGGTGAAGCCGTTATACGATACGCGCGATACGGCCGACGTCGTGTTGCAGATCTCCAAGAAACTGGGAGGGGCGACCGCCACGGCGCTGCCCGCCGATACGTTTGAGGAATACTTGAAGTCGGCCTACGAGAAGCTCTTTCCTCAATGGAAGGCCGCCGATCAGGAGGACTTCAGCGCTTTTTGGGACGCCGCGATCTCCAAGGGCGGAGTCTGGCGGGAGGAATCGAGCGCGCCGTTCCAGTTCGCCGGCGCTTCCAACCGATACGATTTTCGCGCCGGGGATATTCGATCCGCGCAACTGGACAGTCCACCGGCCTTCGCCGGTGAAGGATCGCAATTCCCTTATCTGCTCCAGGTCTACCCCTCCAACTCACTCGGGGATGGACGCTATGCCAACAGCCCTTGGCTTCAGGAAGCGGCCGATCCGCTCACCGGCCTCACCTGGAATTCCTGGGTCGAGATCAACTCGGAAACCGCCGAGCGCCTGCACTTGACCGACGGCGATGTGGTCGAAGTGCAGTCTCCCCACGGAAAGTTGGAGGCGGCTGTGTACGTATATCCCGGCGTTGCCCCCGATGCCGTGGCCATGCCCATGGGCCAGGGGCATGTGGATTTCGGCCGGTATGCGCGGGAACGGGGAATCAACCCTGTGGATCTGCTCGCCCCCTCAACCGATCCCGCGACCGGTTCGGTCTCCTCGCTGTCGACCCGGGTCAGCCTGACCGCGACGGGTCGGCGCGTGAAGCAGGCCAACCTGCTGGGTGTGCCGCGCACGGTCGAGGAGCAGCATCTGGGACGGTGAGTATTTCACGATCTTCGATCTGAGAACGGGGAGAGGCAATGCAAGAACATAACGAGCACGCCGCACAGCCGGAGAGTCGGAAATACCGCTGGGGAATGGTGATCGATCTCGACCGCTGCACCGGTTGCCAGGCCTGCGTGGTCGCGTGTCACGCCGAGAACAATATTCCCATCGCCGGGGAGGTGGAGACCTACCGGGGTCATGCGACAAACTGGATCCACGTAGAGCGGTACTTCGAAGGCGAATACCCGCACATCAAGACCAGGTTTATTCCCGTACTGTGCCAGCAGTGCGATTCCGCCCCCTGCGAGCCGGTCTGTCCCGTTTACGCGACGTATAAAAACCCCGAGGGCATCAACGCGATGATCTATAATCGCTGCGTTGGTACCCGTTACTGCGCCAATAACTGCCCTTACACGGTTCGTTACTTCAATTGGTGGGACCCGGTGTGGCCTGAACCGCTCCCGCAGCAGTTGAATCCAGACTCGCCCGTCCGGATGAAGGGCGTTATGGAGAAGTGTAACTTCTGCTCCCAACGGATCACTCGGGCGCGAGACCACGCCGAAGATGAGAACCGCGACATCCGGGACGGCGAAATCAAGCCTGCCTGTGTCCAATCGTGTCCAACCAACGCGATGTACTTCGGGGATCTCGCCGATCCGGAGACGGAAGTCTCCCGACGGGCGCATGGCGGCCGAGGCTACAAACTGCTCGAGGAACTGGGCACGCAACCCCGAGTAATCTACCTGAAAGAGGAAGACTGGAGTGGCAAAGCCGGTTGAAGATTCGATTGATACGCGGATAACCCGCGATCTGATGCGACCCATGCTCATGACGGGGTGGCGATTTCACGTCACCGCTGGGATACTGACGCTGATCGCACTCTTCGGTTTCGCGGCCTGGGGCTATCAGATCAAAGAAGGCATGTGGGTTATTGGAAAGAACCGTCCGGTGATGTGGGCGCTCTACATCACCACGTTCGTCTTCTGGCTCGGCATCAGCATGGCCGGAACGTTGATATCGGGTATTTTGCGCAACACCGGCGCGGAGTGGCGCCGGCCGATCACCCGATGCGCCGAGGCGATCACGGTGCTCGCGCTCAGCGTAGGCGGACTCTTTCCGATCATACATCTGGGACGGCCGGAGGTATTCTACTGGCTCTCTCCTTACCCGAATACAATGCAGCTCTGGCCCAATTTCCGGAGTCCGCTCCTTTGGGATTTCATGGCGATCAACACCTACCTGGTCGGAAGCCTTATCTATCTCTACCTCCCGATGATTCCCGACATCGCCATTATGCGCGACCGGGTCGAAGTACCCTGGAGGAGGCGTCTGTATACGATTCTTGCTCTGGGATGGCGCGGCACCCTGCTTCAATGGGACAGGCTCGAGCGCGCAGTCTCGATGCTGGCGGTGATGATCATTCCGGTGGCGGCCTTCGTCCACACGATCGTTGGATGGGACTTTGGCATGACGCTGACGCCGATGTGGAAAAGCACCATGTTCGGGCCATACTTTGTCGTCGGGGCCATATTCTCCGGGATCGCCTCTCTGATCGTGGCCATGGTCATCATCCGCAAGATGTATCATCTCGAGGAGTACCTGCGTCCGATTCACTTCGATCACTTGGGGGTTCTGCTGGCTACGATGTGCGGGATCTGGCTCTATTTCCAGTTCGCCGAGAATCTGACCGCATGGTATGGTAATACTCCTGAAGAGATGGCCGTGTTGTGGTACAAGCTCAAGGGGCCGTTTGCTCCACTCTACTGGGCCATGGTTTTCTGTTGCTTCATCATACCGATGCCGATTCTTGCGCACCGGAGAACGAGGACCATCGGGGGCACATGCTTCGCTTCCATCCTGATCGTTATCGGGATGTGGTTGGAGCGATTGAGTATCGTGGTACCCTCCCTGGTCCGGCCCAGGTTTCCAAACGCCTGGGGCAGCTATACGCCAACCTGGGTTGAAATCGCCATCGTCGCCGGATCCTTCGCCGGCTTTATTCTGCTTTACCTGATCTTCTCCAAGGTCTTTCCCATTATATCGATATGGGAAATGCGCGAGGGATATCATCTGGAACGCGGGGGGCATGCGGTTGAATCTCATTTGGAGATAGCCAAGGAACCAGCCCGTTGAGCACTGCCATGAGTAAGCCCAAAACAAAGTTTGGAGATGTCCTGCTCGGGGCGTTCGACGATGCCAATATGGCTGGTCATGCGCTCCGGGAATTGACCTCCGCGGGATTCTCCCCCGAACAGGTCGATCTGATCAGCTCCACGCCCCAGCACCAGCTCGCCCCCTATCTGCGCCGTCCCCCGTCCCGGGCTTACGGCATCGCGATGCTAGCCGGCGTGATCGGTGGCTTTCTCGGGTATGGTCTTGGTGCCACCACGGCCGAGGCCTACCCACTCATCACCGGCGGGATGCCCATCGTTGCGCCGTTTTCGGTTGGAATCATCGTATTCGAGACCATAGCGATGATGGCCATAGTGGCTACCGCCGGCACCTTATTGATCGGCGGCCGTCTCGTCGTCTCGTCCGGGCACCTCGTGGACACCTCCGTCTTGAAGGACTATCCGGATGGCACGATCGTTGTGGCTGCCCGTTTTGGCAACGCCGAGCAGAAAAGTGCGGCTGCCAAGATCCTTCAAGGTGCGTGAAGTTTAACCCGCGGGACGGCTGGCCCTGTACCGGCATCCACCGTCCCTCCTGACACAATAGTCCTCTCCGGTGTCTGATTCCGATCGATTCGGATCGGATGGCCGGTCAACCATTTAGGCGTCGTGCTTGGCATCGGTGAAGTGTCAAGCAGCGTATCAATCTGTTACAGTTCTAAAATGATTCAACAGGGGAAGAGGTTGATCGGGGACTTGTCCGTTCCATTGAGAGCCTTCGCCGGAGTGATGAAAGGCGGGCAAAGGCGGGAGGAGTACCCGGAACTGCTTTCCGTGATCGGTGAGGCCATCGCCAACAGCCTCGGCCCCATCGCCTTCGCGAACCTCTTCGCTTCCGCCTTTTTGAAGATTATTCCGTTTGATCGCTGTGATATTACATTTCTGGAAGCGGATCGCAATCACCTGCTGCTCCTCGGGTCGGTCGCAAAGGAGAGTGTGTTGGTCGGTCCCCGTCTCGGACCGCGCCAATCGCTGGCGGACTGGGGCCTGGTCACGAGAGTTTACCAGCGGGCTGAAGGCGTGATTTGTGACGATCTCTCCCGAGCCGATCCCGGGTCCCGGCTCGGCGAGCGGGCGTTGGTGGCCGAAGGAATGCGGTCTTTCCTGGTGGTGCCTTTGCGCCTGCAGGGTGCGGTCATCGGGTCGCTGAACGTATCTAGCCGGCTTACCCGGCAATACGACAGGGGACATCTTTTCGCCGCCCAGGCGGCCGCCGACCAGGTAGCGCCCATGCTGGGCGCCTACCGCCGCTACCAAAGCGTGCTCCAGGAGTCGGAGTTGCGCGGCGCGCTGGCCGCCATCGACCGGGCGATCGCCAGCAGTCTGGAGCCGGACGAAGTTTTCAAGGAGTTTTCACAGGCGCTCTCACCGTTTCTGACCTATGACCGCCTCGATGTGGTCGTGCTCGAAGAAGACGGTGATACGCTCGCCCGGCTGGGAGCGGCGCGAAGGCCGGGCAGCCCGGACGACGCCGCTCCGTTTCCGCGCACTTACAAGAGGTCGGAATTCATCACCATTCCAAGAGTCATAGAGACGGGAGAACCCTTCATCGGTTACGATTTCCTGATTGAAGGGTCGCTACCCCCTCGCGAGATGATGATCGCGCGTCAGGAGGCCATCCGCTCGATGTGCACCCTCCCGCTGAAAGTCGGCGGCCGCGTCTTCGGCACGTTGATCTTCGGCTCGTCAAGGCCCCAAGCCTTCAACCCGCTTGATCTTCCGATGCTGGGCCGGATCGCGTCTCAAGTCGCGCCCCTGATACAGAATCTGAGGATTTACCAGCGCGAGCGGGAATTACGGGAGCGGACTGAAGCGCTGGCCGAGATCACCGGCGTGATCGCGTCGGTCTCAGGCCTGTCGGAGGTATTTGCCTGTGTGGAGAAGCAGGCACAGCGCCTTGTTCCGCATGATGAGCTCGAACTGCTCCTGTTTGATGAGGGGTCGGGCCGCGCGCCCATAAAGTACTCGACCCGATCCCGATTCCAGGCCGTCAGTTTGGACCTGGGATCCGAGGCGCTCGAATCAAGTTGGTTTGCCCTGACCGGACGGGATGTGCTGCTTGTGGACCGGCCGGCTTCACGGATCTCGGTTCCGCTCCGGGCCGGCGGGCGGATCACGGGGTTACTGGTCCTCTCGTGTGAGAAGCCGGGGGTTTACAACTGGTCCCACATTGCCATAGTCGAGAAGCTCGCTGACGTAGTGGCGCTCGCGCTCGATCATGAACGGCTGTCGGAGAAGGTGCGCGCGGCCGCTGAACGGGCGGCGGCGATGCGAGGAATGGAAGAGGGCGCGGAGGAGGAGCGCCGGCGACTAGCCATGGACCTCCATGATCAGACCCTCGGAGACTTGGGTACGCTCGCTTCCCGGGCCGAGAATCTGGCGCGTACCCGGGATTACACCATCGCGGAGTCGAAGGCGCAATTCGCCGAGCTGGCCACCGGCCTTCGAACCGCCTTGGCCGAGTTGCGACACTTAACGGAGGAGCTTCATCCGGCCAGCCTGGATGTATTCGGGTTGCCCGCGGCCATCGAGGGGGCGCTGGGCCGTGCCGCGGCGAGGTCCAGATTCGGGTTCCAACCTGCTTTTGTGGATCATTCCATGGGGGTCACGGTCGATATGCCCCCATTCCATCGTCGCTCCATTTATCGAATCGTACAGGAAGCGTTGAATAACGCTGCAGCCCATTCCGGCGCCGACCGGGTCGAGGTCTCCCTTGCCTTCGAAGCCGGCGCACTCTTTGTCCGTGTTGCCGACGACGGTAGGGGATTTGATCCTAAATTGATCCGCCCGGGAGCGCTCGGGCTGCACACGATGCGGCATCGGGCGGCACTGATCGGGGCTTCCATCGATTGGCTGTCGCGCGGTCAGGTATCCGGCTGCCTGGTGAGTCTGCGGGTTCCCATCGACCAGGCGGTAAGTTTGTCCCACGGAACAACTGGATGAATGTTGTACCGCCCAGGGGGCGGCACTTTCTTCCACTAGCGAGGGGAGGTGAGAATGAGCATACTGGTTGCAGAAGACGATGAGGTCTATCGAAACCACCTCTATGACATGCTGCGAGAGGAGATGACGGGTCAAGGTCCGATCTACGTCGCCGCGGACGGTAAGGAGGCATTGCGGATGGCCGACCAGTTTCAACCACAGCACTTCATACTGGATATTCAAATGCCCGGCGTGAACGGGGTTGAGGTGGCTAAGGCGGTTTGGAGGAAGCGATCCCAGGCGAGGATCATCTTCTGGTCTCAGTACTCCGACGAGGTGTACGTTCGCAATATCTCGAAGCTGGTACCCCCTGATACGGTTTACGGTTACCTCTTGAAGGGCGGGGGCAAGGAGCACTTCATCGCCGCCGTTCGAGCGGTTCTACTTGAGGAGCAATGTGTAATCGACCGGGAGATCCGGGGCGTCCATTCGAGGGCTGCCAACCGCCGGACGGGACTTACCGACGTGGAGTACGAGGCCTTGGTAGACATTGCGCTCGGGCTCACCGACCGGGCCATGGCCGAGCGCCGGTGTCTCACTAAGCGCGGAGTTCAATGCCGCCTCGGCTCGCTCTATGTCAAGCTCGGTGTCGACTCCGATCAGCGGGTTTCGGAGGGTTGGGGGAACACGTTCAGCCCGCGGAATCGAGCGGTTCGTACCGCGCTCTCCAGGGGCTTGCTCAACGTGGTTGAACTTGAGCAGGAGGAGAGCGTGCTCGGGCAGTGGCTCGCTACCCATCAACCCGAATTGACCAGCTGAGCACCTGGGACCAGATAAGAAGGGCTCGTGGGCGGATTGCCGTCCACGAGCCCTCTCCTAGATTACCGGTGAACGATCAGGCTCTCTTGCGCCGTGCCCGGATCCGCATGGCTGCGAATCCGAGGGGGATGAGCCCGAGCAGACTAGCCACCTGCCAGAATCCTGACAGGCCCTTGCTCGCCACGTCCGCCCCCGCCGTCGCGTAACCGCCCGGGTTGTTGTAAAGGAAGTTGGGCGAGCCGTTATTCGTGACCAGCAGGTCCACCTTCTGGTCCGAGTTGGAATCGAACCAGGTAGCTCCGGAAGCATCCGCGGTGTCCGTCAGGCCCGAGGCCACCGCCACCTGAACGAACGTGCCGTTTTTCCGGTTCCGATAGAGGAAGTCCTGCCCGGTGTTGGCCACGAACAGATCGGGGAATCCGTCGCTGTCATAGTCCTGCCACGATGCGCCACTGGCCGCGGAGTTATCCGCCGGTCCCAGCGCGGCTACCGACGCGTTGGTGAAAGTGCCGTTGCCGTTATTCCTGAAGAGGAGATCGGCGCCCACATTCCCGAAAAAGATATCGAGGTTGCCATCCAGGTTGTAGTCCGCGTATGCGACCGCGCGACCCTGGACATCGGCTGTGTTGATGCCGGCCGCCAGCGAGCTTTCCGTGAACGTACCGTCACCATTGTTCTTGTAAAGGAAATTCTGGCCGGTATTCGCAACCACGATGTCGAGTTTTCCATCGCCGTCGTAGTCGCACCATTTCGTACTCCAGCCCACCGCCATCTCGGTGCCGGCCGCGCCCTTGGTGAACGTGCCATCGCCCTTGTTGGTATAGAGGATGTCCTGTCCGTCGTTGGCCACATAAAGCGACAGCTTGCCATCTCCATTCAGATCGCCCCAGGCGGCGCTGTGTCCGACTTCGGCATCGCTGATACCGGCAGCTTCCGAAGCATCGGTGAACGTGCCGTCCCCGTTGTTCCTGAAGAGCAGGTCAGCCCCGACATTGACCAGGTAAAGGTCCTGATCACCGTCCCCGTCGTAATCGCCGAACGTGGCGGCATTGACCACGGCTGCGCCGATCGAGAGTTTCGCATCCTCAGTGATTTCGTGGTAGGTGGCGTAGTCGACTTCGTACTCATACAGGGCGATACCCCCGTTGTTGAGCAGGAGCACATCCGGTATTCCATCCTTTTTGACATCGGCCACGGCACTGCCCTGCGAGCCGGTGCCGGCCAGATGGAGCTTCGCGGCTTCATCCGAAAACTTATACTGCCCGCCCCAGGAGACCAGCATCGGGCGGTTGTGAGGTCCGTAGATCTTGTCATTGAGCGAGAGCGAATCGTTGTTGGCAGCATTCCCGGTACCATAAAAATCAACGTCCCCGAAGTCGGCCGCGGGCGCGGTCCAACGGAAATTCCAGGTCTTGCCCTGGGTCGTGTTGGCCGCCGTGCCCAGCAGGCCATGGCCGATGTAGACCCGGTTCCCGCGAGTCATATCCACCACTCTCAGCGTCTGGCCGGCGCCGGTCCCGACGACGAGGTTGCCGGCGTTCTCATGTGTTTTTGATTGAATCGCCGCGACCTGGAAACCCCATCGGCGTCGGCTCGCTTCCGGACTGGCGACCCTAACCTGAAGCACGTAAAGCATGCCCGGCGTGTACGTGGCGGGCGGAACACCGGGCATGGTGGCGGCCGTGGTTCCCGCAAGGAAATTAATCGAGCCGAGCGAGTCCGGATTGACTGGGAAGGAGACGTGGCATCCTATGCCTCCAATGGGGTCGGGGGAATCACAACCAGGCTCTGCCGGATAGATGCTGTCACCCTGTGGAATCCCGGCGACGCCGGGAATGGGGCCATTCTGGTTTGAATGACCGACGCCGAGACAGAATACAAAAGCGAAGGCCATCATCGCCGCGATCTTCGTCGTGCGAGGATGGATAGTCAGATAGCGCTTCATAGTGCTCACTCTCCTCGTTTCGTGATTGGTCGAACTGGTTGTGTCTATAATCCGGGCTTTCTGAATTCGTTAGCGACATCAGGGCGCACTGGGTCAGGTACGTTCCTCGGCGGGCACCAGCGGGTGCAGTTCCGACAAGGTGACAGTCCCGCCTTCCACCCAGACATCGCCGTCTTCGAAGAATTCGTGTTTCCAGATCGGTACGATTTTTTTCAGGCGATCGATCGCGAAATGGCAGGCCTCGAACGCAATCCGTCGATGGGCGGAGGTCACGACGATCACCACGCTCGATTCGGTGATCTCCAGCCGCCCCAGGCGGTGGATGATCCCGACTCGGTCAATGGGCCACTGCGCGCGCACCTCCAGGCCGATCTGGCGAAGCATCTTCAGCGCCATGGGTTCGTAGGCTTCATACTCGAGATACCGGACCGCCTTCTTCTGCGTCTGCTCGCGCACCACGCCGTCGAACGTGACCACGGCTCCATCGGCTCCACGCAGCAGCCTCGACACCAATTGGCGGGCATCGATCGGGTCGTGTGTAATCTCGAAGATGTCCTCCTCCTCTTCACCGCCGCTGACAGGTGGAATCAAGGCCACCGTGTCGCCGTTGCGCAAGAGCGTCTCCGGAGTTGCGTATTCCTCATTCACCGCAACCAGTAAGCGATCGCGGAGTTTCTCCAAGCCGCCGAACCGGCCGCTGATCTGTTCCACGGCCCCTTTGACCGTCGTTTGAGCCGGAAGCGTCAATTGGCAATCTGAGATTCCCGCCAGTTCCCGGCAATGTCCGAAGAGCCTCACCTCTATCGTGATCGTATCCATGTCCTATTCGTCGTGCATGGGGCCCTCCCGCTCACGCAGGAAGGCGGCATTCCGCTGGTTCTTGACGGCCAGGATCTCCGCCATGATCGAAAGCGCGATCTGCTCCATTCCCTCGGCGCCAAGGTCCACGCCGATCGGCGCGAAGATGCGTTTCGACTGCTCCGGGCTGATTTCACGTCCGTCCCGGGCGAGCTTGTCAGCGATCATCTGATACCGTTCCTTGGGACCGAGAATTCCAATGTAAGGCGCATTCCCATCGAGGAGCCAGGCCAGAATGGTCGAATCGACGTTGAAATTGTGCGTCAAAATTACCGCATACGTACGGTCGTTGATCGCCATCTTCTTGGGAATCTCTTCCGCCGGCGAACAGAGCACCTCGTCGGCCATCGGAAACCGCTCCGCAGTTGCGTAGGCGGGTCGGTGGTCGACCACCTTTACCTGGAACCCTACCTCTTTCCCATACTGCGCGAGAGGCACCGAATCCGCTCCTGCCCCGAATACGAGCAATGTATCCGCGGGCGCAAAAGTATCAATAAAGACGCCAATCCCCGGCTCCTCATCTTTGCCCTTGTGGGGGAGACGGTCGAGGTCGTAAAAGAGCGTTCGCGAGCGGCCTCGTTTGAGAAGATCGGTCGCATCCTTGGCCACGGCCTGATCGAGCAATTTATGGCCAAGCGTGCCTTTTTTCGTGCCATCTCCGAAAACCGTAAGCTTGGTCCCGATCGCCGGAAGACTTTCATATGATGGCCGGCCACCCGCCGATCGTTGCTTATCCTCAAACACAACCGTGGCGATGGCGAGCGTGGAGTTCGTTTCGACGGCCTTGGAAACCAATCCGAGGTCGGCATTGACCGTTTCCAGGGGTTCGATCAGCACATCGATGATGCCGTTGCAACCCTGGCCGAATCCCCAGATCAATTCATCATCACCCATGAGTCCGTAATGCCGGACCAAGGGACGCCTGCTCTCGGTCACTTTGCGAGTGAACTCGAGCACATCACTCTCCAGGCATCCGGCGCTGATATTGCCGATCGTGGATCCTTTCTCGGTCACGAAGAGTTTTGCGCCTTCCCTGCGGTAGGCGGAACCCTGCACCCGGACGACCGTCGCCAAGGCAGCGTTCTCCTCTTTAGACCGTACCTCCTCCAGCCCCTTCAGAATCTCCAGTAACTCCTTCATCCTTCCATCCGACGTGAAGTGGGATCTGAAACGTTTGGTTCAACTCACGTGCAAGCGGGTATTTTACCCCAGACCAAACTAGAATTTGGAGCCCAGAGAAGAGTTTTTGGCTCCCTGGGACAAAAAAACCGGAGACCGGTGGGAATGCCGTAAATCATTGAAATCAAAGCTCACAAGCGGTGGCTCTCCGTTTGGTTCCCCCCGTCTTCAATCTTAATGGTCAACTCGGCCACTCCAGGAAGCCCTTCGCGAACTTGAGAATCCCACAAAGTGGGTGAAACTCCTCTGGGGAAGCCCACCGGAAGCCGACGTCGGACTTTCGAACCGTGATATTTCATCCTGCACCGACGCGCAACCGCAGGCAAGGATGGATTCAACGTCTGTGAGCCGTTAAATTGAACGGTTTTGTTCTTCATAGCGCGGAACGACCAAACCGCCCGTTCGTAGTCCCGCCTTCAGGCGGAATGTTCTGCCTCGGCAAGGCCCGCCTTAAGGC
>JACQTD010000307.1 GCA_016210985.1 Acidobacteriota bacterium
AACATTACGACGGAAACACCACGCTCTGCATGGCCAGCGCTGTGGCGGGATACAAGCGCTCCTTTGGGAGCGATGGCCCGCCTGGCGCCTACGACGACCTCGAGCAAGCGGATGTCGTCTTGCTGATCGGCGCCAACATCGCGGATAACCATCCGATCCTCTGCTATCGGCTGGAACAAAACCGTAACAAGACCGTCATCGTCGTCGATCCCCGGGTGACGAAGACCGCACGCCTTGCGGACTTCCATCTCCCGATCAAGCCCCGTTCGGACCTCGCGCTGCTCAATGGCATGGCTCACATCCTGATCCGGCGAGGGCTCATCAACCTGGACTACTTGGAACGCCACACCAGGGGATTTGAAGAACTGAAGGTTTTTCTTGAGCAATACTCGCCGGACCGGGTCGCAGCCCTAACGGGTCTCAGTCAGGAATTGATTTACAGGACGGCCTTGCTCTACGGGCATGCCGAGAAGCCCTTTATCGGATGGACCATGGGCGTAAACCAGAGTACCAAGGGAACGGAAACGGTCAATGCGATCAACAACCTCGCGCTCCTGACGGGAAACATCGGACGAAACGGCGCCGCGCCGTTTTCGATCACCGGCCAGTGCAACGCCATGGGCACTCGGGAGGCAGGATTCGCATCCAGCATGCCGGGTTATCGCAAGTTCGAGAGTGAAGAGGATCGCCGGGAGCTGGCTGACCTTTGGGGAGTGGATGTGAGCAGGATTCCCGCGGCTCGGGGGATGGCTTATCCGGACATCGTGGAAGCCTGCGTGAGAAAACGGATCCGGGCGCTCTGGGTCATTGCCACCAATCCTATCGTCTCCTTCCCGAACCATGACGTGCTGAAGTATGCGCTCGAGAATTTGGACTTTCTGGTGGTCCAGGATGGTTTCCATCCCACGCCGACCAGCGAAATGGCTGATCTCCTATTGCCGGCGGCGATCTGGGGAGAAAAGGAAGGGACCTTTACCAACTCGGAACGTCGCGTCAGCAAGGTGAATTCCGCCGTCGACCCGCCATGCGAGGCCAAGCCGGACTTTGACATCTTCTTAGCCATCGCCGAAAAGCTCGGTTGCAAGGAAGAGTTATTTCCTCGCTGGCGGAAGCCTGTCGATGCGTTCAACGAGTGGAAGAAGGTCTCCAAGGGACGCTTGTGCGATTACTCCGGGATGAGCTACGAGCTGATCGAGCAACATCACGGCATCCAGTGGCCTTTTCCGCAAGGGACTGACGAAGTCGGCACGTCCCGTTTGTACGCCGACGGCTACTTTCAGACCCCCGACGGCAAAGCCCAACTATGGTGCGTCGAATGGAAAGCCTTCCCCGAGCAACCCAGGGAATACTACCCCTTGATTTTGAATACGGGCCGCACGGTAGAACACTGGCACACTCGCACCAAGACCAAGGAGGTCGAGATTCTTGAACGCCTGTCACCCAGGGCATGGTTGGAAATGAATCCTCGCGATGCACGGCAGCTCGGGCTGAAGCCCCATGACAAAGTAACCGTCGTCTCCCAACGGAGCCGTGTGGAGAGCGTCGAATTGCGCATTACCGAAATCATAGCGCCAGGACAGGTGTTCATGCCGTTTCACTACGCAGAACATAACTCGAATCTGCTGACCCAAGGTGAATTCGACCCCTATTCGCGCCAGCCGAATTACAAGCAGGCCGCGGTGCGCGTGGAGAAGGCACCTATGAAATGAAGCAAGACCGCTCGTCTCTCCGGGAGACTAGCGATTAAGGGTATTTGCGGTTGACCGGCGGAACCTGTTACTCCGCCATAGACCGGGCGCCACGAAGTGCCAAAGCAGGGAATGCCCCCTCCGTTCACGATCCTGACCTGATGATCAGCTACAGTTTCTGAATCCCGCAAAGGGGGAGGAGATTGCAAATGGACTTCAAAAACATGGACTTCACAAACAGGGCCACCAGCATCCCGCTCTTCAGCTTTCATTCGATCCCGATGCGAACCTTCCATATGACGTGGTTCGCCTTCTTCCTGTGTTTCTTTGGATGGTTCGGCATGGCACCTCTGATGGCGGTCGTGAGGGAAGATCTCGCCCTGAGCCCGGAGCAGATCGGGAATACGATGGTCGCTTCCGTAGCGATCACCGCGATAGCCCGCCTGATCGTAGGTTGGTTGTGCGACCGCATCGGCCCCCGGCTGACCTATACCTGGTTATTGATCATCGGCTCCCTCCCTGTCATGTGCATCGGTCTTGCGGACAGCTATGAATCCTTTCTCCTATTCCGTCTGGCCATTGGCGCCATAGGGGCTTCCTTCGTGATAACGCAATACCATACGTCAGTAATGTTTGCTCCCAATGTCGTCGGAACAGCCAATGCCACGACGGCAGGGTGGGGAAATCTGGGCGGAGGCGTTACGCAGATGGTCATGCCTCTGCTTTTCGCCGCGATCCTTAGCCTCGGCGCGAACGAATATTTGGGCTGGCGGTTTGCCATGGTTGTACCCGGGGTTGCCCTCTTCGTCACGGGTTTTCTTTATTACAAATTCACCAAAGACTCACCGGCAGGCAACTACGCTGAGTTGCGAGCAGCCCGGCAAATGGATTCCGGCAAATCGGTCAATGGCACGTTCTGGGAGGCTTGCCGGGATCATCGCGTGTGGCCCCTCTTCGTTATCTATGGAGCGTGCTTTGGAATCGAGCTCACCATCAATAACATTGCCGCTCTCTATTACAAAGATTACTTCGGACTGAGTTTGAGAATGGCCGGCCTGGTGGCGAGCCTTTTCGGGCTGATGAACGTCTTCGCGCGCACGCTGGGAGGTGTAGCCGGGGACAAGGCTGGAATGCGATGGGGCCTCAAGGGTCGAGTCTACTTTCTCGGAATCATTTTGTTATTGGAGGGGCTGGCGCTGATCCTGTTTTCACAGATGATGGTATTGACCGTTTCGATTGCCTCCTTGGTGCTCTTCAGCCTTTTTGTGCAAATGTCCGAGGGCGCCACCTATTCGGTCGTCCCGTTTATCAATAGGAAAGCTCTGGGCGCCGTGGCCGGCATTGTGGGAGCGGGTGGAAATGCAGGCGCGGTGGCCGCGGGCTTTCTCTTCCGCATGGAAGGCCTCACCTGGCCATCCGCGCTCTTCATACTGGGGATCCTGGTCACGGCGTCCTCCAGTCTGGCCCTGCTGGTTCGATTCTCACCTGCCTACGAAGCGGAGGTGCGCGGGGATATGGAGACTCGGATTCGAGTCTCGGCGCCGTCCTCCGAGGCAGCCTAGGCTGATCGGATGAGAGGTGCGGATAGCAGCTATGTGTGGATAACAACATTGTTGTGAGGAGGTGCGGTAAGAAGATCGAAGACTCTTCTTGGTTAGACCGTGCGGGGACACCTCGGTGGTCACCTCAAAAGCGGCCAATGATGGTCACCTGAAAACCAGCCAACGGACCGGTCGCCGGGACTGGATTCTTTTTACACTTCCGCCTTCGTCTTGTCCATGCGAGTCTGGCTTTGCGTCTCCTTCTGATCAGATTGGTTCTTCTTCTTTTAAAGATACATCGCCGTAGTGCTGTGGGAACTGTGGAAAACTCGGCGGCGTTGGCCGAGTTTTCCAAGCGCGGTGAGCGAGTGATCGGAAGCACCTCTCGGGGGTGTCCCCCACGTTCTGCCCAGATGACCGAACGGCTACCTGCGCAGCATCGTCCACTGTGAAGGACCCTCCTCATTGCCGGCAAGATCGCCTTGAGATCGTAGGGGCGTTGAGACGAACGACCTTGGGCGATGGACCGATCCGTGCCACCGCGAGCCTTACCGGCGGACGCATCTCTCTCAAAGACCAACGCAGGACTGACTGCCTAGCTCATATACAAGCCATTCAGCAGCGACACGGAAGCTAGGCACTTCGGCCACCGAAAGGGTCAAACCATCCCTGCGCGCTTAGAGGACAGGTTTACCGAATGCCCGTTCTGGCTACGGTTCCAGCACGGCGAGAAGCAATACAAGCTCAAGCTTGAGGGGGCTTCGAACCGTCGCCAGGCGGAACGGATGGCCAAGGAGGAATACGCCCGGATTGTGCAGGTCGATTCCAAGTTACGTCACCTGCAAGGTGAAATGCCATTTCGAGAACTGGTTCGGCCTGACCTCGACGAAACCACCGGGAAGGCGAGTTACGCGAAACTCGATCAACGATCCCATTCCGAAACACGAAGACCGCCCATGACCGCATCGTGGCGATGCGGTTCAAACTCCGAAAGCTACTCAACAAACTTCCTCGCGGCCCTACGTTTCGCAGCAAGCGCACTTCGGTCCGAGGTGGTCTATCAAGTCGACGCGAAGTCTGCATAAACTTGGTTTCCGATGAAAGTGCCGATCGGGTGATTGTGGAGACTTGGTAGAGACGGGCATGATGTCGCCTACGTTGCCGAACCTTTACTGGAGGGAGAGGTGAAGATTAATTATTAGGGGAGAACCGATACCTTGACGGTGATTTTCCTCGACGCTCCAGTAGCGGCGAGTGACGGGGACAAGCCCGCGGTAGTCCTGGACTACGACGATGCAGGGAATCTGGTGTCCATTGAGGTGCTTGAGGCCTCCATGCGCGTTCAACATCCACGATCGGTGACACTGTCGACGGATGGCTAGGCTTCCCCGAGATTACGCGCCTTGCGCGCGAACGCGCCGCAATTCATGCGTGAAACGTACATGGACCCGGAGGAATGTGCATGAGACTTAAACGTATTTACAAAGAGTTGCCGAACTCTGTTGTTGTCATTGAGAGAAGACGGATCCGTCGGAGATGGCTCCCCCTCGAACCCAGTCGCTGATGCGATACAGGTCGATTTCCAAAGTGCCGAACAATTCAACAAAACAGTGTGAATCCAATCCCTTCCCGTAGCCGGTGTTCCTTCATAGGATTAGCCCGTTCATTCAGATTCTTCAACAGAACAGTTATTCTGTTGAATCTCTGCTCCCTTATGTTTCACCCCTGCGACAAAATCACCGTTACGATCCTGGAGAGCGACCGGGCGTTCCCCGGTCCTGTGGAGCACCGTGACCTAGTCGTGGAGTTCTATGACGGCGTTGTGCTCACGGTCAGAGTAGGGGAGAGGGGAGACCGGTTTGTCGTGGACACCACCTCCCTTTACTTCATCAAGGCGGAGCCGGCATGACGAGGAATGGGAAGAAACCGCGCCGCCCGCAGCGCGTCATTCAGTTCCTCTCCCAGGAGGAGCTGCGCCGCCACTTCGCGGCAGTCAAGGACAAGCGCGACCGCGCGATTTTCCTCATTGCGTACCGTCATGGGCTCCGGGCATCCGAGGTGGGCCTGCTCCACCGAGCCGGTGCGGATCTCAAATGAGGCCGCCTCAACATTCAGCGGCTCAGGGGTTCCCTCTCCGGTGTGTACCCGATGCAGCCAGACGAGGTGAAGCTCGTCCGCTCCTATCTCAAGAGCCGCCAAGACGAATCTCCGTTTCTGTTCATTTCCAATAGGAGAGTGCCTCCCGAACGAACAACGCTCTGGTACATGGTGCGGCGCTACCGCCGCTCCGCTGGCCTTCCGAAAGAGAAGTGCTTCGGCGCTTGCTAGGAATGCCCCACGTCTGTTCATCAGGACTGACCCACCCGCTTTTTCTTTGAGCATCAGCTGACCTTCCTTGGGGTTATGGGGACACTACTGCTCAGCGCCACGCAAGACCAGTTCAAGGCTTATTTTGTTGATTCTTCGAGGGTTCCGGACCGACTTCATCCTCCAGCCGTGCAAGACCAGACGCGGGTTGCCGCAGAATAGGGGCCGCAAGTGGGAGACCGAGGATCGGATGCAACTGGAGTTTCATCAACTGGATCGGCGCTACGAGCATCTGCGCGTTCACGGTCCTGGGCGCCAGAGGCGGTTGTTGGCTTCCCTGGCCGCCTCGGGCCAGCAGACGCCAATCGTGGTGGTGGCTGTGTCCGGCCAAGCCGATCGTTATCGGGTGATCGACGGCTACAAGCGGGTGGCGGCTCTGGAGCAACTGGGCCGGGACACGGTGGAAGCGGTCATCTGGCCGATGGGCGAAGCCGAGGCCCTGGTGCTGGACCGTTCGATGCGATTCTCCGAATGCGAGACCGCGCTCGAACAAGGCTGGTTGCTTGCGGAACTGGAAGAGCGCTTCAGCTACAGCCTCGATGTGCTGGCACGCCGGTTCGACCGTAGCGTCAGTTGGGTGTCGCGCCGATTGGCGCTGGTGGAACTCCTTCCCGAGGCGGTTCAGCAGAAAGTGCGCAGCGGCAAGATCTCCGCCCACGTGGCGATGAAGGTGCTGGTGCCGGTGGCGCGCGCCGATATCGAGGACTGCCAACGGATGGCCGAAGCGTTTGCCGCGCACCGGGTCGACAGCCGGCAAGCCGGCCAGTTCTACGCCGCCTGGCGCGATGCTTCGCCGGCGATGCGGCAGCGGATTGTGGAGGAGCCACAGTTATTTCTCAAACGGATCTTCCACCGCCGCGCGGCGGGATTCTGATCGCAAGTATTTGAATCACAAGTTTCGGATGAGATTGTTGTGAGAGGTGGCGCCTGACTACAGGCTATCCCGCTGGCAGCGAGATCTGGAGGGCGTCCATGATCTTTCTTTGATGATCATCCGGCCTGGGTAGCCGCATCACGGTCGTCTTATCGTCAATCGTGTAGGCGAGCATGCACAGACGATGCAGGGCCTCCAGCGCATCTGGTAGCGTCACGGCCCGCGGATCTTTGTCTGTAGTCCCGAAAGTGGCAGCCAGTCTGCGCTCCACCTCACGGCTGAGCTTCAAGGCCAGCATGCAACCGAACACATGCCCTCGGGTACGGCTGTTCTTGCGCACAAACACGGGCCGGCTCTCTAGCAACCCTGTCTTCATCGTGCGGAAGTCCCGCTCCACTTTCTGCAGCGCCACATAGCTGTCGTGAACCGCCTGGGTATCGAGCGTCTCCTTCGGCACGTCGGTAACGACGACGTAACAGCCCGCCAGTTGCAGCGCGCGGAATTCGGCCTGCGGATCCACGCTCCCGACAATCTTGCGTCCCTCCAGATGCAACTCCACGAGATGCGCAATCTTGTGCCGCACCATCCACTGCTTCAGCATCAACAGGCCCGCTTCCGGGTTGCATCGAACCGACTGCTCGACCCGCTCATTGCGCTCGGCTATCTTCTGTTGCCGCTTGGCTACCTTGTCTTCCAGCCGGTGCCGACCTATCCGTTGTGAAGGACTGGCTTGGACATTCAAACATCTAGAACACAACTATTTACGCCCGACTCACCACCGGCACTAGCCTGGATGAGCAAGCACGACGTGTTTTAGCCAGCCACCGCGTTGTTTGAACATATATCCGCTACCGCTTCATCGAGGGCGGGGCCGTCAGCGGTTATCTTCGTTGCAGAACTGAACCGCTTGAACGGGAGGTTGGTGGCAGTGCAAGGCGGACTACCATCGGGTAATGATCAGAGATCGCGAGGTGAGTTACACGGCCGCCGAAAAAGCGCAGTTGACGGACAAAGACCCAGTCCACTCTTCTGTTTCTCCCCACTTTCGTGCTTGCCGGTCCTGCATCGTCTTGCAACGCGTTCTGAAAGCCGCGCGCCTTGAGTTCCCGCACGACTGCCGAGCCAGCCCCATGCCGTGTATTGAAGTCCCCGGCAATTATCACTGGGGTGTCGGATGAATAATGCGTGGCGAGATCTTCGAGGATTTCCTTCATTTGCAGCGCCCTTCCGGCGTCATCAGCCTTACTCTCAAGATGGGTGTCATAAATCACGCAGGGTCGGCCGCGCCACCGCATCTCGACGACCAGCGCCATCCGCCCGCCCCTTCGCGGCTGCAGTCGGGACCACGGCAACTTCCAAAACGGCCCCCAGTCATGTAATTGATGGTTGAAGCGGAGCAGCCGAGCTCGGGAGATCGGAAATCGGCTGAGCACGGCCTGGCCGGTAAACGCAGGCCGGTCAGAACGGCCTTGCGCCAATTCTTCAAATTCGATCCCGAATGCGTAGTTCATCCCGAGTTCGCGGGCCATCACTTCGGCTACGTTGCGGTAACCTGTCCGGCGAGTCCCCAAGTCGACTTCTTGCAGGACATGAAGGTCCGCCGCCAGCGGGCCTCGGAGCGCCGCCAGGAGCCTTGTCAGCCGCGTTCCCTGCTCGATGTTCCAATTGACCAGCACGAGGTCCGAACACTCGCGCGCATCCGTCGCGGCGGGCGCGAAGGAACCGCTCAGGGTCCGGTCGAAGCCGGGTCGTGCGCCCGCTGTTGTTTGGGCAAAAAGGGGCGCCATGGAAGTATTCACCAGAGTCATATGCGCTCGCCTTGCAAAGAAGGCCAGCGCCCTCGTTCCGGCCTGCGGGACTCGGACTTCACGCCATGCGCGAGCAGAAAGGCAATCCCCACCGCGCTCCAGAAAACCGCCCGCAACCG
This sequence comes from Acidobacteriota bacterium, assembly GCA_016210985.1. GTDB lineage: Bacteria > Acidobacteriota > Blastocatellia > HR10 > JACQTD01 > JACQTD01. The sequence goes on from JACQTD010000307.1 coordinate 8,398, forward strand.
TCGGGCAAGGGCGAGCGTTACGCCGGCCGCCGGGGAGAAACCTAATAGGGCGAAAACGCCCAGCGAACTGCCTTCGTCGGCGCCGATGCGAGCCGGAACAAAAAAGAAAAGCGCCTTCGCCAGCTTGGTGAATGCTTCCACCGCCAGCACGCTGGCGAATCCTGGCTTGATGCCCAGGGGAATCAGCGCCGCATAGATCTCCAACAAAGCGAGTCCCTGGTTCAAAAGACTGAGGAGGAGCATCCACCACAAGGCGCTTGTTCTTTCGGCGTTCAGCCGATGCATTCGTCCTTCGATCAGCGCGAGCTTCTCACCGAGTCTCGGAGAAGAAAGCGAACGAATGCGGCGCATGCGACGCCACGGTCCTGTCAGAAATGGAACGCGATGCTTCAGCGCGTAGAAGAACCCAAACCCGAAGGCGAGTAGGACGAGAATGGTCGCATAGCCGGCATGTCGAACCGTGGCGGCTGGCGCGTGCCACATGATCAGCGCCAGCAAGCCGGCCACGGAGACCCACCCGGCAGCAATGGCATTCACGGTGGTCTCCAGAATCGAGGAAGCCAGCGCTGGCGCGAAGCCAACGCCCCGGACCATGTAGGCCTTCACCGGCTCGCTGGCCAATGGTCCGGCGACCGACAAGTAGTTCATTGCTTCCCCTGCCAGGCGATAGCCAAATAAATGACGCCATGATTGGCGCTCTTCGGGGAAGAAGGCGGCGGATAAAGCCCAGGCGCTGATCACGTATTTTATCCCGCTCAGCGCTAGAATCAGCAGGAGAAACCAACCCAACTGGCGGAAGTCATGCGCCAGCGCGCCCCATCCCGTTCGCTTCAGCAAGTAGGCAAACAGGAGCAGGCCGAGCACGGCGAAGATTTGCCTTGTTTTGCGGCCCGTCATTCTATCGGCCTTTCATTTCCATATGGACGCGCGTGAGCTGATCATGGCGTTCAGCTCAACGACCTCGTAGTTCTGGTAGTCAATCGTCAAGATGTTCTTACCAAAAACTCTGACTTGCGTAACCGATTCATCTTTCAACGGAAGCCAGAATTCTCCAATCTTCTGATATCGGCGAACGAAGTCGACCTGCTTGATCCAAAACGATGGGTTCTTTGCCGGATGACCCTCGATTCTTACAATCGCGAACTCATGGGCCTCTATCCAGACTCTCCCATCGAACAGGTACTTGTCCCTGCGCTTCGGAATGGCCTGAACCACCAAGCAGTGATGGCCATCCACATCTTCCTCGCCCACGAACTCGAAGCTGTAGTTGGCGGGCGTGATCGAGCTGTCGTGACGACTGCGACCGGCGGCGGATTCGACTTCGCTTTCCATCAACCGTTTGAAGACGCCGCGGCGGACGAATCCTGAACCCTCTTCGGCGACAATGTTGAACACCTTGGTGCTGGGCGCCTGATACTGCAACACCACCTGGGCGCTTGCGCGCAGCTTCCCCTTGTCGTTCTTGACCGAATAGGTGCGGGCCACGGAGTATTGCCGCAGGCGCCGCTCCCGCTGAACGTTTCGCTCCATGAGCTTGGTGAAAATCTTTTCGCCCGCCGTGCCTCCAGGCGATGGATGGGACACAACATCATTTTGGGCTCGCGCCGCCGGCATGAGCCGATCCGTCGGCAGGGTTGCGACCGCCAGGACGATTAGGAATGCCCCTGAGATCAGCCATTTGCGGCGCGGTGGATTGCAGTTTTTCATAGCGCTTTACCTTGCTCTTTCTTTGCTTAGTGAGATACTTCGGTCGAACCATACCCTTTACAGCCGCCGCTGTCTGTAAGTTCATTCACAGACAGTGGCGGGGGGCCAGCCTCCCGGGCACCGAGCCGCCGGCCCATTTCAAAACTCAAGCACGAATTTACCGCCGAACTTTCGCCGGCCACCGTTAGAGAATGTGCCAAATCCGGAGCTCGCCAGAT
>JACQTD010000301.1 GCA_016210985.1 Acidobacteriota bacterium
GAATATCGTACATCCAGTTCTCGCTCTCAGCAGCCGGGTGCAAAATGTAGAAACTCCAGTCGTCGCTATGCGACGCGCTCCCTATGGGCCGGCTGACCCGGCCTTAAAAGACCGGGCTAAACTCATGAGACCGCTCACGCGGCCGGGTCAAGGGACCGCTCCGGCGGTCATGCCGTGAGGCTGCAGCCGCGGTCGGGTTCTGTGGCTGCAGTCGGGGCCAGGTGAGGAAAAGATCAAGTCACCACGATCTGGAATGAGGGCGAGGCTTTCGCCGGTTTTGGTGAAGAATTCAAGAAAGCAGGGTAATATGGAAGGACGCATGGAAGAGTGGAGAGTACGTCCGATCGGATATATCCGGAGCCCCTACCTGGACCAGAGCCAGATACCGAAGGGTCTTGGGGTTGAACAGCGGGCGGAGGGAGTGTTGGAGTTATTGCCCGAGTTTGAGCTGGGCCTCAAGGACATCGAGGGGTTCTCCCACCTTTTTGTAATCTGGGTCTTTCATGCCTCGAAGGAATTCAACCTTGAAGGGGTGCCGCCCTGCGACGATCGGTCACACGGGGTATTCGCCACCCGCTCGCCCCGGCGCCCGAACCCGATCGGCCTTACGGTAGTCCAATTGCTACGCCGGGATGGTTTGAAGCTGCACCTCAAAGGCGTGGACATGCTCGACGGTACACCGGTGATCGACATCAAACCTTATCTGAGCAGCATACCCATGGAGAAACTCCATCGCGGCTGGCTGGCCGAAGCGGAGGACCGGGCCACCGCCAAGGATCGGTAACTGAGCATTGACATTCACGCTGAACCCCTTTTTGGCGGATCGATGATCCGGCGGCAAGCGGTATGCTGGAATATGATTCATTACCGTGGTAATGTGTGGGCATGACGCTGGCTCGCTCAAAAATCACGGCGCAGGGACAAGTCTCCGTGCCGGCCGAAGTGCGTCGGAAGCTTGGCATTGGACCCGGATCCGTTCTGGAATGGGATCAAGAGGGCGAGCAGATCGTGGTGCGCCGATCAGGCCGGTTTACTTCCGAGGAGATACATCGAGCTGTGTTCCCCAGTCGGACGCCGAAGCGACGATCGCTCGCGGCTTTGAAAGCGGCAATAGGGAAATCGGTGAAAGCACGGCATGCGCGCCATTGACACCAACGTCTTGGTACGAATCATTACGCGTGATGACACCCGGCAGGTGGCCGCTGCTGATCGTTTTGTGGAGAAGGGCGCCTGGGTGCCGCTCCTGGCCCTCGCGGAGGCATCATGGGTTCTTGCAGAGGTCTACGAACGCAACCCCGCCGAAATCGGTACCGTGATCGAGATGCTTTTGAAGCACAAAGACCTTGTCCTTCAGGATTCGGATGCCGTGGCGGCGGCGCTCGCCGTTTTCCGCGAGTGGCCGGGACTTGGCTTTTCGAACTGTCTACTCCTTGAAATTGCGCGCAAGGCTGGACATCTGCCATTTGGAACATTCGACCGGAAACTCAGCAGGCTCGATGGAACCGTGAAACTTTAGACGATCAGTGAAGGTGGAGATGATCATGAAGAAGTCCGTACTCATTTGCTTTGCAGTTGCGATGATTATCCTGGGCTTTCGGGAGAATTCCCAGACCCTAACCACGCCCCGGGTTACCGTCCCGGCCGCGTCCGTCCGGATGGATCCCCCTGGCCGGGCTCGCTCGCTAAAGCGGATGAAACCGGTCAGCCAAGGTGCGTTGCGAGCCGCCTCCGCGAAAGCGCTCGAGCGAATGCAAGAATCCCAAGTTGCCTGGTCAAAGGTCGAAACCTGCGCCTCCTGCCATCATCAGTTGCTCCCGCAAATCGCGATCAGCCTTGCTCGTCCGCGCGGCGTCCCTTTCAAGGAGGAGGTCGCAAGAGAGATGACATCGGAGACCTTCACGTTCTTCAAGGATCTGGATGGGGCCATCCAAGGATATGAGTTCATTGACGGCTTCTTCGACGGCCTTTCGCTCGTCAGCGCCCATGCCACGGGTATTGCCCCCAGCCTGATGACCGATGCATCGGCGCAGTTTCTCGCCTCACAGCAACTCGCAGACGGCAGCTGGCCCACCATCGACGTTCGTCCGCCCCAGTCGCACAGCGCTTTCACCGTCACGGCCGTGTGCGCGCGTGCAGTCCAGCTTTTCCTGCCCAGACGATTCAAGGCGGAGCGACAGCAGCGGAAAAGACTGGCCAAAGGGTGGCTCCTCAAATCCGAGCCTCGAACGACGGAGGACCGGACCTTTCAGCTCTTCGGTCTCTACTGGACGGGTGCCAGCCGGCCTGTCCTGCGGAAAGCCGCGCGGGCGCTCCTCGCTCAACAACTCGACGACGGCGGGTGGTCACAGCTCCCGGGGATGGCCAGTGATGCTTATGCAACCGGAGAAGTCCTGACCGCGCTGCACGAGGCGGCGAATCTCCCGACGGGCGATCGAGCCTATCAGCGTGGCCTGCGTTTCCTCGTGCGGGCACAGAAAGCGGACGGGACCTGGCACATCAAGTCCCGGCTCAATCCTCCGGCTCCGGTCAGCCCGCCCTATTTCGAGACGGCCTTCCCCTACGGACACGACCAGTTCATTTCCATCACCGGGACCGCTTGGGCCGCCGCGGCCCTCATGCACGCCATCCCCGGGAAACCGGCAGCTTCGCCGCCATCGGCGCCTCACGATTTCGAGCCTGAGGAAAAAGGCGAGTGGATCAGGGTCGCGCTCTCGGGCAGTGCGGCAGATCTGAAAAATTTGCTCGACGCGGGAATGAGTCCCAATGCCGCCACGGCGGCGGGTACTACGGCGTTGATGGTGGCGGCGCGCGATATCGAAAAGGTGAAGTTACTTCTCGATCGGGGCGCCGATGTCAATGCCCGAGCCCCAACCGGCTTCACGGCACTGATGGTGGCCTCGCGCCATCGCGGAAACTCAGAGGTGGTGCGGCTGTTATTGAAAGCCGGGGCAAAACCGAACCGAAACGAAGGCGAAGCGGTACGGTACTCGGCTTCGGCCCTGTTCTTCGCCGTCACTTCCGGCGACCTGCAGTCTGTTCGCGCGCTCCTTGACACCGGCGCCCGGGTCGATGAGCGGATGAATCTGCTTGGACGGTTTGTGGTGAGCCCGCTGCTCTACGCAACCTTTGTCGGTGACTCGGCGATGGTCGATACCTTGATCGCACGGGGTGCGAGCCCGCAAGATACGGACGCCGAGGGCGTGTCCGCGCTGAGCTGGGCGGCGATCGGCAATCATGCGGATACGGTCGACGTGCTCGTCGCACGTGGCGCCCGGGTGAATGAGGTGGACCGCCTGGGGATGACCCCGCTCCTCTACGCGGCCTCGATCGATTTCGGCGATACCGCCGTGATCGAGAGACTGGTTTCATCCGGGGCCGACCGGACGGTGAAGACCAAGGAAGGCTTGACGGCGCTCGATCTGACACGGGGCTACCATCACACCCGAATGACCGGCCTGCTCTCCCGGGAGCGCTAGTCGGTGAGGGCTTCCTGGACGACGGCGGAGGGGTGCGACTTGCCGAACTCGCCTTCCCCTTTCGCGACCACGACGGTGGCCAGACCGTTAGAGGTTTCGACCGAGATCATACACGCCATAGGGGATCGCCTTGCCCTTCTCAGGATCCAGAAAGTCATGCACCTTGACTTTCTCAGCTCCCACGCCACCGGGATCGGACAGCCGGAGAGAATAGTCAAGTTATTTCCTTACGATCTCTTATGCATCTCCCGGACGCCAGTCAGCCGGTTCCCGGGTACTGGGTCTGTTTGCTGAGATCAACATTTCTCCTCCTGCGGCACATCCTGTTTGGAGTGCGGGAGCAAGCATCGCGCGCTACCGCTTTGGCTGCGTTGTGGAATGACGTCGGCAATTCAAAGCGCCGTCGCTCCGCCTTTGGCGGATTGCCGGCGCACTCCACAATGAGCCGATCTTGTATCCGTGTCATCCTCGTTTCCGCGGCCATCTCTTCAGGAGACGAACCTGACTCACTATCCGTTCCCGCCCACACGATCGTGGTGACGGGGGAACAAATACCGGTTACTATGTCGCCTTCACCGGATCTGGGGGTCATGCTACCGAGACGCCCTCCGCCATGCATAGACAACGGGAATGGAGGAACAGATGATGAACTATCGAGCGATGATCATCGGGTTGGTCAGCCTGGGCCTTCTGGGCGCCGACACGGCGTACGTGGAACGTCTGCAGCGATCAGCGACGGTCCTGAAGGAGATCATGGACGCGCCCGACCAGGGCATCCCGCAGGACCTGCTGGACAGGGCTCATGGCATTGTCATCGTGCCCGGAATGAAGAAGGGCGCCTTTATCTTCGGCGCAAAGTACGGAAAGGGATACCTGGTATGCCGAAAACAGGGAGGCGTGGGCTGGACGGCTCCGGCCACGGTTCGCATCGAGGGCGGAAGCTTCGGTTTCCAGATCGGCGGTTCCGAGACGGATGTCGTGTTACTGGTGATGAATCAGAAAGGCGTCGACCGGTTGCTCTCGAGTAAGTTCACGTTAGGCGGAGACGCCTCGGTAGCGGCCGGTCCCGTGGGTCGGACGGCCCAGGCCGAGACCGACGCGTTGATGACGGCGGAAATTCTATCGTGGTCGCGTTCGCGGGGCGTATTCGCCGGGATCTCTCTCCAGGGCGCAACGCTTCGGCAGGACTTGGATGAGAACCAGGATCTCTACGGGAAGAGGCTTACCAATCGTGAGATCGTTGAGAAGCGCGTGGCGGTTCCGGAGGCGGCGAAGGGCCTGATTGCCATGTTGACTAAGCACTCGGGCCAGGTCAGAGGACGCTAGGAACTCCTCCGGCCTCCACGATCCGACAGAAGAGGTTTACCAGTTCCACCTGTTCAACCGTGGAGCACCTCGTCCGCGCCAGTGCAGGGCTCCCCACCACGACGGCGAGCAACTGGGCGCGCGAGATCGCCACGTTGAGTCGGTTCCGGCTGAAGAGGAACTCCACCCCTCTCGGTGAGGCATCCCCGGAACTCGCGCACATCGAGACGATCACGAGGGCCGCTTCCTGTCCCTGGAACTTGTCCACGGAACCTGCGTGCCCCAGGGGAAACGCCCGCTTTAGCGCCATGACCTGAAGGTTATAGGGAGCCACCAGAAGCATGTCGCGCATCGTCAGCCGTCGCCGGGCTCCCTGTTCGTCGGTCAATCTGCACTGGAGGAGTTCGTCCACAATCCCCCGGATCGCGTCGATTTCCTCCTCGCTGGCCTGGGTGTTTCCCTCGTGGTCCACGGGAACGAAGAGCACGCCCGATTCCCTGGTGAGCCACTTTCCTCCTGCAGTAGGCAGGAACAACCGCCGGTCCGAACTCGCTTTGGCGGCGTGCAGCCGGCCTTCGTAAACGGCAGCTGAGATAAATCCGCAGACATCGGGATGCATCCGCCTGCTGGAGCTCAGAAAGATTCCGAAGTCCTCCGGCACCGTCGCCTGGTCGCCGAGAATGTAGTCCAGAACCGAGCGCCCGCTTTCGCCCGGATGTGATCCTTTGATCGGCTGGCTCAATTGCATCTGATCTCCGACGACGACGAGGTTCCCGGAACAAGGAGACATACCTACGAGATTGGCGACCGAGACCTGTCCCGCTTCATCCACGAAGAGATAGTCGAGTTTTGCAGCGGCGGTTTCATCGCTGAAGGCCCAGGCGGTGCCGCCGACGAGTTGCGGCAGGTCGGCCAGGGGCCCGAAGACCTCCTTTCCGCTCTTTTCCCACCGGATATCTCCGCTGTAGTCCCCCAGGTCCTCCCTATCCCCGCCAATCTTCACGGCGTCGATACGAATCCCCGCATCACCGGCTTCCCGGATGGCCGCCTGCATCAGTTGGAGAATGGCTTTATGGCTGTTAGAGGTAATGCCTACTCGCTTTCCCATCTGAACCAACTCCACGATCGCCCGCGCCGCAGTGTAGGTCTTTCCGCTCCCCGGTGGGCCTTGGATGCAGAGGGTACCGTGGTCGAGGTTGACGATGGCCTTGACGGCCGAGTCAACCTGGTCCGGGCCCGAAGGCGCGATCGGGCCGGATTTCGACCCTCGAATCCGGGGTCTCCGGCGGTAAAGAAAATCTGCAAGCGCCCGCGGCAATTCACCGGATTCACGCCACTTCGACGCGATCCGCATGATCGAAGCGGCAATGGCCCGGGCAGGCACATGTTCGTCGGGAATCAGGCTTAGCTTTGCGGGAGGATCTCCGTGCTTCATGGCCACCCGGATGCGTATCCGGCCGGCGTCCGTATCGATCTCCTCGATGGTTGTCCCGATTCGCAGATCGTGCGCGAAATAACAACGGCCGCCCTCAGATAGTTTCGTCTCCTGTTCGGGATTGAACTGATACTCATACAAACAGGATTTCGCCACGGGTTCCGCCCCTCGGCCAGTGCGTTTCAGGCCCGCGAGGCAGTCCACGTCGTCGTAAAGCTGATCCTCGGTCATGGCGTGCCGGTCGAACATGGCCCAGAAAACCGGCTTGGCTTCCCGCCAGTGAAACTCCAGCAGCCAGGCCAATAGTTCCTGAATTCGCCATCTTTCTGGAGCCTTGGAGCGGTCCTCTGGAATCGTAGCCAGGAGTTGCCCGGCAAGCTCCGCCGCCTCGCTACGGGGTCGATCGGTGTCGGCAGCCTCATCGGGTGCCGGAGGCTTGGGGACCCATGCGATGCCGTTCGAATGCTGAACCTCCCTCAGCCAGAGGCACAACCGCCAAGTGGAATCACAGTCTTCCTTGTTATAACTTTCGATCGCGCTCAGGAGTCGGGAATCCCGCTCAGCAGAACCATGGCCTGATTCGAGCCAGCGCTGATAGAAGAGCAGGGAATCGGCGGCCGTAGCTACTTCGCCTTCCCGACGCCCGGCGTACAGCCGCTCGATGTTCTTCAATGAATAGGCGGGTTCCCCGATCCTCAGTCCCTGTCTGACGATGGTGTAGAGATCGACAAAAACCTCGTTCCTCAGAAGTTCGTCGACTTCCAACTCCCGGGTGCCGAACCGACCCATGAGTCTGCGAAGCGCGGTGACCTCGTAAGCGGCATAGTGGTAGATGTGCATTTCCGGATCTTTCCGCCATCGCTTGAACACCCAATCGATGAAACCCTCGAACGCCGCTTTCTCTGCGTGGCGGTCATGAGCCCACCAGCACTTGAACGCGAGATCCCGCCGGTTTTCATAGGTCACGCCGAAGAGGTATTCCAGACCGCCTTCCACAAGCGGATAGCCTTCGATGTCGAAACCGATATCGAGTTTCGACGGAGGCGGCAGTCGGGCCAAGCCGCGCCTGGGGTTCAACGGATCCGGATCGAGTACCTCATACCCGGGATACGTCAGCCCCTTTGATTCGAGTTGGAGGCGCGCCTGGTGACGCAGTTGATGGAGCATCGTTGGATTGAGGTTGGGGATGTGCGTTCGCCGGGTCCGGGCGAGATCCGTCATCGATTTGATCCCGGCGCTTTCCAATCTCCGGATTTGAGTCGAGCGGATGTTAGCGACCTGGCTCAAGTGGTCGAGGGATTCAATGATGGAAAGGCCATGCCGGCTCCACCGCCCGCATTCTTCTTCACCGGCAGGAATGGGCTTCTGATCGCGATGGAATCCGGCTTGCTGATCGAGGAAGGCCTGCTTGAGCCGGAGGTAGTAGTAGTAGTACTCCTCGGTCCGGAAATGCCTTAGGTGTCGGTTCCCCAGAACAACAGTGACGACTGCGGGGCGGACCTCCTGCAAGGCTCCGATCATCTCCGCATAGCAGCATAGCTGAACGAGGAAGTAGGGTTTCGCCTTATGCGCCAGTTTGGTATCCCACACCTCGTAGTGATAATCCCCCAGCTTTGATGCGCCCTCGGCTCTAACCAGAAAGTCCGCGAAACCGGAAAAGGGTTCGTGCCGGAGCGCCGCCTGATAGATGATCCCACGACCCGCTCGAATGGCGTCGATCGTCTCCGAATACCGGTCGCCCCGGTCGGAGATTTCACAAACGTCGGCTCCGTCACGCTTCAGCTGCGACAGATAACCGGCCTCATGCTCGAATCCCTTGGTCTGAAAGAGGGTATTGCCTTCGTCCTCAGGGTCGGGCTGAACCTCGCCGGGGAAGTCGAGC
>JACQTD010000295.1 GCA_016210985.1 Acidobacteriota bacterium
ACAAAGTCATGGGGCTGGCGGCGTACGGCCAGCCCGAATACCAGGATGAGTTCGAGAAGATCGTCCGGCTCGACTCTTCACCGGCGCGATCCAACGGCCGGGCGCCCTTTCACCTCGGCCTTGACTACTTCGTTCATCACAAGACAGGACCCGAGATGACCTGGAGGGAGGGCTCGCCGGTATTGGGAAAGCTCTATTCCGATTTTCTCGATACGAGGCTCGGTCCCTCCCGAAAAGCAGGAGCGGTAGTGGATCGCCGCCATGAGCAGATTGCTGCCACTGTTCAAGCTCGGCTCGAAGAGGCTGTGTTCACGCTGTTGAACCGCCTGTACGAACTTCATGGGATCAAAAAGCTCTGCCTTGCGGGCGGCGTCGCCTTCAACTGCGTGACCAACGGAAAAATCTTTCAGAGGACGCCCTTCGAAGAGATCTTTATCCAACCAGCCGCAGGTGACGCCGGACTGGCTGTAGGTGCAGCGTTTTATGTGTGGCATCAGATTTTGGGCCGTCCGCGATCGTTCGAGATGCAGCATGCCTACTGGGGACCGGAGTTCAGCCGCGCCCGGATAGGGGAGGAGGTGGCAAAACTGCGGATGGCCGATGCGGGATTGAGGATTGAAGAAGCCGCTGAAGAAGCGCTGGTAAAGAAAACGGCTCAGCGTATCGCTGAAGGAAGGGTGGTGGGGTGGTTCCAGGGGAGAATGGAGTGGGGACCCAGGGCGCTCGGAAACCGAAGCATTCTGACTGATCCACGGCGACCAGAGATGAAGGAGGTGTTGAACGCACGGATCAAGCGACGGGAGCCGTTCCGCCCCTTCTGCCCGTCGATTCTGGCCGAAGCCGTGGATGAGTATTTCGAGGGCGCTCGCCATGATCCGTTTATGATCACGGTCTATCCGATCAAGCCGGAGAAGCACTCAGTCATACCAGCGGTTACGCACGTCGATGGTACGGGACGACTTCAGTCGGTTCGGCGGGAGGATAACCCGCTCTACCGGGAGTTGATCCAGGCTTTTAGGCAATTGACGGGGGTGCCGGTGCTGCTCAATACGTCGTTCAATGAGAATGAACCGATTGTTAACACGCCGGCTGAAGCGGTCGATTGTTTCCTCCGGACGAAGATGGATGTGCTGGCGATCGGGCCTTATTTCCTGGAGAAGAAGACATCGTCCACGGATGCACACGGATAGACACCGATATGAGTCGCCCACAATTTGACGGGAACAGGACCGTTGGTCACGGATCTGGCGACGGATCTGGCGGCGATGGATTGCATAACGGTTAACTGAAACGGTAGAATATTTATTGGATGTGACGATATGGAAACACCTGACATTGCATCGTTTAGGAGTGGAACCATTGTATGAGGACAAACGGAAACGGTGCACCGATGAGAATACCTAGACAAGAGCGGAGGAATCGTCATGAAAACGAGTAGGTTCATGCCGAAACTTACTGCCGTCTTTGAAGAGCAGCGAGATGGATCTTGGATTGGATGGGTCGAGGAATTGCCTGGTGCAAACACACAAGGCGATAGTCTCGACGAGGCCAAAGAGAATATTTTTGAAGCCATCGAATTGGTGCTTGAGGCCCAACGTGAGATTGCAGAAGAAGAACTGACCCATCGGGCGGCTGTCGGGCAGATCGTTCGCGAAGAGCTTTGCTTCGGATAGATGAAACGAACGGAACTGCTGCGCCATCTGACGTCGAATGGATGTGAATTCAATAGGGAAGGGAAAAAGCACACCATTTACAAGAATCGGGCCGCGAAAAAAGTTTCCAGCATACCTCGGCACAATGAAATCAAGGACAGTCTGGTTAGGAAAATCTGCAAGGATCTCGGAGTAGCCGAACCCTAACCTGATTTTTCATATACCACCAAAGTCGTCCATCACAATTCGTTACCGCATCGTTGTGCATTCTGCGCCCGACGGAAGCCGTGCGAATCACCGCCTACCTACTTAGGCTGTCGATTGTTTCCTCCGGACGAAAATGGATGTGCTGGCGATCGGGCCTTATTTCCTGGAGAAGCAGACATCGTCCACGGATGAACGCGGATGAACACGGATAGAAGCTGCTTCCGGAGAGGTTCAGCCCGGGGACACGAAATCTGTGGGATCGAGGCGGCGCACTTCCTTGACAAAATCAAATCCGGTGTCGGTGGTGATCATTTCCTCCAAGCCATGACGCAGCACCACGGCAAGATGAATCAGATCTCGAGGACTAAGTGCGGGATAGCGTTCGGCCTGTATCCGCGCCTGTTGAACATCCTCGTCCTCGATCGGAAGGACGCGTCCCATCATGATCCGGTAGAAATGATCGAAGACCCTGAAGCCCTTCTCACGCTCCCCGAGGTGGAGGTAGCGATACAGAATTTCCTGAAACACCTCTGTATCCGTGACCGCATCCAGTCGGCCCGTCGCTACGGACAAGATCACTCGCCGGGCGGGCCCTCGCAAGGGATGATCAGCACCCGCCGCGTACATCGGAATGTTGGTGTCGATGAAGACCCGGCTCACGGTAGATTCGCCTTGCGGCGAGCGTCTTCGATCTCCCGTTTCATAGTGCTCCAATCGGAAACTGGAGCCTCTACCTCGAACAGGGCTTCGGCCGCCTCCACCCGGGACTTCCGGTCTTGCCGCAGAAGTAGATCAATAGCTTCTCGCGCTACCTGGCCCACTGAGACGCCCCGCGTCTTCGCCTCCAGCCGGAGTTGTTCCATGGTATGAGGGGGAAGTCGGATTTCGAGTCGCTCACTTAAGGTACTCATAAAAACCTCCGTATTACGGTTACGGAATTAGGTACCGTAATTCTAGCTAGGTGAGTGTTTGGAATCAAGACGTGATGGTTTCTTGAGCCTGTACTACGGAAGAGAAGACATTGTCCACGGATGCACACGGATAGACGCGGATAGTCACGGATAGGCCATGCGGATTCTTATTCTACATATGAGGTTTCATCCCGATCTGACGGGGACCGGTCCGTTGGTCACGGATCTGGCGACGGACCTGGCGGCGATGGGAGATCAGGTCACGGTGGTGACCAGCATGCCGCACTATGGGCGGGAGTCAATTCCATCGGAATTCCGTGGACGGCTGCTTCATCGCAGCCGCTTCCAGGGCGTAGATGTGTGGCGCACGTTTGTTTATGTACCGCCGAATCCCAGCGGATTCCACAGAAGCTTGAACTACCTGAGCTATACCTTCATGTCGGTGGTTGCGGGGCTGATGTGCGGGCGCCCGGACGTCATTTTGTGTGTGAATCCCCCGATCACGGTTGGCTTGTCGGGTTGGGTGATCGGCTTGGTTCGCCGTGTTCCCATGGTCTTTAATGTTCAGGATGTGTGGCCCGATTGCCTGACGATCATCGGCCAACTTCGCAGTCCATGGTTGACCAGAATTTTCAAGGGTCTGGAAAAGCTGATTTATCGCGCCTCGTGTCGGGTGACGGTCCTATCCGAAGGAATGAAGCAGAATCTGATGAACAAAGGCGTACCGGAGGAGAAGATCGCCATCATCCCGAATTGGGCCAATTTGGATGGCATTCGACCGGGGCCGAAGCACAACGGCTTCCGTGAGGCACACCAGCTGGATGGACAATTCGTGGTCACTTTTGCCGGCAACATTGGATACATCGCCGTGCTGGATAAGGTGCTGGAGGCCGCCCGATTGTTGCGCGAGGATCCGAGGATCGTCTTTCTCATTGTCGGGGAAGGGAACGCCAAACGTGATCTGGTGGAGAAGGCGAAGGCCTTGGGACTCCAGAACGTCAGGTTCCTCCCGACCCAGCCGAAGGAGGTTTTTTCCGAGATGCTCAACGCAACCGATGCCGGCCTGGTCACGCTCAACCGGTCATTGGGCCAGCTCAATGTCCCCAGCAAGACCTACTCGATCATGGCGAGCGGGCAGCCGGTTTTGGCCGCCGTACCGGAAGACTCAGAAATTACGCGGTTGATCCATGAGGCCAGGTGCGGCGTATGGGTTCCACCCGAGGATCCGCGCGCCCTGGCCAGTGCGATCCAACGGCTCGTGGGACAACCGGAGGAGCGTCGACAATTCGGTCTGAGTGGTCGCTCTCACATTGAGAAACACTATGCCCGTTCAATCATAACGCGGCGTATTCGGGCGCTACTACAACTTATTCTGACCACGGATAAACGCGGATGAACACGGATTACACGATTGCAGAACACCGTCCTGCCGAGCGGTTTTCCAATACCCCTATCCGTGTGCATCCGTGTGCATCCGTGGTTAAGCGGGGGCTGGACGTGGGGTTGTCGGGCGTGATGCTGGTGCTCTCCTCCCCGATCTCGCTTCTTATGATGTTGGCGATTAAGCTCGAGGACGGCGGTCCGGTGTTTTACCGGCAGGAACGCTGGGGCCGCGGCGTCACACGGTTTTCCGTTTACAAGTTTCGCACGATGATCGCCGATTCCGATGAGCGGTTTGGGGTGCAACAGGCCAGAAGCAATGACCAGCGGATCACCAGGGTGGGACGAGTGCTGCGCGGCTTCGGGCTGGATGAACTCCCTCAGCTTCTTAACATCCTGAAGGGCGACATGAGCTTCGTCGGTCCGAGGGCGCTGGCTGTAGGCGAGATCGTGACCGATGAAGGTGGAAATCTATTGAACTACGAACATGTGCCTGGCTTTGACCAGCGGCTTGTGGTGTGTCCGGGCCTGACCGGCCTGGCCACGATCTATCTGCCCAAAGACGCCGCTCCACGTCGCAAGTTCCGATACGACCTCCATTATGTACGGCACCGATCCCTGTTCTTGGACCTCAAACTGATCGCGCTCTCGTTCTGGATCAGTTTTCGAGGGAAGTGGGAGACTCGAGGAAAGAAGGTTTGATTATGCAGGTAACGATTATCGGTGGGTCGGCCCCGGGATTATTCGCCGCGTATCTGTTCGCGAGCGCCGGAGCGCGAGTGGGGGTGTATGAAAGGGCGAGCGTGCTCGGCTCGCCGCTCCGAACGCTCATCGTCACCCGCCGGATCAACGAAGTACTCGGTTTCGTACCGGAGGAGGCGATCACCAATCAGATCTCTCGCTTCGATCTCTTTTCCAGATCGGAATCGGGAAGGATCAAGCTGACGGAACCGGACCTCATCATCGAGCGGGGCCGGCTCATTGAACTGCTCGCGCGCCGGGCCCTGGAGAAGGGGGTCGCCATCCACCTGAACCAAAGCTTCCGGGACTTCGCCCAAGTCGGTCGGAAAGTCGTCGCTTCCTTCAAGGATTTGGCCACCGCCGAAGAGCACCATGTCCGCAGCGACGTGCTGGTCGGCGCGGATGGCACTTTCAGCGCCGTCAGTCGGGCCGCGTCACGGAATGGACATCATCTGACTTCGCTCTTGCAGGCTCGCGTTCCCCTGCCTGAGAACCTGGATCGGAGCACGGTGCAGGTATGGTTCGATGCCGGCCGGACGAAGTATTTCTACTGGATCATTCCTGAGTCCGAAGGCGTGGCTGCGGTAGGGTTGATCGCCGATGATGCTCGGCAGGCTGGTGCGCAGTTGACCGCGTTCCTGGAGGAGCGTCAATGGACGCCGCTTGATTTCCAGGCATCGATGATTCCGATGCACAAGTTCGAAGATCCGAACGGTCTCGTCACCCTCGGCCGGAATGTCTACCTGATTGGGGACGCGGCGGCTCAGGTCAAGGTCACTACCGTGGGAGGGGTGGTAACCGGGTTGCGCGGCGCCAAGGCGCTCGTGGACGTGATCGTCCATGGCCGTGATGTCCGAGGCGAACTCCAGCGCCTCAAGCGGGAATTGGATCTTCACCTGCTGCTGCGCCAGCTTCTGAACGCATTCACGGATGACGATTATGATGAATTAATCCGGATGCTGGATGGGAAACTTCGGGGCGTCGTCGCCGAACGCACACGGGACGAGCTGGGGGAATCGTTCTTGAAGCTGATCCGGGCCGAGCCACGGCTCATGAAGCTGGGTGCCCGGGCCCTGCTCCGGATGGTGATCTAGTCTCGAACCGATATTGATGGACGCCGAAAATCACATTCTCTCCCCACCTCAGGCGTTGCCGTTCTTGCGCAGCGGGAGTCTCGTGAGGCTGTTCGATCGGCTGGTTCTGGGAGGCTTGTTCTTCACACTGGCCGTGCTTCCGCTCCAGGCCTTCAGCGGACCCTTTGCCATGGGCATGTGTGCGCTTCTGCTGTTCCTGTGCGGCTGTCAGACCATTGTCCGGAAGAAGGTCATCGTGGCGTGGACGATGGTTCATTCGGTCCTTCTGGCTTTTCTGGGCGTTGCCCTTCTCCAATTGTTGCCGCTGCCTTTTCACTTCCAACCGGTGAACCTCGGTCTCAGCTTCAACGATTTGCCGGTGACCCTGGATCATTGGAGTAGATTCACACTCGACCCGTCAACCACAGCATCAGCCGCAGCCGTGCTGGCGTCCATCATCGGTTTCTTCTTCATCGCGAGCCATATCATCGACGCCGAATCAAAACTCCGCGCCGTGGTCGACGGCGTGATCATCATCGGTTTTGCGATCTCGTTCCTCGGCCTCCTTGATATGTTTTCGCCCCCGGGAGCCCCGCTGCTGAAGGGCGGAGGCAATCCGCTCGGACTCTATTACTATTCACTCCACCGATTAATTGGATTTCCGGAGATGGTTTTCGCCCTGCCGGTCGCTCTCATGCTTTCGGGCGCGGTGAGAAGGACCTACTGGCCGTGGTACAGCTTTGCCGCGATCACGATCGGACTCAGCGGGGCCTTATCCGAATCGACGGGCGCCATACTGGTCCTGACGGTTGAACTGATGTGCGTAGTGGTGTTCATCGTCAAACGACGGGCTGAACGGCGTGCGGCTCCCGATGCGAAGCTCATCCGCATCTGGACGGTCATCGGTGTGTTGATAATCGCCGGGACGATCGCCGCCGGCGTGGCCTGGCTTTCCACCAGGTCAATCCCCCGGATGGTTACGACCGATATCGAATCCAATCTTGGGGATGTTCGCGGGGCGTCGGCGGGATCCGCGACCGCCGAGCATCATGGCCGGGTGGAGATCATGAAAGCGACGTTGAGGATGCTCATCGATCATCCGTTGCTCGGCGTCGGACTTGGCGTTCATCCGATCCTTTATACCTTTTATGATCCGAGCCCGGGGCTGAAGATCGTCAACGCGGCGCACAACGACTACCTTCAACTACTGGCGGAAACCGGCCTGGTCGGGGGCGGGCTGCTGGCGCTCTTTCTCCTTGGGCTTTATCGCCTGATGCAGAGCGCTCTGCGAAGCTCGGCCGCCCTGCATTGGAGTATCGCGCTGGGGGCGGGCTCCGGCGTGTTCGGCATGCTGGTTCACAGTTTGATCGATTTTCACCTGCAGAGCCCGGGCACGGCGATGCTATTCATGGTCCTCATCGCCGTCCTCGTGGCTGTCGCGCGCCTGGACGGCACCTGAAGTGTGTACATCAGCTTAGCAACTCCATATCCGGGATCGTGCAGTGCTACAGATTTATTCGAACCACGGATGAACGCGGATGAACACGGACCACGGATGAACGCGGATGAACACGGATCAAAGGATTGCTAAGAACCGTTCTGCTGATTAGTTTTTTCAAATACTTATATCCGTGTTTATCTGTGTGCATCCGTGGTTAGAGATTTAGGTGCAGCTTAGATCTGGATGGTTCGAGGATAGCGGGAGGAGTAGCGCAATGAGCGGGTCAATGGACGGAGGACACCAACAGAACGGCTTCAGCCCGGCCGCGGTCATCGCCAAACTCAGCGAAGAGCGGCTGAGCGACGTCTGGCACCGGCGTTGGCGGATCATCCGCAATCGCCGGTGGGAGATCCTGGGTGTTTTTATCGTGGGGCTTTTCATTTCAGGCTTCATCGCCTATCGCACGCAGCCGCTCTATAAAGCCACAGGCACCATCGCCATCGAGCCGGCCCGCCAGCGAGTCATGGTCGGGGTCCAGGATTTCAATACCGGCGGCCAGGACGTCTACGAGGGTCCGCTGATCAAGATGCAATTGGATGTCTTGCAGAGCCGGATGCTGGCGGAACGGGTGATGGACAAGTTGAAGCTCTGGCAAAGGCCGGAGCCGCGGTTATCCGGGGAGAAGCCGGATGCGGAGCGGGAGGCGCAACGAACGCAGCGCATCGATGTTTTTCTTGGCCGGCTATCGCTCACCCGGGCCTCCGAGGGAGCCGGTCAGCGCGTGATTCGCGTGAACTATACTTCTCAGGATGGCCGCCTGGCAGCCGAGGCGATCAATGCCCTGTTCGAGTCCTTCATCGCTTACAACCGGGAATCGAGCGCGCAGGCGGTGGAATTTGCCCAGGACTGGCTGACGCAACAACTCGCGGAGCTGGAGGACAAACTGCAAAAGTCCAGGCAGACCTTGCTGGCGTATCAACAGAACATGGAGTCAATTTCCCTAGGCGACGTGAGTCAGAAGGAGAACGTCGAGGAGAACCCCTTGCTGAAGCAATTCAGCAGACTGAATGAGGATCTCGGTGAGGCCGAATCGGCTCACCTGCGCGCGGGGGTTCTGTATCGCAGGGCGCAGGAGCAGGGTATTGAGGCGTTGCCACTTTCAACGGCCGGAGACACGAGGGTTGCCGGATTGAAGCAGCAACGCGATCAGCTCACGGCCCGGTTGTCCGAACTGCGGAGTAAGTACCAGGACACCTCCTCACCGGTTCTGGCGCTGAGGAGACAGATCGATGATCTGGATGCTCAAATCAAAGCGGCTGAACAGCAGGGTGGGGGCAGTCTTCTCCGGAACCTCAACAACGAGTATGAGGTGACGGGAGAAAGGGCCCGCGGGTTGAGGGAACTGGTTCAAAAGCAACGGGCGGGAATCATGGCGGAGAATCGGGACGCGCTGCAATTCAGCCTGCTCAAGCGCGAAGCCGAAGTGGACGAGAAGCTTTTCCAGATGCTCTCGGAGAGGCTCCGCGAGGCCGAATTGATGAGTAACCTGGCACCGAGCACGAATGTCCGGATCATCGACCGGGCCGAAACGCCGCTGCTGCCGGTCAATTCCAAAGCGACGCCACTGTTTCGCGGAGCGCTCATAAGCCTGCTGATTGCCTTCGCCGTGGGTTTTCTGCTCGAATTTCTCGATGATCGCGTCAAGACAGTTGAGGACGTCGAGACCATGCTCAAGCTGGCAAGCCTGGGGGTTATTCCCCTTGCCAACGGCGAGGGCGAGTCATCGCTGCTTTCGATGAAACGGGCGCGAATGCGAACACCGATCACCTTGATCGGGAATGGTGATGGGCGCCCGTTGTTTGCGGAGGCCTACCGGACGTTGCGTACGTCCGTACTGCTCTCTTCCGCCACGCGGCCGCCCCAGACGATGGTCGTGACCAGTCATCAGGCAGGCGCGGGTAAGACGACGACGGCGCTGAATATGTCGATCGCGCTTGCCCAAGCCGGTAAGCGCGTGCTGCTCATTGACGGGGATATGCGTCATCCCGGCTGCGCGCAGGCGCTTGGTGTGGAGGGTCCCACGGGCCTGAGCACGCACCTATCATTCAGCGACCAGCCGGCGGCAATTTACCATGACTGCAAGCTGCCCGGCCTCGACTTACTGCCCGCGGGATCCATACCGCCCAATCCTTCTGAGTTGCTCAGTTCTGAGAAGATCCGCCTGCTGATGACGTCGATGGCGACTCGTTATGATCACATCATCATCGATACGCCGCCGCTCGGGCTGGTGTCGGACGCCCTCATCTTCTCGGCCCTGGCCGACGGGGTCATGCTGGTCATCCGGTCGGAACAGAATTCCCGCCGGGGGATCCTGCGCGTAAAGGAGTCGTTGCACACCATCAATGCGAAGATCCTGGGGGTTGTGCTGAATGCGGTCGATGTTCGTCGCCATGAGTATGGTTACTATGGCTACGGCTACGGCTCCTATTATTACCCCGGAGAGGGAACCGGGCCGGGCAAAGGGAAGGCCGGTGAGAGGAGCGGGCGAAAGGCGAAGGACGCCCATGTCTGAAGTGAAGGGTGGCGTGCATCTCCTCGAGATCAGTTTCCGGTCGGGCTGGAAGCGACTGGGAGCCTTTGCGCTCCTGGCGGCGCTCCTCTTCTGGGCGTGGTCCCATGTCGTCGCGCAGATTCGCGGCATCCGAATGGCCAATGTCGTTGACGATGCCGGGCGATGGCAGGCCGCCCTGTTGGAGGAACCCAATCAGGCGGACCTTCACACCCAATTGGGGTATTACTATCTGAATGACACCATGCATCCCGACCCTCTCCGCGCCATTGAACACTTCGAATCGGCCGTGCGAGCCCACCCCTACGATTACCGCGGCTGGACGGAACTTGGCTACGCGTACGATCAACAGGGCCGCGTCGATTCCGCCGGCAGCGCATATATGACCAGCGTGGCCCTGGCCCCGAACTACGCCTATCCCCGCTGGTGGTGGGGGAATTTCCTCATCCGCCAAGGCCGGGTCGAACAAGCCTTTCAGGAATTCGCCCGCGTCGTGGAAGGCCAGCCGGAATCGGTCGACGACATTTGCCGTCTGATCTGGCACATCTCCGGTCAAGATGGAGCCAAGCTCGCGGCCTTCGGC
>JACQTD010000308.1 GCA_016210985.1 Acidobacteriota bacterium
CCCGCCTTCAGGCGGAATGTCTTGCTTCGGTAAGGCCCGCCTTATAGGCACCACTACGAACCAGGCCGGAACTACGAGCCCGGGATGGAACCTCCTGGGTTCGTCAATGGGTTTTAATGCGTGACCCACCGGGACGGCACCCTGCCGCCCTGAAGCCCATCCAAAACACCATCGCGAGTCCTTACTGCGGAAACCTAGGGAAAAAATACCCGCCCGCCGCTTATCCGCCCCTCGACAGGGTTTGAGATTAAAGCGAGTTACCTGCTAGCGGGGCTTGGCACACTACTTGCCCGTAACTCGATCTTGGTTCGTCAGCGTGGCCCGCGCTGAGTAGACCTGCACCCGCGCCCGGCGGGACTTGCAGCCAAAACCCGTTTTTGCGTCGCCGCATTCAGTGACACTTGACTTCCTTATTCTCAAACCTCAGGTCCTGCAACGCGCGGCGCATTCCTATCAAAATGGAGGTAACCGTGAGGAGAACCGCAACACCATTTGCCCGTCCTCCGGCATCGATCCTTTTTTCCACGTTTTCCATCCTTGTTCTGCTTGTGTCGGCACTGAATACCGGAGCGCTTCCCCGTGACGTGCATAAGCCAGCGGCGAAAGGGCGGTTTGTCTATGTGGCTAACACCCGTTCAGGTGACATCTCAACATTCCGGGTCGATCCTGATAGCGGTCAACTCTCGCAGAGCGGGACATTTCACATGGGGGGGCAACCCACATCGCTGACGGTTGACCCATCCGGCGGCCAGTTCGCTTATGCCGTCGACGCGCAGACGAACAATATTTGGATGTTTCGCCTTAACCCCGGTAACGGAAAACTTGATTCGATCGGGACCGTGCCGGCGGGATTTCAACCGAGCGCGGTAGCTATTGACCCGATCGCAGGCCGCTTCCTCATGGTCGCCAACGAGGGCTCCGGAACGGTCTCCACCTTCCGGATCAACCGAGGGAATGGAACCCTCTCGCCTTTGAGTTCCATATCTGCCCGAAGCCGGCCGACAGCCATTGGTATCCACCCCTCCGGCAGGTATGCCTATGTCACCGGAATGAACTCGGGGACAGCCCCCTTCTTCGGCGCGTCAGAATCGGATGTCGTGTCCATGTTCCGGATCAGCTCAGGAAATGGCGAGCTGACTTATCTGGGCTCCGTGCCTGCCGGCAATGAGCCAACGGCGATTGCCGTATCCCGGGAAGGGAATTACGCCGTCGTGACCAACCGGAGCTCCGACACCCTGACGGTGTTTATTATTCCCGATGAAGTCCCCTTACTGGTTCCCACCGTCACCGTATCTCTGGCCGGCAGCCCATCCTCGGTAGCCGTGGCTCCATCTGGCCTGGCGGTAGTCACCAATGAGGCCTCTTCGGTCGTCAGCGTGTTTCACATTTCCTCCACGAGCGGCGTGAGCCTGGTGGGCATAGCACCCGTGGGCACCAGTCCGGTGGCCGTGGCGGTAGATCCGACCGGTTACGCCTACGTGGCCAACCAGGATTCGAACAGCGTGACGACGATCGCGCTCACACCCACCGGGAGTCCCATACCGGTGGGATCCGTACCCGCAGGCGAGGCTCCGCAGGCGATAGCCATCGCTTACTAACTCCATCGCTCGAGGAGAGAAAAATGCGAACAAGTCGAAATCGGTTCATAACGCTCACGCTCGTACTGGCCGCCTTCTTTGGTTTTCCAATGGATCGCGACGCCATGGACGCATCGAAGATCGCGCCGGCAGGCCCCCAGGAGGAGACTCCTTACGCTACGCGCGAGTACCAGATGCCCGAGATGATCCTGATGGACGAGGAAAGTTCCACGGCCGGGATCGACCAGGCCGTGACCTTGAGCATTGATGACGGCACTTTCGAACAGTTGGTAGGCCTGACGCAACCCGGGACGATCAGCTTCATTAACCGGCTGCAGCCGAGTAGTTACCCGGCGACCTTGTCCCAGGTGCAGATTTACTTCGCAGGCGGGCCTAGTAACCTCAGCAATGGCGCTCCGTTCACGTTACTGGTGGGCAGCAATCCGAACGGGGGGGAGAACATCAACGGCATCCCTTACCAGCAGAGCAATGCCAACATCCAGAGCCTGAACCAATGGAATACCTATAATGTCCCCAATGTAACGATCAACTCGGGCGATTTCCTGGTCGGATTCCGAATGCAAATCGCAGCCAATGTCCATCCCGGGGCTGAGGACACCAACCCACCTTCGCACCGGCGTTCTTACCTGTCAACCGATGGCTTCAATTACACGCTGACGGAAGATACGCCCACGATCCTTCCGGGCGACTTCGGGATTCGCGCGGTTGCCAATCTCCAGCCTTCCTCGACCTTAAGCGTCTCACCCACGAGCCTGACGTTCAACACCGCGGTGAATCAAGGAAACCCGCCGTCGCAGACATTCACGGTGACCCATCAAGGCAGCGGATTCCTGAGTTTCAATATCAGTTCCAGCGACCCGGGTCTGGTTACCGCCACACCTTCGAGCGGAACGCTTTCGGGCGGTCAATCCCAGACGATCACGGTCTTCGTGACCAATCCGAATCAGATCGGATCCCGGCAAGCCTTCCTGACGGTCAGCGCCCCCGGAGCCCAGGGCAGTCCCCAGACGGTGAATGTCACGGTAAACACTTCGGGCCCGGCCTCGGTACTCGGCGTCTCTCCCACCAACCTAACGTTCAACGCCGTCGTAAATCAGGGGAATCCGCCCTCGCAGCAGTTCACCGTCAGCAACTTCGGCAGCGGTTCCCTGAACTACAGCATCAGCTCCAGCGATTTTGCACTCGTTAGTGTCTCTCCCGCGAGCGGAACCGTGGGAGGCGGCCAATCCCACACGATCAATGTTTTCGTCAACAATCCAAACCAGGTGGGAACGCGGCAGGCGTTTCTGACCGTGACCGCGCCCGGCGCGCAAAACAGCCCGCGCACGGTGAATATCACGGTGAACACCACCAGTCCGCCTGCAATCCTGAACGTCTCGCCGACGAGTCTGACATTCAATGCGGTGGTGAATCAGGGGAACCCCCCTTCCCAGCAGTTTACGGTGACGAACTCCGGAAGCGGCTTCATGAGCTTCAGCATCACTTCAAGCGATTCGGGACTGGTGAACGCCACGCCTGCGAGCGGAACGCTTTCAGGCGGTCAATCGGCCACCATTACCGTCTTTGTGAACAATCCGAATCAGGCCGGAACCCGGCAGGCGTTTCTGACCGTGACCGCGTCCGGCGCGCAAAACAGCCCGCGCACGGTGAATATCACGGTGAACACCACCAGTCCGCCGGCGATCCTTAACGTTTCGCCCACAAGTTTGACGTTCAGCACGGCCGTCAATCAGGGCAATCCGCCATCCCAACAAATAACCGTCACGAACTTCGGCAGCGGCTTCATGAGCTTCAACGTCAGCTCCAACGACCCGAGCCTGGTGAATGTCTCACCTGCAAGCGGATCCGTCTCGGCTGGCCAGTCACAGTCGATCATCGTGTTTGTGAACAACCCGAATCAAGCCGGAACCCGCCAGGCACAACTGACGGTGAGTGCACCCGGCGCTCAAAGCAGCCCTCAGACGGTGAACGTGACGGTCAATACCACCGGCAACCCCCCGATCCTCTCGGTCGCTCCGGCCTCCCTGGCCTTCAGTGCCGTCATTGGGCAGGGAAACCCACCGGCACAGTCACTGACAGTGCAGAATACCGGGGGGAGTTCCTTGACATTCAATATCACCACCAGCAACGCGCTGTTTACGGCGTCGCCACTCAGTGGGACACTCTCGGCCGGCCAATCGACCACGGTCCAGGTGTCGGCTGCCAATCCCAACACGCTTGGCACGGCGACCGCGCAGCTGACGGTGAGCGCAGCGGGCGCACTGAACAGCCCACAAATCGTTTCACTGGCGCTTACCACGGACGCCGGTGGCTGCCAGGATGAGGGAGAGTTGAATGATAGCCCGTCGTCACCCAAAGTGATCTCCCTGGTGAGCCAATCGATTACGCTCTGCGGCGACGTGCGGGTGGGCGACGGCGGGATGGTCGTCAACCAGATTTCGGCCGAGTGCCAGACCGGCGCCACGGTTCAGGACTGGTTCCGGGTCGACGTCTTGCAACGTGATGCCATCAGCGTGACGCTGACCCCGCAGGGCGGAGAGGCCGATTTCCATCTCTACATCTTCATTCAGGCCAGCGACCTCTCGAAGTTCTCACAGGGGGTTCAGCTGATGTCCGTCATCAATCTGCCATCAGGACAGCCCCGGACGATTCCTTCGCAGGTCTTCGAGCCCGGAGTCTATTACATTGCCGTAAGCCGAACGGCTCGGAACAATTTCTCCGACGCTACCCGTGTGGATTACACGCTCGCAATTAACCGGGGAGCGTCACCGGAACTCCACGCCATCGAGGATGCGTCCTGTGCGGGATTTGCCATCGGCAGTCAGCAATACAACGGGCAGTTCGTCGTCAATCGGGTCCGGCCCACCCGTTATCCGGCCAGGCTGGAGTCGATCAACATCCTGTTCGCTGCCGTTCCTGGATTCGCATCGCCGAATGGCCGCCCGGTGCGCATCATCGCATTCGCCGATCCCGGCGGAAGCGGTGTACCTCCGTTCAATCCATCGCTGCTGGTCAATCAAACCGCGTCGGTCACGGTACCGGCCAGCGGTGAGGGGCAGTTCAATTCGCATTCGCTCGGCGCCAACGGGCCGGTCATCAATCAGGGCGATTTCTACGTCGGCTTTGTCGTGGATACCAATAATGGAATCCTCCTCAACGCCGGTCGTGTCCTCAACCCCGGGATCCGTTCGTTCCTATCGGCCAATGGAGGTCAATCCTACCAGCAGTTAAACCTCCAGGATCCGAGCCTCGGATTACTCAACGTGGCGATCAGGCCTTCGATCAACACGCGTCCCTTCGGCGCCGCTCCGGAGGGCGACTCGGAGACCCTGCGGCAAGAGCTGGACACCGTGGTCCTTCCCCGGCCCAGGATTCTGCTGCTCGACCCGAAGCGATAAGTAAAGGGAGTGTCAGCGTTGCGAACTCGAATACCATAGCGGTTTCGCCACGCTGGCACTCCCAATCGCGGGCAGGGAATTCTTCATCCTGACTCTACGGCTAGTCGAGCATGGGTAGGGGAACCACCGCGATTCCCCGCCCGTGCTGACCCTCCGGTAAGACCGCGGAGAACGCAAGAGTGGTTCCGTCGGGGGACCAGATCCCGTGATTTCCGTTCAAACTGCAGCCGGTAATCTGCACCGCCATTCCCGATCCGGCCGGCTCGATGAAGATGGCGTAGAGGCCCGTCGGGCAAGCGCGGTTCGACTCGAACGCCAGCCATCGACCGTCGGGAGACCATGACGGAGTCCGGGCCTGGGCGGGATCGAACGGCCGGGTCGTGCCATCAACAGACAAGAGCCATATTTGATTGTGTTCCTGGTTGTACGGCTGTCCGTTGTTGAGCTGGCCGGGAAAGGCCAGCGTGCTCCCGTCGGCCGAGACACTCGGTTCTCCCGCATAAATCTTTCCGAGGTCAGTCAGGATATCGGTTCCACCGGTCGCGACATTGATCCGCTTGAGCACTCCCTGCGGAGTGTCCGGCACGCTGCCATAGTCGACCACGGCGACATGAGCGGCATCGGGATACCAACTGGGATAGTTCACGATGGTTCCGGTGCCGGCGGCTTCGACGACATGCAAACCGGTACCATCAGGACTGACGATCCACAACTTGAAGACGCCCGGAGCCGAGCTGCCGGCAAAGGCGATCTGCCCGCTCTTCCACGACCAGTCCGCGCGAGTTGCACCGAGAGTCGATGGAATTCCCGGCACCGGCGCCGCGGCTCCCCCGTCGAGCGGAACCGTCCAGAGCGCGTATCGGCCCTGATGAACTTCAGGATCCGAGCGACTGAATAGCACGCTCTTGCCATCGGGCGAGAAACGAGGCCAGTAATCGGTCACACCGTTCACGGAGGTCAGGAATCTGGCCGATCCTGGCTGTCTGACGGTCCGAGCGGTTCCAAATCCGGCAATCATCACCGCGATCCCGAGGGCCGCGATGAGGCGCCAGCCTCGTTGTGCACTACGATGTCGATTCCACATGCAAGACCCTCCGAGGTATCGAAAAGTGCCGTTGAGGAGCTGATTGCATCGAACATCGGATGCTATGAGCGAACATCAGCGCTGTCAACCGGCATCGTCTCAGCGCCAAGCCCTATTCGCCGCGAGGGCTTCACGAGCCGCCCCGTGGAAACGGGAATTGTGTCACGCGTTGGTTATAGAAACTGCGGAATAATTGAACAGTTGACTCAGCCAGGCTCGAAGAGCCGGCAGGAAGTAGCCCCATCCGTCAGGTTGGGGCCAGGGCGGGAGCGAATTACGCAGGCTCGAAGAGCCGGCAGACTCAGCGACTTGTTGGAGTGGTTGGTGGTAGAAGAAACACCAGGCTTTCTGCCGGCTCTTCGAACCTGATGAATCACTCAGCGTTCGAGGCCGCGCCCTCACGGGCGGGGCTATTCCGTTCCGGCTCTTCGAGCCTGGTTGGTGCGAGCGTCTGATCGTTTCGCAGTTTCTGACGCGACGAAAACACTCGCGCGCTTGCCCTCCCTGCGGTGAAGGATCTGGCTACACTCACCTCGCCACCGTGCGGTGGAGAAATGGTGAATGCCCCTCTCCGCTGGCACGGCTGTGGGGCAACCTCCGGGCTTTGGCTTGCGACCGGGACCGCGAGTGCATATTGTACGCACGTTTGTTTGAACGCATGTGCGTTTAGGCTTTTGCCTCGCCGAGGCGTGCTGACCATTCCAAGGCCACCCTTCCTGCCCCGCAGGCTTGTGGGTTGGGTATCGAGCCCCATATGGAGTCCCTATGAAGGAAGCCGAAAATCTGAAGACGGCCTCGTCATGCATTCGAGCCGATGTTAACGACATGTCAAATCATACGACCGGCGAACCTGCTCGACCCGCCCTCAATCCAACCCCGGTCAACCGGACCCGGCGTCCGGGGTCAGCCGAGCGGGTCGTCACGGCCCTGCTGGTGGCGGCCTGCCTGGCGACCTCGGGGCTGAGCGTCCTGGAGCCGGTGGAAATCGCGGCACACGGTGCGGCGCACTCTGGTGAACCATCCACGACAGGAATCTGGGTCGAACAGGGACCGGGCCCAACGCTTGGCGGGCAGGTCACCCTGGATGTCGAGGGTAATCCGGTCGCCGGCGCGGTCAATCGGGTCCTTCCGCATCCCACCGATTCGAATGTTCTTTATGCGGGAACCGTGAATGGCGGTGTCTGGCGTACCCGCAATGCCTCCGATCCGGCAGGACCCCGGTGGACGCCGCTGACCGATTATCAGGCCTCGCTCTCTGTCGGGGCGCTCGAGTTTGACAAGTTGGACGCGACCTGTCAGACGCTGGTAGCGGGGATCGGTCGTCGCAGCGCATTCCGTCGAACCCAGGCGAACGCCTCGGGTCTGCTTCCCGGTTTCGGCGGCCGACAAACCGGACTGCTCAAGAGTACCGACGCGGGTGACTCCTGGGTCGAGCTGGGCAGGACGGAGTTGGACGGCCGCAATATCGTGGCGGTGGCGGCCGACGGCCCTATCATCATGGCGGGGGCCAACCAGTTCGCGTCGAATGGGGGACTCTACCGGAGCACCGACGGCGGACAACACTTTGCGCTCGTGAGCGGCAGGCCAGGCACCGGATTGCCGGCCGGGCCGGTGACGGACATAGCGCCCGATCCCGGCCGGCCGGGCCGCTATTATATTCCGGTTCTCGAGGCCGGCGTTTTTCGCACCGACGATGGGGGCGCGACCTGGATCGACGTAACCGGCCCGGGAGTCCGCCCGGTTTTCGATCCCACGAACGGCAACATACGGATTTCCGTTCATCAGAGCCCGGGCTTCAACGTCGTTTACGTTGGGGCCGTCAGCCACGGCAGCGCCGCCGGCTTCTTTCGTTCCACCGACCTTGGAGGGACCTGGGCGGGAATGGACCTGCCCCGGACGGTCGAAAACGGCATCACATTCGGCCTCATCACCGAAACCGGGAATGCCTCAGGGCTGATTCACTTCTCCCTATTGGCGGACCCGCGCAATCCGAATATCGTATACGTCGGCGGGGACGCACAGCCGTCGGGAGATGGAAACACTATGCCGACACCGGTCTGGCCCAATTCCATTGGCTCAGTCAATTACACCGGCCGGCTCTTCAGGGGAGATGCTTCGAAGCCTGCCGGGAGTCAATGGACCCCGCTGACGGACAATTTCTCGCGGATTCCTCCTCGTACGGTGACGGCCCCTCACGCGGACTCGAGGAGTATGTCCTTCGACGCCGCCGGCAACCTCATTGAAGGGGACGATGGCGGGGTATTCAAGCGGACCCTGCCGGAGGGGAATCAGGGCTCCTGGAGCAGTCTGTGCGGCAACCTGCAGATCGGCGAATTCCACTCGGTAGCCTGGGATCACAACGCGAAGACCGTGATCGCCGGCGCACAGGACATCGGTGTTCCGGAGCAGGCCAGGAGCCAGTCACCGGAGTGGCGGGCGGCGCTGCAGTGCGATGGCGGGAAGGTGGCCGTCGATGCCAGCCAGCCCGGCGTTTCGATCCGGTATTCCAGCATCTATCTTCTGCAGATGTACCAGCGCCGATACGTTGACGGCAGCAATTTCGTGACGCGGAATGAATCGCCGCGATTCCTCGTCGCGGGGACGGGCAAGAGCATTACCGCGGTGGAGCCGAACCTGCAGTTCTATTGTCCCATTGTCCTGAATGCGATCGAACCGGCCCGGCTCCTGATCGGTACACCAAACCTTTACGAATCGAGCGATCGCGGCGATTCCCTGATCATGATCGGTGCGATGGGCGCGCCGGTTGGGGGAAATACCTTCGGCTCGCCCATGGCCTATGGGGCGCGCCGTGGCGGAATGGACCATCCGGACGTGCTTTACGTGGGGGCGGGAGCTTCACTCTTTCATCGCAGTGTGCCGAACGCGCCATTGACCCGTCTGGGCGCCTTCACGGGAGGCGACATCGTCGACATCGTTATGCATCCTGACGACTGGGCGGATGTGTACGTAATCGACTCGAGCGGTGTCTATCGATCAGCCGATGCCGGTCTCAGCTGGGTCAATATCGAAGGCAATCTCCCGATTACCTCGCTCCAGTCGCTGGCGTTCGTTCCGACCTCGGACGGGCGAGGTGCGCTGGTCGTGGGCGGCATCGGCGGGCTCTATGCCACCGACGCGATGTCGCCGGGCCGATGGATTCGCGTCGGCGACGGCCTACCCAATGCGGTGGTGATGGACCTGCATTACGATGCGTCGGACGATTTGCTGCTGGCGGGCACGCTCGGCAGGGGCGCATGGACGCTCCACGATGCATCCCGTCATCTTGCCGGAGTAAGGTGAGTTGCATGCGCTCCCGGGCGGACTAGCTCACAGCCGAAACGGCTTCGAGGGTAGCCTCCAACAAAGTCGGAGAAGTGGTTATGATTCGGGATCCTGATTGGATGGGTCGAGGACGGCCGGGCTTCTTTCTGTGCGCGCTTCTGCTGTCGACGAGCCTGCCGGCGGGCGCCCTTCAGACAGGGAATCGAGGTACATGGGTTGCCCTGGCGCCAATGCCCTCCGCCCGTCAGGAGATCTCCAGCGCTGCGCTTGACGGAAAGATCTACGTCATAGCAGGCTACGATCGCTTTGGGGCCTCGACCAACACGGTCGAGGTTTATGACCCGGCTACCAACACCTGGAGCGTTGCCGGGCCGTTGCCCATAGCCACCAATCATAACGGCGCAGCCGAAGCGGCGGGGAAACTCTATGCCTTCGGCGGCACCTCGAACCGGACCTTCGTTTACAATCCGCTGCAAAATACCTGGTCTGACGTCGCAAGCATGCGATTTAACCACGGGGGCACTCCCGCCGTGGCTGTGATCGATGATCGCATTTACGTGGCAGGCGGAACGGGTCCGGGCATGGTGGGCAACGAAGTGGAGGTTTATGACCCGGTTTCGAATACCTGGACCATGCTCCCATCCATGGGTGTACCCCGGAATCATACGGCAGGTGGCGCAATAGGCGGCAGGTTCTACGTCGCCAGCGGCCGGGGTAGTCCCAACGCGACTTCAGCTCTGGAGGTCTACGACCCGCAAACCCGCCAGTGGACGAGACTCGCGTCCATGCCGACGGGAAGATCAGGCGTAGGGGCCGGAGTGGTACAAGGGGAGTTCTACGTCGTCGGCGGGGAATTGCCGCGACTCTTCAACGAAGTGGAAGTCTACAATCCCGCAGGCAACACCTGGCAAGCACTGCCTCCCATGCCGGTACCGCGGCACGGCCTCTTCGGGTCGGTGATCGGGAATACCATCTACTTTCCCGGCGGCGCCACGGCCCAAGGGTTCGGCGCCACCAATCATCACGACGGTTTTATCATCAGCGCCGATCCAAGTTTTTGATCGTTGTCTTCACGGTCAGAAGTGAATTCTCTCGTTTGCTTCCCGCAGCACCTCCAGACTCGCTTCCCAGGCCGCTCGCTCGCGCTCGGTCATATCCGGCATAATGGGCCTCCCCGGGCCGTCCGCATTCAGCACAGACCACCAACTGATCGAAGTCCTGAGATCGATCCCGCGACGCCTGGAGCCCGATCCGTGCAGTACCAGTGATTCCGGTCCAAGCCCGAGGGGCGCATGTCCGACGCGGCGACACTTCGCTCCTTGAACCCCGGGTGGTGCGAGGAGCGTGATCATAAAATTAGATACTGACGCTATTGTATTCGTGCCGCAACCCGTGAAGCAGGATCCGGCCCCGACTCCCGGCGATCATCCCCTACGGATAAGTGCCGACGATCGCATTATTTTCCCGCCCCGCCTCGCCAGACCTGGGGTGTAAGCGTGTATATTTGACATGTCTTGGAAGGAGATCCCGGCCAGAAGCGCTCTTACCGATAACCACGACGTCACACTCAGAGGCCGAAGTGAGCGCGCGAATCCAGGAGGATTAGTATGGACGAATCCGGTAGACGAGCTTCCCACAAACTCCTGAGAACGGGAATGGCGCTCCTTGCCATACTTCTGGTTGCCGTCCCAGCTGACTTCATTCCGTCAACCTATTCCCATGTGCTGCCTCTGCCGGAAGGCACCCCCGACGGAATGGGGTGCAGAGGCAACGCAGTTCGTACCACAGCCTGGAACCACGCGGTTGAAAACACGATTCGGGTCTATGTGGCTGGGGAGAGCATCGAACAGCGAAATCGTTTTGTGGCACCGCCATTCACCCCGACCGGCGCCCTGAATGAGCGGGGAGGGGGAGCACTCCGCAACGACGACGACGAATACGGATGGATGGTTCCGATGGCCGACCGGTTACGCCTGCGTGACAGCAGTCTCCTAATGGATTTTGTGGGCAGCGACACGTGGCTCGATGCGGAAGACCAGCCTTATACGGGCACCTACCCTTCAACGACTCCGGGGCATACTTCGGCGATTTCGGGAACGGACATCCCAAGCTGGCTCGAGCAGCGCGAGTCCGAGTTAGAGCAGCGGACACACTGCTACGATGTGGCCTTCGCGTCCAGGGGCGGAAATGATTTTGCCTACTACAGCGATGAGGAATACAAGGCGAATCTAAAACGCCTGGTGCGACTCCTGGCCGCGGGGTCCAGCTGTCAAGCCAATCCGATCATTTACGTGACGGCCCACATGCCCGATGATCAACGTGGCGACGGCGGAGACCCGCCTGACGTTGAGTACGTGAAACAACAGCTACACGATTACGTCGAACGCTCGAAGGAGGCTGTGACCGAACTCCGCGCAAGTCAACCCAATCTGAGAATCCGGTTCGTGGACATGTACACTCCGTTCCGGGTAAACCAGCCTACCACAGCCTTTCCTCGGGAAGTCTGGTCGGTCAACGGCGTATCCGACTACCTCAAAATCGGCCGTCTGGGCGACCTCCGCCACCCCAGACGGCTAGCCTCCATTTACGCGGGAGAAATCGTTGCTGATGCGCTTGACCTCGCCGAACTGCGCCAGTTGCCAACAGCCACACTGACGGACACTCATGGCTTCGTGATCGTGGTGTCGAAAGAGCCGATCCCGCGGGTCGCGAGACGGAATGGTTTGGTCGTGCCCTTGGCAAGACCGCTGGAGACGGGCAGCACTTCGTTGGCCTCTCCCCGCAGGGCGAAGTAATCGAACAACGCCATCTCGTCGTCATTCAACGGCCGCTCGATGGTCTGGACGACGGTGGCTACGCGGAATCGCTTTTGGGCACGGGCGGCGTCCGGGTTGCGCCTGCCCTCGGCCGCAATGAGGTCATTCACTGTGATCATGACGGCGCCTCTCAGGATACAACCATGACATATCTGTTGACTCTGGTCCTGGAAGGCAATTTGAGGACCCACCTCCGCCGCGGGAAGGAAGCCCATCAAATAGAGATCAAGGTCAGTGAATTCGCCGGGTAGTTGGGTCGCCTCCAATCGATAATTCCCGTCCGCCATGGAGACCAATCTGTAAGGGAAATTTCCGCCTACACCCGAACCCGGTATGCTCATTCCCATGATGCCGAGCGCAGGGCTCGAATAAGGCCAGTGAGGCCTGCCCGTCGACAGAATGGGATGCGTCAGAAAATTGATCCATTGATGTCCGAACTCATCATGCCTCCGGCGGCAAGCTGGAGTTGCACGCTCGAGGGGTTGCCGGCGACCTTGATCCTGAGCTCGACGGGTTCCACCCGGGCGGTCGTGAAGGCCGTTGGATTGAAATAGAACCACTCGGTGGAAATTGACTGGGCCGGGGCGTCCACCCAGGACCAAATCCCGAGAACGGGCACGAGCAGGATGATCAATCTGACCCATCGAGTGTGCCGGATGACCGGGTTTTGTCTCTTGAACATCGCCTGCGCCCCGCTTGCATTTCAGGAATGCGCTGCATGACTCCGGACGTGGAGCACGCAAAGACGGTAGCATCAACTCATCGGTCTTCGTCGTCAAGGGAGTCATCGAATCGTGCGGGCGTGTCCCAATTGACGGACCCGATCGCTCCGGCTTTGGTGCGCGAGTTCCAGGAG
>JACQTD010000299.1 GCA_016210985.1 Acidobacteriota bacterium
ATCTTAGACCGATCCTGCGGATTTCCGGCACGGCGGCGTGGCCTCGCTCCACAAAGATACGATGCTGCTTGTCGAGTAACTCTCGCGTCTCGCGGAGCGGGGGGATTCGATCGGGCAAGGCCGTTCTTCCGATTTCGCTCCAGAGTCGTCCGCACTCGCAGTAGCGGGCGGCTACCTCCTTCAGGGCCGGCTTGCCGATCACACGGCGGGCCTCATCCAGGAAATCGGCGTACATCCCTCGCATCCCGCTGCCGCCCGTACCCGACAGTTCAATGAATCGGTAGGTCCAGGTCAGGCCCCGGTACAAGGGCCTACCCGGCTTGAAGCTCTTGGTCCATCCGTCCTTGGCTTTCACGTCTCCCACCAACGTGCCCCACTTCCTGATGGATTCCAGACTGAAATTCTTGATGCGCGCATGAAGAAGGCCGTCGCAACAGGCGCGGATGCCGTCGCGAAGCGCTTTCTCCAGATCGATAGGCTTCTTCGGAGGTTGAAGGATCACCAATCGATGCTTATAGGAGGTGATCGACCTTCTCGCCTCCTCCAGTTGCTTCGTGGTGACCGTAAGCGCGTGCCGGGAGAGATCACCGAGGTGTGCCTCATCCCGCTCCTCGTTTTGGTCAAACACGACCGCCACGTGATATCCGCCCTTCTTGAACTCAGCGGGCAATCCCGTGTATGGAAGGCACGCCAGATCGAGGTAGATCATGGCCGGCGACCCGCCCTCGATCGTCTCGCGGAGGATTCGAGCGGCGAGTTTCGGGCTCGTCGTCTCCTCAGTGACGGTCCGGGCTCCGATGCGGTCGCAGAGTCCGGTTACGAACTTCGGACTGTCGTACCAGAGGTGCCGCGTGCCGATGGCCATCCCCGGCACGTCGCCGTAACTGATCACGAAATAGCCTGCGCCGATGCCGCCCCCGATGCCGAGGAGCATCTCTTCCGTGAAGGCCTCGCCCGTGTGCGGCGCTTCGACGCCCAGGAACGCGAGAATATTCTTCACCGCGGCGGTCTCGGCGTGCTTTCCGCCGAAGTACCTGTAGGCTTCAAGCTTCATCAATCGCTCAGGCCATGGTCACCGGAAGATCCGGCCATCGCCACATCCTCGCCGTCGGCGAGAGCTCCGCATCCCCACTCCCGCGGCCGTCTCGGCGCGCATCAGCGAAACGAGCCGGGAAACGACCCTCCCCATCGTGTGCTCGCGGGTGACAAAGGCATGGGTCTCCTCGACGATGGCCTCCCGCTCATCCTCGTGCTGCAGGTAGTAGGCTATCTTATCAGGCATCTCATCGACAGGCGCTACGATAAGATGCCTTCCCGGTACAAAGGGCACGGTTTCACGGAAGCCTGGTGAGCCTCCCCGGGAAAAGGCAACGCTTCCGTATGCCACAACACGAGACGGGGACGGTTCACGGAGGGTCTCGCCGCGAGTTCGTCGATGAACCGATATGAAGATGATCGAGAACAATACTTCCCATCCCTATGTAGGCCCCATCCCGGATCCGGACGCCGCCGGCGATGTTGGAGCCCGACGAAAGCGTCACGCAATCATTTGCCTTCAATGTTCGTCCTCACGGTTCTGGCGGGACGGCCGACCACTTCCACCCGGTCCGGCACGTCGCGCGCGATCAGCAAACCTGCGCCGATCAAGACGGCCGACAGGATGAAGACTTTCCACGCGTCGAAATTTTATTTTTCCAGGTTCATCAATCCCCTTTGATGAAGGTCCCTTCACGCAGCTCTCGAATGGCCTGCTCAATCTCCTGTCGGGTATTCATGACGAATGGGCCGTAGCGTGCCACGGGCTCGTGCAGGGGCCGGCCGGAAATCAGCAGAAACCGGGCCGGGTGCTCGGCCGTCGACACCTGCACACGATCCCCGTCCGACCAAACCACAAGCGCTGGACTTCGAACGTCGGCCGCCCCTGCCTGGCCGGGAGCAAAGGCGGCCTGGCCCTCGAAGAGATACGCGAACGCCGTTTGTCCGCGACTCACGTTACAGGCGAACGAAGTCCCGGGAGGGAGTCCGACGTCCGCATAAACCGGATTGGCCGCGATCCCTGAGATCGGGCCACGAGCACCGTTCATGGCACCCGCTATCAACCGAACGGTTGATCCGTCCGGCCGATGGATTTCGGGGATGTCCCGTGACCGGATCTCCTGGTATCGGGGTGTCGTCATCTTGAGTCTGGCCGGAAGATTGACCCAGAGTTGAAAACCGGCAATCCCTTCAGGCCGCAGCTGCGGCATTTCTTCGTGCATGATCCCGCCGCCGGCGGTCATCCATTGAAGGTCCCCGGCGCCGATGCTTCCGGAATTCCCAAGCGTGTCCTTGTGACGTACTTCACCCACGAGGACATAAGTTACCGTTTCAATCCCCCGATGCGGGTGGAGCGGGAACCCGGCTTCATAGTCCTCAGGATTCGACGAAGCGAAATGATCGAGGAGCAGGAAAGGATCGAGCGTGTCCAGCGTGCCCGTGCCGATGCTTCGTTTGAGCCTTACCCCCGCGCCTTCGACGACCGGTTCGGGTTCAACAATTCTCTCTACGCTTCTCGGCTGAGCGGACATCGTCTTCACCCTTTCCCGTCTCATCCCGCCACGAACCGGCGGAGATGAAACCGGCTAATATCCCGGTAATCGGCCTCCGCCGTGACGGGCGGAGAACCCCGATCCTGAAGACCTGATTGGCGAGATGAGATATATCTCTGCCCGACCGGGCAATCAAGAGCCCATCGGGCAGCTGGAGCCGATCCGATGGCCCCGTCGCACGACTCGCTGCGGTCAGCGCGGACTTCAGTAGGCACGTTCATTTGGCCTGAAACGGCCGAATCAGAACGAATGCGCTCAGGGCCGGCCGGGTACCGCTCCTCCTGTCGACTTGTTGTAAGCGCTGATGAAGTCCTTCGTGATGTCGAGGGCCGGGTTGACAAACAACAAGCCTCGCGCCTGGATCAACGCGGTAGTCTCCAGAACCAGTACGATACTCCGCTCCCGGCAATACGTATCGAGGAATGCGTTAATCCGCTCCCTGACAGGTTCGGCCGCACTCTCCATGGCCCGGTTGAGATCCTGATTGAATTTTTGTTCCTCGTACTGGCCGTCCAACTTGAGACTCTCGAGCTCATCCTCCCGCTGTGCCCTCGCTGACGGAGTGAGGTTCGTGCCCTGCTTCTGGAGTTCTCCCGTGAGCGCCTCAAGGCGCTGTTTCATCGATTCAAGCTTCGCGTTCCGCTCCCGGAACTGTTCTCTCACCCGGCGGACCTGCGAAACCAGCTGCACGATGCCACCCTCTTCGGCAAAGAATGCGCCGGAATTGAGAATGGCGGTGTGGCCTGTCGGCAATCCCGCTCGGGAACCCGGCACGTTTTGGGCGGGGTGTACTTCGGATCGGAGATCGGATGGGGGTTCGTGAGCCAGTAGGACATCCCGAACCAGCAGGACACCGAGCACCATTACGAACACTCTGCATTGCTTCATCATGTTACCTCGTCGAAGGGTATCCACCGGGAATCAGCGCGCCTCCGAATATATCATTCCGGATGATCGAATGGATATGGACCGCTTGCCGTATCCCCGGGACGATCCGCCACCCGGCCCCCGCCGGCCAATGACGGAACAGCGGCTCCGCGGCGCTGGGTGGACGACGTGGTGCTCGTGGCGGAGAAGTCGCTCAAGGACACCAAGGAGCGGATTAAGGCCCTACGCCGCGAGGCTCGCCAGGCGGTTACGCTGGAAGCCCAGCACGATGTCCAGCAGAAAATCCAGCGGCTCGAAGGACTAAGCGACGGCGGCAGCGTCAGGAGATCTTCACGGTAGAGGACGAGATCATGGAGAAGCGCGACGGCCTGATCGCCCAACTGGAGCGGCGACTGGCGCAGCAGACCGAGATGGAGCGCCTGTTCACGATTCGGTGGCGGGTAACCTAACCGTAACCGACCTTACGATTGGCCGATATTGAAGGTTTCAATTGGTCGGCCTGTAACCTTTCGATCAGCCGACACGATAAGTTACAATCAGCCGGTATGGAACATGGCCAGATCGTTTTGCGACTCGTCGAGTCCCGGCTAGAGGAAGCGCTGGGTGACAGCCCAGTGGCGCTCATCCACGGACCGCGCCAGTGCGGCAAGAC
>JACQTD010000300.1 GCA_016210985.1 Acidobacteriota bacterium
CTACAGTGAATCGTATTGTCCATCGCTCACACAACCTCCAGCCATTCAGCGCTATCTACCGCCTACTGCCTACCGCCTACTGCCTACCGCCTACTGCCTACCGCCTACCGCCTACTGCCCGCTGTCTACCACTCACATGGCCGGTTGGGGAGGGGGAACCATGCCCTTAAGGCGAAGGTAAATGGTCGTCTGTCCGCGATGGTGAGTCTGGTTGGTGAAGGCCCATTGAAGCACCTGCCATCGCGGAACCATAACCGTGCCCCGCCGTGCGGGAATTATCTCATTGAGCTTTTCGTCCGTAGTGCCTTTTAATCCGTCGATGACGAAGGTGTACGCCTCCACGACTCGTTCCGTTGCTGCGATCTTTTGCTGCAGGGGCTTCTCCTCGTGGAATTCCTTGCCAGCGTACGGATTGTCCCGTCCGGTCGCCAGCGCGCCCAGGGAGAAGGTGCTTTGTGAGCCATGGAGGAGCTGTTCGGCGAATGTTCGTATCTCCGGTACCGGCTTGAAGCCATAGTGCTCGGCGGGCATGGCGTCGAGGTAAGCTTTGGTCCATGCCCTGGCCTGCTCCCAATCCATGATCGCAGCTTCACGCCTCGACGTCGGCAACGTTCTGGGCGCCGCGGCCTGCTTGTCGGCTTCTGCCTTCTGCGCCGCCGGAGGACCGGCCTGCCTGCTTTCCTGACCGGCCTCCACCGAGCCGGAGAAACCTGAAAACAACGATAACATCAGCACCAGGCCGCCACGCCTGCAGTTAAAGGACTTCATCTAAGCCTCCTGGGACCGCATGTCCGGAACGGACGCAAAAAACGCGCATCTTGCATGCCCCCCGCGCTGCTGAACTCATCCTCGACCACAATATTCCCCTTCGCACTACGGCACGCTGGAAGTCCGGGGTGCGGATGCGTTCCGCACGTGCGGTTCCAGGATCAAGGCAGCGGAATCCTGTCGACCTTGAAGGGAACGACCTTCAAGGATTCGGGCGTAGCCACGTAAATGATCAACTGGGAGTCCGGCGGCGGAATCCCGCCCTCGAGACTGTAACTATGAAAGGTTCCCGAGCGGGAGTGGCTGCGGGAATCGATAGCCCTGCCTTTGCCGTCCCGGAAGTACAACCCGGCCAGTCGCCCATCGGGGTCGTCGATCACAAACCTCAGGCTGTTCTCATCATTGTCGTCGGCGAATCCGCTGAAGATGCTGCCGAAGGCCTCCGCCAGCGCCTTGCCGAATTGCCCTCCGGCGTCGGATTTTTCCGCTTCCTTCTGCTGCTCATACTGCTTCTTCTTGACCTCGAATCCTTCCTTCGTGAAGTAGGTCACCTGGAGCTTCCACTTCTTCAGCCCCGGGGACGACAGCGGCTGGTTTGCCCGTGCCATGAAGTTTTTTTCGACCACGACGCCGCCATTGGCGACCGTCGGCTGCAGCAGCTCGACCTCACCCTTGATGGATTCGATGAACTTGGCGCCCCGCGCCGGATTCTTCAGTTTGATCGTCTTTTCAAGGCTGCTCTTGGCCTCTTCATTCATCGATCCGGAAGAGGAGGAGTCCTCATCCTCCTTGATCAAGTCGCGACCCGTGTCGTCCACGGCGGAGAGCACCCTCACCGCGCGCAGTCCCATCGAATCCGCGACGGCATCTCCGATGATCTTGAGTTCGACCTCACACTCGGCGAAAAACTGGCCGGTGGTGCGCTTGTCGGTAACATCGCCGACGAGGACACGGACGTCCGGCGCCGCACGGGGCGCGGTGCGAGTCTGACCGTAGGCGCTGACAAGCCACAAGCAGGAAGTGGCCAACGTGCAAGCGACTCCTCTATTCCACAAGGTCGATAACCGGCGCATTCCATTCATGATCCTCTCTCACATTTTAACCTATCCTCGATGCACACCTGAATCCTAAGCGAGAGATCGCTGAAAAGCCACAAGCGATGAAACAATTGGAGCAATACCCTGGAAACACTTGAGTTAGTGATTGTTGTGGTCGTAGGCGACGACCAAGAAGGCCATCAGCCGCCGGCCGAAAAAAGAGCTGTCCTTTTTTGGGTATTGAGGTATAATAGAGGCCTGTAAAGTATCGAAACTGCCAAAGGTGTCCCTGGTTTGAGGGCGGGGATAGTAGACTAATTCTCAGGTTCGCCCTCTCTGCAGGAGACTTAGGGCTGGATGCGGAGGGTTAACGCCGGAGGGAAATTTCGCCTTTAAGAATCGCCAAAGGAGAAATGAATCCCCGGCCGATGTAACAAAGCTGAACCGACCCGGTGCTGGCAGGTCCGACTGATCTTCACGGCGCTTGGAGTTGTGCTTGGATAGAGATTTAGCGCTGGAGGATTGAAATGAGCACTACCTACTTCATGATCTCCGATCTTAGACTTCTCGTGACCTGCTACTGGGGCGATGCAAACGAACGGGAAGCAGTGGAGATGCGCAGGAGGTGCGCATCGGACCCGGCAAGCGCTCGAATGAGAGCTCATGTGGTCGATACCAGCCACCTCTCCCCGGCCGCGTCATTTCCATCCAGCGACGCCCGGGAACTGGCCAGAGAACATGCGGGAGTGAGCGCTACGCTTGCCGGCATGCCGATGGTGATCATTGCGCCGCAGGACCACGTTTACGGTTTCGCGCGCATGTTTGAGATTGTACTCGGTCTGCAGGAACCCGAGGCGCAAGTTTCGGTGACGCGCAATTGGATGGAGGCGGGGAACCTGCTCGGTCAGGACCTCAGCCCCGCAGAGGCCGAAGTAGCGCGCCGGTGTTGCCTGGCCGTCCCCTCCACCGGTTAGGCATCCAGCCGGTCCGAACTCGCCCCCGGCTGGAGCCCCGACCGCCGAGTCGAAAATAATCGTGTCCGGTTCACGGCTCATCCGGATGAAATCGTCCTCCGATATCCGGCGTGTCTCGCGATGTTCAGCGGCCTCCCCGGAGATTCTAAGGAAACCTGCCATATCGATCTTGGGGTTATCGATTCGGGAGTCGAGCTCCTGCTGCGGGAGCGTCATCCCGGCAATGATCCAGCCGGCGTAAAGCACCATGCTATAATTCATATCGAAGCCTCCCGTGCACGATGGACGCCCAAACCACGGTTACGGTTCCAATATCGTTCTATAGACTATGAAGTCGGATACGATTCAGCCAGCCTTCCCAGGGTAGCGCGTCCCGACTTTCGGCCGATCCGCAGGAGCCGGAGGAAGATCTGCGCCGTGATGAAGGCGTCACCGCCGGCCGTGTGCCGATCATGAGGTTCGACGCCGAACCATTCACAGAGGCCATCGAGGGAGAAATTAGTGATCTCGGATTGCGGAAGGATCGCGCCGTCGTCTTTCAAGTGAAGCGTGAGGTCCATCGTATCGAGTGACCGATTGAGCATTCGAATCCCGAAGTGTCGTTCACCGGCACGGTTCAACATTTCCACGTCGTGGCCGATGTGGTGACCCACAATCACGCCGTCGCGAAGGTAACCGAGGAAGGCCTCCAGCGCCTCGACTTCGTCGGTCCCCTCACGAGCCTCGTCCCGGGTGATGCCATGTACCGTCACCGATGAACTGTTGTAGGCGACCTTCAGCATGGCTTCAAAGGCGTCGTCAAGGAGGATTTCGCCTCCCTTCACCGCGACCGCCCCGATCGTGATCAACCGGTCAGTTCTGGGGTCAAGTCCGGTCGTTTCGGTATCCAATGCGACAAATCGAACCTGCTCCGACGGAGTCTGATCGGTCCAGGTATCTTTGAAAGCGGCGAGATAACGCTGGATAGGTGAAACGGGTTCCGGCGTGGTCATCGGTCGCTGCCCGATTCAAAAGGAGGCTCTGGCGGTCAATTCGAGAAGTCGCTGGATCGAGTCGAACGCGGTCTTGAGCAGGCGCCGGTCATACTTGCTGAGCGACGAAGGCGAAATCAGGGTCCCGGGCCGGTCGCCTCGAAAATCGGCTGCGGCCTGCTGATACGCGGCGATCCGGAATGCCTGGGCAGCCTCCTCGAGGACCGATGCATCCTCCAGCCTCTCCGCGGCGGCCGCTTCAAGGCGTTTCAACGTGCTCGTGACCCCGGTGTTGCCGGTGAGAAACCCGAAGACCCTGGCCGCATCGACGATGGGCGCCAGCGCTGTGGCTTCAAGGTCGAGCGCGTCCCGTTCGGCACCGTCGAGCTCGACGACCAGCCCGCGAAAGAAAGTGAGCGGCGGCAGGCTCGACATGGTGTCGTTCGCCAGGATGGGAACAAAAGTATCGCTCCTTCCTAACGCCGAGACGATGTGATCGGTCAATTCGCGCGCCAGGTCCAACTCGCCGCACAGCGCTTGAAAATCGAACACGGTGCGTACCCGGTAAGTGGAATTGTCGATCGGATCCATGATGCAGGATTCGAAGAACCGTTTCCACTCCGCCGTC
Source organism: Acidobacteriota bacterium (assembly GCA_016210985.1). Taxonomy (GTDB): domain Bacteria; phylum Acidobacteriota; class Blastocatellia; order HR10; family JACQTD01; genus JACQTD01. The sequence goes on from JACQTD010000300.1 coordinate 4,379, forward strand.
GTGCGGCATCGAAGGAATTCACTCGTACCCAATGAATCGGAGGGCGTGCGCAATCCACAACCCGCGAACGAGGCCTCCACCCTTCTCAACAATCCGGCAAAATAGGCTTCGGCGCCCGGGACCGGCCCAGGTTCAAACACCACCCCGATATCAGGCCGCGTGGGGAAGATCGTCTCTCCACGACCCGCGTGGCCGAAAAGCAGCCAGCAGGAACTCACCGGAGGGGCAGGGGTGCCGGCATCGGCCATGTCGGATTCGGCACCCAGGATCATCGCTTCCGCAGCCGCCTTTAAGAATTCGCTTCCCACTCCGGCGCCATGATCGACGGTTGACACATCGGTCAATCCACCGGCGAGCATGTCGCGTCCCTGTTTGAGCAATCGGCTCCACTCGTCAACCGTCCGGGCTTCGAGCAAGCGCTGGTGGAGAAGTGCCGGATTGCTGCCGGTGAACAGTGAGAGTTCCGAATCGGATATGATTTCCAGGAGCGTGGTTCCGCTCGTCCCGTCCGCCGTCACGCCGATCGCCCGACATCGGTTCCGCATCATCAGCAGAAAGTAGTCGGCCGCGCTCCTTCCGGCGGTGGCAACGGGCATGGGAGCGCGCATGACGGTTTCGACCCTGGTCGCGATGGAATCGCTCCCCGCAGCGACGTGTGCTCGGATTTCCCTGTTTCCGACGAGTCCGAGCGGCCGGCTGTTTTCATCCACCACTCCCAGCCAGTCGCTACCCGAACCTGTCAAGCCGAGAACGGCCTCTCGGATCGAGATGCCCGCGGAAACGGCCGCCAGCGGTCGGGACGCCTGATCCTCCTCTGCTCGAGCCGGGTCCAACCAGCTGGTCTTGACCGACTCCTGGGATTCCCGAGTCCCGGCGACGGGCGATGCGACAGTCCGGGCGTATCTTTCGGTGATGGAAAAATGAGCGGCCAGGTAACGCGCGACATGCGGATTCTTCTCCGCCAACGCTTCAAACGTGGCCGTGTCGATCGAGTAAAGAATCACGTCGCTGGCCGTTCTTGCCGTGTTCCGATAAGTGGTGCTTCCCAGAAAGCGGCCCAAGCCGAGAAGGTCGCCTTCACCCAGCAGGTCTTTGAGTCGTTCACCATCCGGAGTCTCGTCAACGATCTTTACGCTTCCCTGCTGGATGATCCAGATGGCCGGGCTCCTCGGCTGGTTCTTACAAAAGATCTCCTCATCGGTCTCGTGGAATATCACCCGGCCGCTGGCCGCCAGCTTGAGCAGATCAGCTTCAGCCAGTTCGTCGAACGGCGGATATTTCTTAAGAAAGTCCGCAACCCGGTATCTTATGACCGATGTCTTCATGAGAGGACCACCTCGTCGCAAAGTCAGGCGACGTTGCGACGTAGGCATTAACGCGAGGATCCTCCTTGCCTAAGCTCGCCCCCATTTGCCAGCTGTGAAAATCTGTGCCTGCGAGGAATTATCACTCCGCCGCCGCGTTTGGCAAGGCTCGTGCGAAAGTATCCGAGCTCAGCTGGAAGGTGAAGTGGAGACATCATCCTGATTCAGTTAAGAGGTCGAGACCTTCGGAAATACTTGAGAAAGGCCGGGCGCGGTCCTGATGTGAAGGTCGCGTTGCGGAAATGGCATTTCGATTCCTTTCCGGCGGAAGGCTTCATCGATTTCATACCGGAGCCGGCTCTGCAAAACGTAATGGTCGTGAGGATCGTTAGTCCACACCAGCAGATCAAAATTGAGGCTGGAGTCGCCGAAGCCCGTGTACCAGACCGAGGAGGGCGGCTCCTTCAATACCTGATCGCACCGGGACGCCGCTTCCAGGAGGGTCGCCGTGACCAAGGCCACATCCGAGCCGTAGGCCACACCTACGGGAACATGAAGGCGCACGCGAGGATCGCCGTGGGACCAATTGACCACCGTGCTGTTGATGAAGGAAGAGTTCGGCACAATCATGGTGATGTTGTCATTGGTCAGAATGGTCGTTGAACGGAAATTGATCTCCACCACATCGCCCTCGATATTCTGAATCGTCACCCGGTCATTTACCTTGATCGGCTGGGCAAAGAGGATGACCACGCCGGCGACGAAGTTCTCCACCATGTTCTGCAATCCAAGCCCGATGCCCACCCCCAGTGCACCGGCCACCAGCGCGATTTCAGTCAAATCAATATTCAGCGCCTTCAGGCTGAACAGAATTCCCACCGCCCACACCGCGCCCTGCGACAGCCGGGTGATGGTGTAACGGGCGCCGGGCGCCATACTCACCGGCAAGCGCCGCGCGCAGAAACGACGGATCATGCGCGCGATGAGCGCCGCGACCCCCAGCGCGATGACCGCCAGCAGGAGATGACTCAAGGTGATGCCTTGCCGGCCCAGTTCAAAGAGCCGATAGTGCAGGATCTCATCCAAACGTTGCGACCAGTTCATAAGCTCTCCTTATCTTCCGGGAATGGCGACCACGGACCCCACGTGCAGTCGCCGGCTAGTCTCCCACAGCCGGTCTTGCATTGCCCATCCCGCCTGAGAACCGAAGCACGCGGCGGACACCCTCTCAGGATTGTATTATACTGACGCTCCCAGCCAATGGGAGGGAGTCATGACAAAGACGGTATTACTGGTACTGCTGCTGACCGGAATGGGCGGTCAGAACCCGCCGGTCCCGATCGAGGTCTCACTGGGGGAGAAGTTTATCCTCAAGGCCGGGCGGGAAGCGGTCGTGCTGGGGACCCAATTCCGCTTCAAATTCAATCGTGTGGTGCAGGATTCCCGCTGCCCCGAAGGCGTGGTGTGCGTATGGCAGGGCAATGGGCAAGTCCATATCGATTGGGAACGCAGCCATGGCAGATTGATTTCCGTCCTCCTCAATACGGGTATCGCCCCGGCGGATGCCGAATGCGGAGGATATCAGGTCAGTCTGGTAGCGCTCCGACCCGCCGCAAAGCCTGACGTCGTGATCGATCCGGAAGAGTACGAAGCCGTATTGATGGTCAAGAGTGTCGCAACCGAGTCCCGCTGAGGCGCTTGCAAACCGGTTGAGATCCCCGAACCGATATCCCGGGTGTTGCAGCAGGCCGCGCGGGAAGCAAACGAGCAGGCAGGACGACGATGATCTCACTCGGGAGGTCAGGACCGGCGAGCCGGGCCCGGCTGTGCTCCCGCCTTTTCAGCCACCGCATAAGCCTCGTGAAGTTCGACCGGAGCACTGACTCTCCGGAGCCGCATGTTGAGCATCTCGACC
>JACQTD010000303.1 GCA_016210985.1 Acidobacteriota bacterium
CGGGGAAGGGGATAGGCGGGGACGTGGGATGTGAAGCCGTGTGGGAATAGAGGAGGAGAGGAGCGAGGATGACCTAGAAAACTGAAGCGGCGGAAATGTCCCTTCGCCCTCTCGTCCTCCCTTCCCCCCTTCCCCGATTCCCCGTTTCCTTCATTTCCGTGAGATCACTTGGAAGGAGAGGACGACGATGCAACTGGGCATGATTGGTCTCGGAAGGATGGGTGGGAACATGGTGCGGCGCTTGATGCGAAACGGACATGAATGCGTCGTGTTCGCCCGGAGTCCGGACAGTGTGAAACAATTGGCCGGCGAAGGCGCGGTTGGCAGCAGTTCCATGGAGGATCTGGTCGGCAGACTCACCACGCCAAGAGCGGCCTGGGTGATGGTGCCGGCAGGCGATCCAACCGAAAAGGTCGTGATGGCGCTTGGCGGCCTGATGGAACCGGGCGACACCATCATCGACGGGGGCAATTCGTACTTCAAGGATGACGTTCGCCGCGCGCGCGCCTTGCGCGAGAAGGGGATTCAGTATCTGGACGTCGGCACCAGCGGCGGCGTCTGGGGCCTCGAGCGAGGCTACTGCATGATGATCGGCGGCGATGAGAAGGCATACAGGCGCCTCGACCCGCTTTTTGAATCCCTGGCGCCGGGGCGTGGGGACATCCCGCGCACGCCGGGCCGTGGAGGCGAGGGTAATGCGGTGGAACAGGGCTACCTCTACTGCGGACCGCCCGGCGCCGGCCACTTCGTGAAGATGGTTCACAACGGGATTGAATACGGTCTGATGCAGGCCTATGCCGAAGGTTTCGACATCCTCCGGAATGCAGGATCGAGGGAGCTTCCCGAAGATCACCGTTACCGTCTCCACCTTCCCGACATTGCCGAGGTATGGCGTCGGGGAAGCGTAATCTCTTCCTGGCTGCTTGACCTGACCGCGATGGCCCTGCTCGAGACTCCGACCCTTTCCAACTACACCGGGTTCGTGCAGGACTCGGGTGAGGGCCGTTGGACGATCATGGCTGCGATTGAGGAAGGGGTGCCGGCCGATGTCCTCACATCGGCTCTCTACACGCGATTCCGCTCCCGCCAGGATCACACCTTCGCGGAGAAGGTCCTCTCTGCGATGAGACAGAAGTTCGGTGGTCACCTTGAGCGGCCCGCGGGGGGGTGAAGCGATGACGACGGCGGTGGAATCGAAGCGAAAGAGACAGCGCGCGGGGCAGGTGGCCGATCCGTGCGTAATGGTCATTTTCGGGGCCTCCGGGGACCTGACCAAGCGCAAGCTCCTTCCGGCGCTCTACAACCTCGCACGGGAAGGCCTGCTTTCCAAACAGTTCGCGATCATCGGCGTGGCGCGCCGGCCCATGTCCGATGACGATTTCAGAAAGAAACTGAGCGAGGAGATCAAGGAATTCGTCGCCGGTTCACTGGATCCGGATCTTTGGCAGTGGTTTCTGCGGCGCCTCCACTATCTTTCCGGCGATGTCGACGACCCGAAGACCTACGAGAAGTTGAAAGTGCGACTGGCGGAAGTCGACGCCGAACACGGGACCAAGGGGAACTACTTCTTTTACCTGGCGACAGCGCCCGAGTTCTTCTCGCGGGTAATCCATCAAGTGGGAGACTGCGGCCTGGCCGGGCAGGAGAGCGGACACTGGCGCAGGGTGATCATCGAGAAACCGTTCGGTCGGGATCTCGAATCGGCGCGCCAGCTCAACCGGGACATCCAGCAGGTCTTGAAAGAACAGCAGGTCTATCGAATCGATCACTATCTTGGCAAGGAGACGGTTCAAAATATCTTGGTCTTCCGTTTCAGTAACGGCATTTTCGAGCCGATCTGGAACCGGCGGTACATTGATCACATCCAGATCACCGCGGCCGAAACCGTTGGCGTGGAGCAGCGGGGCGGGTATTACGACCAATCCGGCGCCCTGCGCGATATGGTGCCGAATCACCTGTTCCAGCTCATGAGTCTGACGGCCATGGAACCGCCGATTTCGTTCGAAGCCAATGCCGTCCGGGATGAACAGGCCAAGATCCTCCATGCGATTCAGCCCCTCTCGCCTGAAGAGGTGCTGAGCCGGACCGTGCGCGGGCAGTATGGCGAAGGCCAAATCGGGGATGAGTACGTCCCGGCGTACCGAACCGAGTCGAATGTGCCCCCCGATTCAAGCACCGATACGTATGTCGCCCTCAAGCTCTGCATCGACAACTGGCGCTGGGCCGGCGTTCCGTTCTACATCCGGACCGGGAAACGGCTCGCCAGGCGGGTGACCGAGATTGCCATTCAGTTCAAGCAGGCGCCGTTCGTGCTGTTCCGAAAGACGCCGGTCGAGCATCTCACCAGCAATCGCCTGGTGCTTCACATTCAGCCGGACGAAGGCATCTCACTCCGGTTCGGCGCCAAGGTGCCCGGCCCGATTCTGAACCTGGGAGCGGTCAACATGGATTTCGATTACGCCGACTATTTTGGAGGCGGATCGAGTACCGGGTACGAGCGGTTGCTCTATGACTGCATGATCGGTGACGCGACGCTCTTTCAGCGCGCGGACATGGTGGAAGCCGGGTGGAGCGTGGTCGGTCCGGTGCTGGACGTTTGGAAGGCCTTGCCTCCTCGGACTTTTCCCAACTATCCGTCCGGAACTTGGGGCCCTAAGGAAGCCGACGACCTGCTGGGGCGTGACGAGCGCCGTTGGAAGAACGACGACCAATGATTCTGGCTGGAGACATCGGCGGGACGAACTCCCGGCTGGCTTGCTTTGAATGGAAGGGCGGCCGTCCTCGCCCCGTGGTCGAGCGGACCTATCCGAGTCGCGCGCACTCGGGACTGCAGGAGATCCTGGAGAAGTTTATCCGGCAGCACACGATGACGATCGACCTCGCCGGCTTCGGCGTGGCCGGAATCGTGCGGAAGGGCCGCTGCGAGGCCGTAAATCTCCCGTGGGTCGTCGACGCCGCTGATCTGGCCCGGAGTTTGAGGCTCAATCGTGTTGCGCTGGTAAACGACTTGGAAGCGATGGCGCAAGGCATCTCAGTGCTTGATGCGTCGGAGCACCACACGCTAAATGCCGGATCGCCCGAAGCCGAGGGAAACATGGCGGTGATTGCCGCCGGCACGGGGCTCGGAGAGGCGGCGCTCTACTGGAACGGTCAGACGCACCTGCCCTTCGCCACCGAGGGCGGTCATACCGACTTTGCACCGCGTGGAGACCTTGAAATGGATTTATGCAGGCACCTACGAATCCGCTTTGGCCGGGTCAGCGTGGAACGGGTCGTCTCCGGACCGGGATTGCTCAACATCTTCGAGTTCCTGAAATCAGCAGAGGGAGGAAAGGATTCGGCCGGCTTTTCGGATCCCAGGGCGTCAGGAGACGCTGCGGCCGCGATTTCGAAGTCGGCCTTGGAAGGCACCTGCCCGGTCAGCGTGAGGGCGCTCGGAATCTTCGTGTCATTGTACGGAGCAGAAGCCGGCAATCTGGCGCTGAAGACCATGGCCACCGGCGGTCTTTGGATCGGTGGGGGCATCGCGCCGAAGATTCTGGAAAAGTTGAAAGGCCCTGAATTCATGAGCGCGTTCACCGACAAGGGACGCCTGCAGCCGCTGATGGAATCGATCCCGGTTCGCGTCATCCTCAATGAGAAAACCGCGCTGCTCGGCGCGGCACTGCGCGCGGCCGGAAGCTGAGACCGGTGGTTCATCTCGGTGACCATGAGAACGGGAACAATCGATCAGGCGCTCGAGTTGTTGAAGGAGACCGGACCCGAGTATCAGGGCTTTCTCGCCAATCACGGGCCGATGGCGGCTGAGGCGCTGGTCGCGCTCGAGCGGCCGGACGCCGTACTCCCCTGGGTTCAGCGATACCGTCGTCTCCTGGACGGACCTCCGGAGCGCGTCACCCCGATTTCGCCGGCCACTTGGGAGGAGTCGCTTGGCGATCTTTTCGGTTTTCGGCTTGCTACCGACCTTCCACGATGTCGATCCACCGAAGGCGGCCAGCGATGAGATCATCGACCGCGCGGTGGCGAACGGCGATGAACACGCGATCAAATTCACCGAGGCGTGTCTCCGCGAGCACGCGCTGAACCCCAAGCCGGTCTACCTCGCGGCCTCGCTCGATGTGGTCGGGAGACTCTGAATCGGTGGCAACGGGGTGGTGCACTACCTGATGTCCGCACGGTCAATGGCGGCTGAGACTTTGGAATTGACACCTCGGCCCGGGATTCATAGCATAGGCTGTCAACGCAGGCGGGCTCCTGATGATGGCGGAACCGGGTGGATTGTTAAGGAACACCAGGATGGGCATCGATCTACGCAGCGTATTAGCCATCGGCCTCATGGCAGGCGTGCACCTGTACGCCAACATGCTCATCTTACTGATGATTCATGCCCCGCCGCTCGAGTTTCACCCGACGGTCCCGGTGGTGCATAACCTCGCTTCGTCCGGCCATCGCCGAGGTCCTTCGAATGAGCTATTTCATCTTCGGTTGATTCCCAGGAAGGCAAGAGGCTGGCTTACCCCTTCCGCACAGGGGTTGATAACGGTTCAGCGCCTTCAGCCGGTCTGTTTTTCCTGGTCTTCGACCGTCACCGTCTCTCCGCTGCGACGCCGGACGTCCCGCTGGGATCCGAAGGGATCCCGCAGCCCGCCTAAGCGAGCCGATTTCCCTCCGCTCACCGGTGGGATCGACCCGACGGGATTGCGACGGATTTGAGCGGATTAAGGGCGGCAGCCGCCCTCTGGCTCGAGGACTAATCCGACCGCCGACCTGAGTTCTCCCGTCTTCGTCGTATCTCATCCGTACTCTCGAGTCCTCTGGATCTGCATGCCGATCGCAGGTCCCGGAGTGGTACCGGTAGATTCTTGGAGGTGGCCATGGCTGACTTCTACCAGACGGGTGTTATTGCCACGCTGCATCGGCTGGCGCCGACGCAACTGGATCGCATCGAGGCCGAACTGTATCGATATTCCCGCTACCGTCCGATCGCGCTGGTATTACCCGCGCTCTACTCCGAGCTGGAGGGCCCGGCGCTACCTCGGATTGTTCAGGAACTCGCAGGGGTCGGCTACCTTCAGCAGATCGTGGTCGCGCTGGCCAGGGCGGATGAAGAACGGTTTCACCACGCCAAGGAGTTCTTCAGCGCCTTGCCGGTACGACCGACGATCATCTGGAATGACGGGCCGAACATTCAGCGGCTCTATGCGCTGCTTGAGGAGAACGGACTACCCGCCGGATCGGATGGCAAGGGAAGGTCCTGCTGGATGGCCTACGGTTATGTGCTGGCGAGTCGGCAGTCGGATATCATCGCCCTGCATGACTGCGATATTGTGAATTACACTCGTGAATTGCTCGCCCGCCTCTGTTATCCGGTGGTCAATCCCAATATCGATTACGAATTCTGTAAAGGCTATTATGCCCGGGTTACGGATCGAATGCATGGGCGGGTCACGCGACTGTTGATGTCGCCGCTGATCCGGTCCCTCATCAAGATCGTGGGACCCCGGGGATTCCTCCGGTATCTGGATAGTTTTCGCTACCCGCTGGCGGGGGAGTTCTCGATGAAAGCCGATTTGGCACGGGCCAACCGGATTCCCTCCGATTGGGGGCTTGAAGTGGGGGTGCTGGCGGAAGTTTACAGGAACTGCGCCATCAAGCGGATCTGCCAGGCCGAGCTTTGCGAGAACTATGAGCACAAGCACCAGGATCTCTCCCCCGACGATCCCGGACGCGGCTTGTCGAAGATGGGCGTCGACATTGCCAAGAACCTCTTTCGGACCATGGCGGCCGAGGGCATTCAATTGACGCGAGGCGTTCTCGATACGCTCTCCGCGCGTATCGTGCGACAGGCGGAAGATACGGTCAATCGCTACCACGCGGATGCGCTGATCAACGGCTTACGCTTCGACCGGCATCTCGAGGAGACGGCCGTCGCGGCATTCGCGAACGCCGTAAAAATCGCCGCCGCGAGTTTTCTCGAAGATCCGCTCGGCGCTCCGCTGATTCCGAATTGGAACCGCATCACGTCGGCCCTGCCGGACTTTTTCGATCAACTGCTGGCGGCGGTGAATGAGGACAACGCTTCGTGAATCCGGATTCCTGTACCGGCGGTTCCGCGCCCAGGCTCATCATCCTGACCGATCTCGACGGAACGCTGCTGGATCACGAGACCTACACGTGGGAACCGGCGCGCGAGGCGCTCCGCCGTGTGCGGTTGAGGCGCTGGCCGGTCGTATTCTGTTCCAGCAAGACCCGGCGCGAGCTTCTTGCCTTGCAGTCGGAAACCGGAATCCGGGATCCGTTCATAGTCGAAAACGGGGCGGCGCTCTTCTTCCCTTTGCAGTATAGGGGTCGGTTGCCGGCTTCCGCCGTCCGAAAATGGGGGTATCGCGTAATGGAGATCGGCTGGTCGCATGCTTCGATCCTGCGGCGACTCAAGCGGGGCCGGGAGAAGGAGGCGCTTCCCATCAGAGGCTTCAGTGACATGCGGGTCGAGGAGATCGCCGAGCTGTGCGGACTGGGTCTTCCGGAAGCGAGGTTGGCGGCCCGCAGGGAGTACGATGAGCCGTTTCAGATGCTCACCACCGACGCTTCTCGAGTCCGCCGTACCATCAGGCATTTGGAGGAGGCTGGTTTGACGGTCACCAAGGGAGGGCGGTTCTACCACCTGACGGGCCCGGTGGACAAAGGGGTGGCGGTGTTCACGATGTTGCGGATACTGAAGCGACGATACCGGCACGTCCATTCCCTGGCCCTCGGTGACGGGCCGAATGACCTCCCCATGCTGCAATCCGCCGATCTCGCGGCCGTGATCTGCCGGAGAGAGGGCATGATCGACCGCTCCTTGCGAAACGCGCTCCCCGGCGCGTTTCGCCCTGCCTCGCCCGGCCCGGCCGGCTGGGCGGAGGCGGTTACCCAGCTATTGGAGCAGCCCGATCGAGCTTGTCAATGGATTCATTCCGCAGAGGCGAACCGCCACGCTGGGAGCGCATCGCGCGGCTCGTCCTCAAGGAACGCAAGGTCGAGTACGCGATGAAAGAGCACGGCGGCGAGACCGCCAACCGCTCCGGCGATCAGGGTCAGCGCGAGCACCTTGTGGCGGTCATCCACCCCCAAAGCCTCAAGCAGCCGAGGGGCCTTCAGCTCCAGGCGATACCACCTGCGCTTGAGCCGTTCCATCCGTCTTTCACGATTTGCCATCGTCCCCGCGAGAGAATATATCCCGACACCGGCGGGGTCCACCTGCCGGATGAGAGAGACTCACGGGCGGCGGGCGCATGCCCCTCGGCGTCTTGGCACGATGCAGCCGGACGCGGTGAACGCGTCCACCTTCGCGCCCCTCCAACTTCCCGGGTCTTACGGGGCGGCCACAATTCCGCCGGAGCGGGTGGCTGACGGCCGGGATTCTGATATCTTTCCGGCTCGTGAAACGCTCTTCCCACACATGGCGGCAGCGCAACCGCGTCCGAAGTATGGGGTCCCGCGCGAGCGGGAGGATCATGCTTGTTATTTTTCTAATCCTGAATGAACGGTCGGAACTGATAGCTTATGATCGATCAGCAACTGATGGCCCCACTGGCGATTGAACAGCACGGCGGTGAGGGGGTACTTCTCGGACTGCTTATCATTTTCGCGTCCGCCAAGTTGATGGCGGAACTCTTTGAACGACTCCGGCAGCCGGCGGTAATTGGCGAAATATTCGCCGGCATTCTCATCGGTCCGAGCGTCTTGAAGTGGGTCGAGCCGACGGAGATCACCAATGTGCTCGCGGAAGTGGGGGTGATCTTCCTTCTCTTCACGGTCGGTCTCGATACTCAGACGAGGGACTTGTTCAGGGTAGGAAAGCGGGCACTTGCGGTCGCGGTGCTCGGTGTCATCGTGCCCTTTCTTATTGGCTATCTGCTGATGGAATGGCTGGGCTATGATTGGTTAGGCGACCATTCCAAGATCGAGTCGATTTTCGTAGGCGCGGCCATGGTTGCAACCAGCGTGGGCATCACCGCCCGGGTGCTGGGAGACATGGGTCTGCTCCACCTGGAGGTGAGCCGCATTATTCTCGGAGCCGCGGTCATCGATGACGTCCTGGGGCTGATCGTCCTGGCCGTCGTCAGCAGCCTGGCCGAGGGAGGGATTGACTATCTCCAGATCGGCATTACCGCCGGCTTAGCCATCGGGTTCACCGCCTTCGTCGCGATCGTGGGGGGGCGGGTGGTGACTCGCGTCAGCCACCGGGTTCAGAACCTCCGCCTCAAGGAGTCCCACTTCCATTTTGCCCTGATCACCTGCCTGGGACTCTCGGTTGTGGCCAGCCGCATCGGCATTGCGGCGATCATCGGCGCGTTTCTCGCGGGGATGATGTTCGCCGCCGAGAGCCGCGACACCGGGTTGCTGCATCGATCCGAGGCGGTCATGGAGTTCTTTGTCCCATTCTTCCTGGTGAATATCGGTATGCAGTTGCAAGTGGAGAGCTTTCTCTCAACCCAGGTAATCTGGCTGGCCGTGATCGTCACCGCCGCCGCGTTATTCGGCAAGGTCGTGGGCTGTGGAGCCGCCATGTTCGGGAAGAAATGGAAGGAGGTGCTTCAGGTTGGGGTCGGGATGGCCCCTCGGGGTGAGGTCGGTATCGTGGTAGCGCAGATCGGCCTCGGGCTTCACACCATTTCGAATGAGATGTACGGCATTGTGCTCTTCATGGCCATCATGACCACGATGATCGCGCCCCCGCTTCTGAAGGTACTCTTCAGGGAGGAGCAGCGAACGCTTGGGTCGGAGGGGGGACAGTCGGACGAGGCGGTCATTCTCGGCTGACGGTCGGGTGCCGGAGAACTTCCCGGTGCGAACCAACGCAGCTCCAGTGCCAGGTTGACGTTGCGTGTAACGATCAGGGCGCCGATTCCGGTATCTCAAATCGGAGCATTAAACGGCGGTCCGGGGACGCTTCGGTCTTGGTGCTGATCCGGTTGGCCGGGATCTTCCACTTTTCGGTGAAGTGATCGACCGCTGCCTGTACCCGCTCCTGCGCGATGTTCTCCCGTTCGGAAGCGTGTGCGGCCCCGATGATCTCAAGATGCAACCGTTGATGTTGCCGGAGAAGTCCAGCCGCCCGATCCAGCAGACGGATCGCCGTCGCCGGCAGTTCTTCGTGATTACGGCGGAAGGTGATCTCGCCGAGTACGAGCGGGATTCGTTCGAGACTCACCGAGGCGTCCGGGTCGGCAAGCCGGATCCGCACATCTTCCGCAATCAGCATCTCCGCATCCGAATCGATATCGCGTTCACCGAGGTACCGTACCACCAGGCGCATCGGCGCCGTGCTCCTGGCCACCATGTCGTAGTCGAGGAGCTTCGCGGCGGGGGGGAGCCGGAGACTTTGAAGTGCCCGGTCGAAGCTATGGAGGAGGTCTGTCCGCAGTTGCGTCACCGAGGGCGGCGTCTCGCGGCGACGATCTTCACGGGTGAGGGTTGCAATCTCGCCGGAGGCTGTAGGGATTTCAACCAGCTGAAGCTCGATCGAGTCGATCGGCCGGCCCATTTGGGCAGCCACGAGACGTGTCCATTCGACTTTTTCATCTGCGGTATAAGGTCGACTCGTGAATACACGCAAATATAAGGTGAGCCTGCCTTTCTCCTCCCGAGCTGAAAAATCGTCGATGTAGGATCTGGGCTGGCCGTCGGGTAGGGTACCAAAGTACTGCCGCCAAAGCTCGGTGGCCGAAGCCTTCATACGGGTCTCCTGCTCCTTCCGGGCGTATTCCTGCTTAAGCTGGTTCAACGACCGGCCGAGCGGGATCGAGATGAGCAGAAGCGTGAAGAGGATGATGAGTACCCGTGCGGGCAGGGAACCGATCCGGTGCACCTTTTCCGAAATGCGTAGCCGCTCGATGGCCCTCCAGGCCCACACGCTCTCTGGGTCGTGCTCATGCCACGCGTAAACACGCGCTTTAACCTGGGGGGTATCTAGATGAAGCGCGAGAAAGATGGTCATCGCCGTGAACGTGATAGCTACGAGGTTGGTCAGGAAGAGGAGCGCGCCGCCCCAGGCCACGTGCAGGCCCCGGCTCGCCTCGAGGCTTACGGCCAGACCGAGTCCGTAGCCGACGACGCCGAGCGGGGGCATCAATGCGACCGCGATGGCCACACCCGGGATCGACGTCACCACACCCTTCGTTTGCTTGCAGATGGCAATCGATCCCACCCATCCGGAAAAAAGCGCCACGATCAGGTCGAGGGTCGTGGGTTGCGTGCGTGCGGCAATTTCATTGGTCATTTCCTTGAAAGGGAGAAAACCAACCAGCAGCATGGAGAAAGTCACAGCGACCAGGCAACTCAAGAGCAGATTCAACCCCACTCGGAAGCCCAGGATGATGTCGCCCGTGGCCAGCGCCAGGCCCCCTGCGAGTATGGGTCCCATGAGTGGAGAGATAAGCATGGCGCCGATGATCACGGCCGGGCTGTTCAGGGTCAGCCCCAGGGTCGCGATTCCAGCCGACAGCAGGATCTGAAGCCAATAATCGATATCCAGAAGGCTGGTGGACTGCAGCAGATCGACATAAATCTCTTCCTTGCGCTCAAATTGAACGCCCATCCTAAGGGCGAATCCGTCGCGGAATCGGGCCAGCCACCGGGGTTCGGGCATAGAAGGTTTCACGGTCCACCCGGGACCTGCGCCGTCTATTCCAGATGGACGACGTCCTCGTCCGGGTGCTCCAGGGCCATCATGACGAGCACATAGTCCTTCACGTGGCGGGTCAGTAGGAAGTTCTGCTTAACGTGCTGGTGCCCATCCTCCCCCATCCGCCTGGCCATGTCGGGATCGGCCAGCAGCTGTAAAGCCCGCTGACCCGCCCCCTCGGATGAGTGGACGAGAAAGCCGGTCACCCCATCGATAATCTGGAGCCGGATGCCTCCGACCGCTCCGCCGATCACCGGCTTCTTTTTCCAAAGGGCTTCGCTGACCGTCAGGCCGAAACCTTCTTTGATCGATTTTTGCATGACGATGGTGGAGGCCCGTACTAACGCATTGATCTCGAGATCACTGAATGGCGGCAGCAGGAGAACGTGAATATCGGGATCCGAAGCCGCCTGTTCCTGAACTTCCCGCAGGACGATCTCCCCTTCGGGATCGTCGCTCGCGCCCCCTCCGGCCAACAGGAGCTGACAGGGATACCGCTTGCGGGCAATGCGATAGGCCGCAATGACACCCAAGGGATCCTTCAATCGGTCGAACCGCGAAATCTGGGTGATCAAAGGCCGGTCGGGATCGAGGTGATATTTTAGGAGGACCTCCTCGATGAATCTTTCCTCCAGCTCCTTATTCTTCTCGCTGAGCGGGTCAATGGACGGCGTGACCATGTACTGCGGCACGGAAAGGTGCTGCGCGAAGCCCGGAGTCGAGAAAATGGCGGCGTCGTATTCTTCGATGTAGGGCTTCAGGAAATTCCATACTCGTGGGTCCGGCGTCGAAACGTCGATGTGGCAGCGCCAGATCCAGTGCCGGCCGATTTCGCGCTTGCGGAGAATGAGACCCGCCGGCTGCGGGTCGTGCACGAGAATGACGTCGCCGTCCAGGTTGAGTTGCGCAAGATTCGACGCGGTCGTTGCGCGATAGTGATCCAACATCTGGGCCGTGATCTCCTCCACCCGGCCGTGAAGCGCGTTGTGAAAGGCCTTGGTAACCTGAAAAAAGGCCTCGTCCCCCCTAATCACATCCCAGCTGGCCTCGATGCCCAGCTCCCGGAGTAGGGGAACCATACGTGTGAGGATTTCCGCGACGCCGCCGCCCACGGAGGTGGAATTGATGTTCTGCAACCGCCGGTGTTTTACGTGAGCGGCTACGATTCGCAGTTCTTCGATCACATCGAGACCCACGACATCCCGGTAATCCTCGAGGGTAGCGGCCATGTCAGTCTCCGATGTACGCCTGGCCGAGCCGTATGATCTCGTTCCTGAGTTCATCGAGCGTCATGAGGTAGGGATCGAGAGCCTCGATCGTTGCTCCCAGACCCGGATGTCCCGCTTTGGACAACCATTGAGAAAAATCGTTCGTCTTCCGCTCGAGCCGAAGCCGTGCTTCCAGGAAATGGAAGAACAGGGATATGTTGGTCACATGCGGCAACTTATCGAGGAAGTCAGACAGGTTATGCGCGACCAGCCCGGTGGGCATGACGAAGCTCTTGGACTTGCAGAAATGGAAGTCTTCGCCGGCCGGGGCCTCCCGTGAACGGGTGTCATCTTGAGCAAGATGTGTCGCAATCGTTGTTCGAATAGCTTCCCGGAGCTGGCGGATGGAGGTGAACGAGAGCAGATCGATGGCGCCGAGTTTCTCGGCCAGCATCCATTCCTGCACGGCGTGTCCCGTCCATTGGGCAAATTCGTTATAAAAACGCGGCTTCACGAAGTGTTGGGACAGATACTGGTGGTGGGTGTGATAGAAAATGGACGAACCTGGGACTTGCTCCACCTCCTTCAGCAGTTCCTCGAGGTTTCGAGCGCGGAGGCCGGTCAGGGCGACCAGACGACGCTCCGTGTAAAACTTGAATGGCTGGTGATCCGGCATGTCTTCGATTCCTCGCCAGTGCGGGCGGATGGTGCCCTCCAAACCCAAATCCGACTCCGGAGGACAGGACGAGCGGCCTAAGTGCGCCCGCCAGCGAGCAGCGCCCCGGAAGTCCTGAGCGACAGGATCCAGGAGAGGAACCTGGGCACCTCGGCGGGACCCTCCAGATAATAGCGTGCAGCCGTCACGGAAGCCTCTCCCACGCGAACCGTGATCTCTTCAGGGAGGGCCGTAAAGGCCTGTTCATCCGACAGGTCGTCGCCGATATAGATGATGCGCGTCCGGGGCGCCGTAATTCGGCCGCTGATCCATCGGACCGCCGCGCCCTTGTCCCAGTCCACCCTCGGTCGGATTTCATAAACGCACTTTCCCGTCGTCAGCACGAAGGGCTGACTTCCGGAGGCGAAAGCGCCCTGAACGGTGCGCACAACCTCCTTCCGATCCCTGGTAGAAACCCGCCGGAAATGTACGCTCGTGGTCAGCCCCTTCTCCTCTACTTCGGCGCCGTCGATGTGGCTTAAGGACATAGCCAGGTGTCGCGAAAGCGCCCGTAAATTTTCACGTTGGCTGGCGGCCGTGGGTTCCAGGAATTCATATCCCGGGCCCTTGATCTCAAGCCCATGGTTCCCCGCATAAATCGCTCCGGGCACACGGATCCGCGACCGCAGGTCATCGAGCGCACGTCCGCTGATCAACGCCACCGAGACATTCCGAAGATGGACGAGGGATTGAAGCAACTCTCGATTGGAGGGATTCAACTCCACCGCCGCCGGGGTCTGCTCGATGGGGGCCAGTGTACCGTCGAAATCCGATCCGATCAGCAGATGCGTATCCGGCCGCAAATGCGCTCGGATCTCGGAGCGATGCTTCCAGACGGCCCGGCTCAACCCGCCGCCTCGACCGTGCGGCCCGGCGCGTTCATGGCGGGATCGCGGAGGTACACGGTGCGGATCGGGAAGGGGATCTCGATGCCGGCCTGCTTGAACCGTTTGAAGATGCGTTTGCGCAATTCGTGCTGCACCAGGTACTGATCAGTGAACTCCCCGACCTGGCAGATCAGGGTGAAGTCCAGCGACGATGCCCCAAATCCGGGAATGAACCGCACAAACGGCTCGGGCTCGGCGAGCAGTCCGGGGACCTCCGCGCAGGCCCCCCGGGTCTCCTCGAGCAGCAGTTCCTCGATCTGATCGGGGTCGCAGTCATAACTGACGCTAAGCGGGATCAACAGGGACATTCTCTTTTCGGGAAGGTAGTAA
Source organism: Acidobacteriota bacterium (assembly GCA_016210985.1). Taxonomy (GTDB): domain Bacteria; phylum Acidobacteriota; class Blastocatellia; order HR10; family JACQTD01; genus JACQTD01. The sequence continues at coordinate 13,810 of JACQTD010000303.1, forward strand.
TTGGTGACGATCGCCTGTGCCAGTTTGGCGTTGGGAATGATGATCAGATTATTCGCCAGGAGACGCACCGTGGTGCTCCGCCAGTTGATGTCAGTGACGAAGCCCTCCTCGCCGCTCTCGAGCTTCACATAGTCTCCAGGGCGGATCTGGCCCGCGAGGCTGACGTATAGCCCCGCAAACAGATTCGACAGGGTGTCCTGCAACGCCAACGCCACGGCCAATCCGCCAACGCCGAGTGCCGTAAGAATCGGCGTAATCGATATGCCGAGCTGGTTCAGCACGATCATGGCACCCACGGTAACCACGCCTAATCTGGCAAGATTCTGCGTCAGGCTGGTGACCGGCAGGGCACCCTGCAACTGCGAGCCATAGACCTTCACCAGCTTGCCGGTCACTCGCGTGGCCACGGTCGTAAGGGAGAGAATCAACAGTATCAACAGCGAGCGGCCGATCAACGCCGCCAAACGGTCGGGAAGCGGCGAGAACTGAGTCGCAAGGTGAAGACCAAGAATCAGCACCCAGAACATGACCGTACCTTTCATGGCCTCGATCAGGATGTTGTCCACCCGGGTCACGGTCTGATCCGCCCACCGCTGTGCGATTTTCAACAACACCCGCTTGGCCACCCAGCCGATCGCCATCGTCCCCAGGAACACGAACAGCGGCACTAGGATATTCAAGCCGCCATACGACAGGAGGTCTAGCCATGCATTTTCCATGAGGCACCCTCTCCCATGCCGGACTCCGCCTGCTCCTGGAAATCAAACTTGAGCAGGGCTGAGATGACTTTTCCCGCCCAGCGGAAGATATTGTTTTCCGCGACGGCTTCCCTCATCCTTCGCATCCGCTTCTTGCGTTCCTCATCGGTCATCGTGAGGGCCTGATGGATGGCGCCTGCGATCTCCGCCCAGGCATACGGATTGACCTGGATCGCATCGGTGAGTTCCCGCGCAGCGCCGGTGAATTCGCTCAGGATCAGTACACCGCCCTCGTCGATCCGACTGCTGACGAACTCCTTGGCCACCAGGTTCATGCCGTCATGCAGGGAGCTGACGATACAGAAATCGGCCAGTCGATGGAGCGCCATCATCTCGGTCGGGGAACAATGCTCTTTGACGAGCACGACGGGCTGCCACCCGCCGGTGCTCCACCGCCAATTGATCTGTTCAATCAGGTTTTCGATCTCGTCGTCCAGCTGTTTGTACTGCCGGATGTGAACCCGGCTGGGCACGCCGATCTGTACGAAAACGAGGCGTTCCCGGTATTCAGGATGGTCCTTGAGGAGATGGTCCAGCGCAACCAACCGGTCGGGGATGCCCTTGGTGTAATCGATCCTATCAATCCCGATACCCAGCAGTTCGTCGTTGAAACCCAATCGCCGCCGCCATCGATCCATCTCCGAATCAACCCCGGGACCTGAGGCGATCTCGATGTGATCCTCGAAATCGATACTGATCGGGAAGGGTCGCACCGCCGTCGCCCTTCCGCCACGCGTGATTTCATAGCGCTCGTAGTCCACTTTGGCCTCGATGCCACGGTCCACCGTGTCCATGAAATTCTGACAATGGTACCGGAGATGAAATCCGAGCAGGTCGTTCCCCAGCATTCCGTCGAGCAACTCCTGCTTCCAGGGGAAGACGCGCATCGTATCCCGATTCGGCCAGGGAATATGCCAGAACTGGGCGATGATCAGGTTGGGACGACTCTCCTTGAG
>JACQTD010000304.1 GCA_016210985.1 Acidobacteriota bacterium
GACCGAAGGTGATGTTGGTCAACGAAATGGCGGGTTCCGGCGGAGACGCATTCCCGTGGTTCTTCAAACGGGAGAAGATCGGGCCGATTGTGGGAACCCGAACATGGGGAGGTCTCATCGGGATTTCGAGGAGCATTCCTCTGCTTGATGGCGGCTCGGTGACGGCGCCTGAGGTGGGGTTCTGGTCGCCGGACAACGGAGGGGAATGGGTCGTGGAGAATTACGGAGTGGATCCTGACGTAGTGGTGGACCAACGTCCGGACCGGGTCGCCCGGGGGGAGGATCCCCAACTCGAAAAGGCCCTTGAACTGGTAATGGATGGACTGAAATCCTACAAGTCCCTCCCACCGCGTCCGAAGTACCCGATCAAGAATTGACTTTCCGTTCCCGGGCCGCCCCTCAGTCGGTCCGGGGACTCCCGGCGTTCCGCCTTCCGGGACCCGACGCATCTGCATTGACTTTCCGGCTTTCTGGCCGTAAACAGGGTCCTCCAACGGCGTCACCCGGCCCTGGTTCAATGATGGATGCGGCCGGAGACGGCTTAAGATGGCCTATGCCTACGGCTCGAGCCAGCGTGGACCGCATGGTGCGGGAAGAACTCGGCATCCGCCTGAAGTCAGCACGGGATAAAACGGACGAAATCTTCCGTCTGGTCAGTCGGGAAGCGCTCCATGACCGTCCGATCGCGGAGCGGCATCGTCTCATCTTCTATCTCGGGCATGTCGAAGCCTTCGATTTCAATATGGTGTGCCGGACGGCATTCGATTGCGCTTCCCGGAACGAACCCTTTGATCGGCTGTTTGCCTTCGGCATCGACCCGACGAACGGGCAGCTCCCCTCCGATAGCCCGAGCGATTGGCCTGCCGTCGAAGAGATCGTCGCTTACAATCGACAGGCTCGACTCGCCGTTGATTCCTGCCTCGAGCGCACCGGTTTAGCCGATTCCGATCAGCCCTTCGTCGAAGGCGGGATGATATTTCACGTATCGATAGAACACCGGCTGATGCATGCGGAAACCCTCACGTATCTCCTTAACCAACTGCCCGCGGAGCATAAACTCCGGGGCCCCGCCGCGCGGACCGAAATCGGCAGACGGGTTGTGCCCCGCCTCATTGAAATACCCGGGGGTCGCGTGACCCTGGGACTTGAAGCCGGAGGGGCCGGTCAGTTCGGATGGGATAATGAGTACCAGGCTCACGAGGTCGATGTTCCCGGCTTCGCGATCGACGCTTACGATGTAACCAACAACGACTACCTGGAATTCGTGCAAGCCGGCGGGTACCGGGACCGGGGTCTCTGGTCCGAGGACGACTGGAGATGGTTGAACCTGAATCTCATCCGGCACCCTGCGTTCTGGGTTTCCCGAGGCCAGGCTTGGACCTATCGTACCCTCTTCGGAGAGATTCCAATGCCCGGCGGTTGGCCGGTGTATGTCAGTCATGCCGAGGCCGCGGCCTATGCCCGATGGCAGGGAAAGTCGCTGCCTTCGGAGCCTCAGTGGCATCGGGCGGCCCTGGGCACGCCCGATGGAAGGGAGCGAAGATATCCCTGGGGAGACGACCCGCCCTCGCCGGCTCGTGGAAACTTCGACTTTGATTCCTGGTTTCCAACCGAGGTGGGTTCCCATCCGGCCGGAGGCAGCGCGTTTGGTGTTCATGAGATGGTGGGCAATGGCTGGGAGTGGACATCGACGCTTTTTGAGCCCCTGCCCGGATTTGAACCCTTCCCTTTCTACCCGGGTTACTCGGCGGACTTTTTCGACGGCCGGCATTACGTGATGAAGGGCGGCTCGGCGCGCACAGCAGCTTCGCTCCTGCGCCCGTCATTCAGGAACTGGTTCCAGCCTCACTATCCATTTGCGTACGCCACGTTCCGATGCGTGGAGAACTGACGAGGCTTCGTGCGATTCTTAAAGCGAACCGACACGCAAACAATATCCGCGGGCACGACGACCCCGTTTGCGGCTGATGTCCGCAGCGGTTTGAGCAAGCCCGGGCAAAAGGAGCTTCCATCCAAGTACTTTTATGACGAGGTAGGCTCAACGCTGTTTGAAGTCATTTCCGTCCTTCCTGAGTATGGGCTGACACGCGCCGATGAACGGCTCTTGCGGCGTCATGCGGAGGAGATCGTGGATCGCATCGGATCGCCGGTTCTGGCGGCCGAGTTGGGGAGCGGTTCCGCTAAGAAAACGCGCTGGATTCTCGAAGCGCTCTGCCGGCGACAACCGACGACCTACTATCCGATCGAGATCTCGCCCTCCGCGCTGGCCCAATGCGCGATCGAGCTCGGTCAAATGAAGTGTTTGAGTATTGTCGGGTTCGAGCGCTCCTACACCGATGGTTTGGTCGCCGTCGCGGGCCGGCGCCGCGAGCACGAACGGTTGCTCGTGCTTTTCCTTGGAAGCACCATCGGGAATTTCGACCGTGACGCCGGCGAGCACTTTCTGAGAAAGGTTCGCGACATACTGAGCGTGGGCGATCGATTGCTGCTCGGGACCGACCTGGTCAAGGAAGTCTGGCGGATGCATCTCGCTTACGACGACCCGCTGGGGGTCACGGCCGCGTTCAATCTCAACTTGCTTGCGCGAATCAATCGGGAGCTCGACGGCCATTTCGACCTGGCCCGGTTTGAACACGTCGCCTTGTACAATGAAGCTGCACGCCGGATCGAGATGCACTTACGCTCGACCGAGCGCCAGACGATAGCCATTGAGGGTGCGGACCTCAAGGTTGAATTTTTGCAGGGTGAGACGATCTGGACCGAGA
>JACQTD010000305.1 GCA_016210985.1 Acidobacteriota bacterium
ACCTTTGCAGGGTTCGCCACATCCCTTTGCCTTCCCAGGGTAGCCGCATGGCGGCAACCCTGGGCTTTAAGCCACAACCCCGTCGGGGTTGGACGAAATGTGTACAAACTCCAGGGGGCGGCCTCAAGGCCGCCCCGGCGGAGTGCAGAGGCTAGTTGGGCTTGGCAGTGCAAAACTCTCAGGTCGGAGCGTCTTTTTGGCTCGTGGATTCTATCCCCGCTTCCCCACTTCCCCGCTTCCCCACTTCCCCACTTCCCCGCCTCCCCACTTCCCCGGTTCCCAAACGTAGCGGCTAACCGGCTGGCTCCGTCATGGCACGGTAACGAGGCCGGACGATCTTGCCCTTCGCATTCGAAGCGAGTCATTCTCACGCACGTAAATGTCCTGTGGAATGAGGGCAGCGTAATCTTCTAGCGAACCGCCGCTCAAGCAGCATTCGATGATCCTCTTCCCCAGGAGGTCGAGGTCGTCTTCCAAGAACTGGGGCAATTCCCGGAGGAAGAACTCGCGTAGCATTTGCGCGCCGAGATCATAACCCTCTTCGCCGACCTCCGGTTGCGTCTGCACTTCAAGAAACCAGTGGGGAACGATCGTGCCTTCGATTTGCATCGTACGCATGGCATAGCCGAGTTCCGGACACCGGGCAGGAACAATCTGATCCTGGCGGAACCGGGCGCTACCGCGGCGAGCCAGGTACTCCCGGGTCAGCCACTGGGGCATGAATCCGGTCACCCAAGCGCCGACGTGCTGATTGGGAATCATCACGTACCGGGTTCGAGGAGTGGCCTGAATTTGCCGGAGGAGCAAGTTCGCCTGGGTAACCCGCCGGCCGGTGGCGAAAGGCCAGAAGGATCCCACGCCTTCACTATTAAGGGCATCAGAATCAGTGATGCTAGGGTTAGCATGCCCGCGCGGCGCCACAAGCAGCCAGAGCCAGGCCAGCGCCGGAGGCAGAATGTGGAGCAAGCCGAAAATTCCGAAGCTCGGATTCTCCAGCGTGCACGGGGGAGTCCGGATACCGAAGCTGCGAATATCTACAGAGACCGGGTCATTGACCACGTTGGGCACCAGCCGGCGAGGCATGATGACGCGGGGGTTGGGGCAACGTTGTCCCGGGGCATCTTCGATATGCTCCCAGATCAGACAGGTTGCCTGAGGCCGGCAGTCGAGGTTCAACATCAGCAGCGGTTCCTTGGGATGGCAGCACAGCCCTTCCCAATAGGGATCGGTCCCGTAGTGGGTGATATGGTTGAACCGCAGGAACCAGGCATTCTCGGCATCCATCACCACCAGCTTCCCGTCGCTGTTCTGCAGCGAATTGTGACAGAGCGCCATGTCGTCGGAGACCGGACTCAACGCGCAGGCGCGCGGAAGCGTAAGGGTGCGCTTCTCGCCGGTCACCAGGTTTCGACCCATCAGAATCTGGCCGTCCGGTTCCCGGTGGATGGGTTCAAGCATCTCGCTCTTTCCGCCGCCGCTGGCGCCCTCGTGAAGAATGGTAACCACATTGTCATAAGGCGTGGCGACCTGAACCGTTGACGCGTGGGCGGTGAGCCAACCCTCCTTCTCTCCCTGATGGATGAGCACGCCGTAGACTCCTTTCTTGGCGCTCGGCCCGGGATAGAGATTGAATGCGAAAATCTCGTGCAGGGCGGCGTGCCGATTATGAACGACGATCTGCTTGCCCTCGAAGTGCGTGTGCCGGAACGGGGGCGCGAGATAGATGATCGCCTTCGGCTCGAAGTTCAGGGGGACCACCTCGTCGGACATCATCTCCTGCAAGTCCGCCAGCGCGCCGACGAAGAAGGCGGCGTTTCGCGGCGCGACCAAGAGCATTTCATAGCCCCACTCCCGGCCGCCGGTATACAGCGGCAGCAAGATGAGCTCCTGCTTGGACAGCCAGGCGAACGTCTCCCTGCGGAGAGGATCGAAAGGTTCGCCGAAGCGACCGATAAACCGCTCCTTGTCCGACGGTCCCTCATCTGCCACCAGCATACAGTCCGGGTCGCGGCGCCGCATCTCCGGATCGGTGTAGTTGATGGCCAATCCGTTCCTGCACCGCGTTACCGTCGCCTCGACAACCCGGCCCATGCCCGGCACATCGTAGGCCACCTCGTAGACATCGTGGAAACCGTCTCCTCCTAGCGCCAAATCCAGGATCGTGCGCCGGTCGCGGGGCACGGCAAATCCGGGACAAGCGGCCAGAATCTCCTTTAGTTCAGCGGGAAGGGGCATTTCGTTCCAATGGCTTTCCAACATCCGTTTACTCCTACCTATATGAAAAATAAGGACCTCTCACCGTCAAAGCACCAAACCCGCTGGTGCGTAACATACGTCCGAACTCCGGTCAGACCGGGGGCCGGGCTCCAACCCGTTCAGGTTCAAACTGGAAAGGGTAGCATTAACTCACGCTCTAATGACAGTTGTTCCCGCCCCGGCGACCCGCCGAGACTATTTCGTCCACCGGTTGAGCCAGTCGATAACCGTTTCGTGCCATTGAATGGAATTGGCCGGCTTCAGCACCCAATGGTTCTCGTCTGGGAAATAGAGGAACTTGCTGGGAACCCCACGCCGCTGGAGTGCCGTGAATACGGCGATGCCTTCTGAATCGACGATGCGGAAATCCTGGCCGCCGTGAATCACCAACATCGGGGTCTTCCAGTTCTTTACCATGCTCTGTGGGTTGTGCTTCTCATAGCCCGCGGGATTGTCCCAGGGCGTGCCGCCATGTTCCCACTCGGGGAACCAGAGCTCTTCGGTTCCGTAGTAAGCAAACCGCTCATCGAGATTACCGTCATGACTGACCAGGCATCGGAACCGGTCGGGCCAATTGCCTGCGATCCAATTGATCATATAGGCGCCGTAGGAGGCGCCCAGGGCGGCAACGCGATTGCCGTCCATCCACGGGTAGCGACCCAGCGCCGCCGCGAGTCCCTTCTGCAGATCGACGAACGGCTTGCCGCCCCAATCGTTGCTGATAGAGTCGGTAAATCGCTGGCCGTATCCGGTCGAACCATGAAAGTCGACCATGACCGCTGCGTAACCGGCGCCGGCATAAGCCTGCGGGTTCCATCGATAATGGAAGTGGTTGCCGAATGATCCCTGCGGGCCGCCGTGGATCAAAAAGGCCACCGGATATCGCTTCGCCGGGTCGAAGTCCACCGGTCTCACCACATAGGCATAGATGGTTTCATCCTGGGCGCCTTTGAAAGTGAATTGCTCGGCCTCGCCCATCCGCGCAGCCGCAACCTTCTCCCGATTGACGTTGGTAAGCTGTCGCACGTCGCGGCCATCCGGTCTGACCGAGAAGAGCTCCACCGGCGAGGTCAAGGTATCGAGTCCGTATACAATCCGTTCTGATCCACCTCGCGCATCGGCGTTCGATACCGCCACTCTCGGTGAATTCACGGTCCCGTCGAGGACGACCGTCCTCGGATTTCCGGTCTCCACGTCGATGGCGAATAGCGATTTCTGGCCCAGATTCTCGGCCGTGGCATAGATCGTGCGACCATCGGACGACCACGCCAGGCTATCCGGGGAGCGATCCCATTTTTCGGTGAGTATGCGTGGCCTTCCACCCTCTGATGACAGCAAGAGAATACGGAATCGGTCGGCTTCGAATCCCGCTCGGGCCATGGCCAGGTAGGCCATCGTCTTCCCGTCCGGGGAGAAGACAGGAGTCGTGTCCCATGCCGGATTTTCGCCGGTCAGATTTCGGCGACTTCCCCTGCCGTCGACGCCGGTGAGGAAGAGATCGAAATTGGTCGACCAGGCTTCGGCGCGGCCGGCATCACGCGCGGTGAAAACAATCGATTGCCCGTCCGGAGTGAAACTGAACTCCTCCGTGCCGCCGAAGGGCTTGGATGGCGAGTCCGCGTCCATTCCTTGCATGATATCGACTGGAGTCCCGCCCCCGGCCGGCATGGTGAAGATGTGATTGCGCCGTCCATCGGTCCAGGTGTCCCAATGGCGGATGAAGAGCTGATCATAGATCCTGCCCGTGGACTTTCTTCGGGCTTCGGCGTCCAGTCGATCCTTGGTCGCTTCGATCGTTTTCGCGTCGGGGAAAACTTCCAGACTGAACGCGATTCGTGTGCCATCCGGTGAGAGGCTCAGGTTGTTCACATCCAGCGGCAGCTTGGTCACCTGAACAGCCTCCCCGCCATCCACGGAGATCTGCCAGACTTGTGACGAGCCGGCCCGGGAGGAGAGGAACCAGATGCTCCTGCTGTCGGGAGACCAGCAAGGGTTGGAATCGTCAGCGGGGTGCGAGGTCAGTCTGCGTAATCCAACTCCATCGCTCCCGATCAGCCAGAGATCGGTCCGGCCGCGATTGGCGTCGAGATCCGTCGTCCGTAGAACGAAACTGATCCACTTTCCGTCGGGTGAGCATTGGGGGTCGGAGATTCGATCCATCCCGACCATGTCCTGTACAGAGAATGGATGGGTTTCGGCGGCAAGAACCGGACGGACCAGACGATCCTGGAATGGATCGGCCTTTGGAGCCTCGTACCTGAGTGCAATGGACGCACCCAGGAATAGCGCGACGGACAAGGCGAGCGTACGCATGAAGAACCCTCCTGAATTACGAATCGGATGAATAGTCGGTTTCCATCCTCAGAGGCCAAGGATGATCTTGGCGATACTGAAATAGATAACCAGGCCGGTGGCATCGACCAGGGTCGTGATCAGGGGAGCAGAGAGCACGGTCGGATCCAGGCCGAACCGCTCGGCCACGATGGGAATGATCGCGCCCACGGTCGTGGACCAGGCGCATATTGCGAGCACCGCGAAAGAAACGGTGAAGGCCAATGGCATATGCGCCCCCCACAGTAGCGCCCGGCCGAAAGCCACGACACCGATCAAAAGTCCGATCAGGATCCCGGTACTGGTTTCCCGCCACAGCACCCGCCAACTGTCCCTCAGCCGGATTTCCCCGAGGGAGAGGCTCCTGATAATGGTGGTTACGGTCTGGGACCCGGCATTCCCGCCGGTTCCGATCAGGAGAGGGATGAAAAAGGACAAGGCCACCACGGCCGCCAGCTCACCTTCAAAGTGCCTTAGCACCGTTCCCGTAAGCGTCTCAGCAACAAAGAGCAGTAGCAGCCAGCCGATCCGTTTCCGCACCACGTGAACCACGGGATTGTCGAAGTACGGCCGATCCAGGGCGCCCGGCTCGACGGCGGCCATCCGGAGAATGTCCTCGGTCTGCTCCTCAATCATGACGTCGATGACATCATCGACGGTCACGAATCCGACGACGCTCCCGTCCTTCTCGAGCACGGGCACCGCCAGCAGGTTATACTTGGCGATCTTGTGTGCCACCAGCTCCTGATCGTCGAGGGCATCCACTGTTACCGGTTTGCGGCGCATGACCTCCGAAACCGGCTTGTCCATCTCCGCCATGACCAGATCCCGCAGGGATACCGATCCCAGCAATTGATGAGTGTCTGGGGAGATCACATAACAGGCATAGATCAGTTCCTTTTCCCGGGCGACGGCCCGTATGTGTTTCAGGCACTCGCCCACGGTCATCTTCGGGTCGAGGTGCACGAACTCCGTGGTCATGATCCCGCCGGCGGTGTGCGCCGGATATTGGATCAGTCGTTCGACTTCGGCGCGCATCGCGGCGCTCAGTTTGGGGATCAATCGTCGCCGTTCGTGCTCACCGATCTGCTGGATGATGTCGGTCCGTTCATCGGCCGACAGGCCCTCGAGAAGTAGTGCTGCCCGTGCCGGATCGAGCTGTTCGATAATGGCGCCCCGGCGGCGCATGGTGGGCTGGTCGCAAACTTCAATCGCGCGTGCGACGGGAAGCGCCATGATAATGGTAGCGGCCTCCACCAGCGTCAGTTGGTTGAGCAGATCCGCCACGTCCGGCGCTGGCATTTCAGCGACAAGCTCTCCAATGCCGACCAGGCTGTCGTCGAGTCGAAGTTGGATTCGCTCCAGAAGATCTCTCGGTGCGGCCAAGGTCGTGCCTCCTTCCAAGGGTTGCTACCGATCCCGGCCACATTGTAAACCGGAATCATGTTTTCGCTAGCCGGGAATGACATCCGAATTCAACCGGACCTCACGGTTCGGGCCTTCGGCGGTTTTTGAAATCGCCGCCGGGTTGGGAATAGAATCCGCCGGAGGCCGATCGCATGGTACCGGGGAGGAAACCTCATTGAAGGACGTAATCCTTGACGAAGTCGAAGTGCGCGTGCTCGGATCGCTGATGGAAAAGCAGATCACGACGCCCGAGTACTACCCGATGTCCCTGAACGCGCTGACGAACGCCTGCAACCAGAAAACAAGCCGGGACCCGGTGGTTTCGTACGACGACGGGATGGTGGCCGGTGCACTGGAGCGCCTTCGAGAAAAAGGCTATACTCAGATCGTCCGCAGCACCGATTATCGGGTTCCCAAGTATCAGCAAGCATTCAATCAGGCCTTCAATTTCGCGCCCCAGGAAGTCGCGGTGCTCTGCGTGCTCATGCTCCGTGGATCTCAGACCCCGGGTGAAATACGCGGCCGCGCGGCGCCGCTCTTCCGTTTCGATGAGCTTGACGAGGTTGAATCGACGCTACACAGGCTCATGACCCGGGTGCCCCAATCGCTGGTCACCCGGCTTCCCCGCGTGACGGGGATGAAGGAATGTCGCTATCGGCATCTGCTTTCAGGCGAGTCGAATACGGCGGAAGCCAACGGCACGCCGATGGCGGAACCGGCGAAACAGTTCGCCGCTTCCGAGCGTGACCGGGTGGGTCACCTCCAGATTGAGGTCGAGTTACTGCGGCGGGAAGTGGAGGAGTTGAAGGAACAGTTTGAGGCGTTCAAGAAACAATTCGACTAATTGCCGACATACTTGGCGTAAAGCCCGCGTGCGAAGCCCACATCCGTAGTGCCCTTTATGATGCAGTGCCCATCCTCGAAGAGATTCAATTCCTGGTCGCCGACACGAAAGGTCAACAGGTAAGGCTTGAGCGTCACCTCTCCGAGAGCGTGCAACTTGTCCGCCAGCGCTTGCAAGTCAAGCTTGAATACTCCCGGTTGGGCGATATGAACGGCATTCCGGCCACAGAGACCGACGGCCAATTGACGTTGTTCGGCCTCAAGGTACTCAAATCGTCCGTGCCGGCAAGCCGGACAGTTCGCCTGCTCGCGCAACCCGGATAATTTTACTTGATGAAAGGTGCCCCGCCAGACATCGATCTGCAATAAGGTGTCGCGCAGATCGTCAAGCCGGCCGGCCAGGAGCTTGAGTGCTTCCGTGACCTGCACTGAAGCGACAATGGAAATGATGGGTAGGATGACGCCGGCCGTGTCGCAGGTCGGAGAGGTTCCCGGAGGCGGGGGGCTGTCCAGCACGCAGCGAAGGCAAGGCGTCCGGCCGGGAATGACGTTCATCGTCAACCCGTAAGCTCCCACGGCCGCGCCGTAGATCCAAGGTATTCCACGCTTGATGCAGACATCATTGATCAAGAACCGGGTTTCGAAGTTGTCGGTCCCGTCCATGACCAGGTCGACACCGCCGACATGCTCTTCAATGTTGGCGAAGTGGAGGTCTCCCACGATGGCTTCGACATGGACATCGGCATTGATACGCGCCACACGGCGCTGGCAGGCCATCGCTTTCGGCAACCGGTCGATCGCGTCCTGCTCCTCGAACATGATCTGCCGCTGAAGATTGCTCTCATCTACGAAATCGCGGTCGATCAATCGGAGGGACCCGACACCTGCCCTCGCCAGCGATTCGATCTGAATCGCACCGAGCGCCCCGCAACCGATCACCGCCACGGTACTCCGGGCCAAACGTGCCTGACCCTCCGGGCCGATCCCTTCGAAGAGCGTCTGCCTTGAGTATCTGTCCCGCATGTACCCACCCTTATTCTGACCGGTGACATCGGGGCTTACAAGCTGTGGCATTCCTGGCATGGTTTTCCATAGGATTCGCCCGTCCAACGTCATATAATGAGATAAAACCAATTCGAGGAGCCTCTCTATGCGCTGGATTCTGCGTGTACTCGGTCTGGTCGTTGTCATCATCGTGATCGCAGCATCGATCGGCGCTGCACTTCCCAAGGAACATGTGGCCACCCGGACTACTTTACTCCGGCAGCCCCCGGAGACGATCTGGCAGGTCATCACCGACTATGGTGGATCGCCTTCCTGGCGCCGGGAATTGAAGACGGTGGAGCGGCTTCCGGATCACGATGGGAATCCCGTGTGGCGTGAAATCGATCAGCATGGGCAGGGCATGTCGCTGGAAACCGTCGAAGCCGTGCCGCCGAACCGACTGGTAAGGCGAATCGCCGACCAGGATCTTCCCTTCGGGGGAACGTGGACCTACGAGCTTGTGCCGGCCGAGGGCGGCAGCCGATTGACGATCACCGAGAATGGTGAGGTCTACAACCCTATTTTTCGATTCATGTCGCGGTTCCTCTTCGGCCACACGGCCTCGATCGATAGTTACTTGAAATCGCTCGGAAAGAAGTTCGGGGAGGAAGTTACGATCACCTCATGACCTCGCCCGGTCAACCCGCGTCCCGAGCTGAGGGATAACATCGTGCGTGCTGGACGATCCCGGCTACATTACACCCTGCGATCTGGCCTGGCCTGGACCGCCTTGTGCCTGGCCCTCGCGCTGCATGTCACGGATGAGGCCCTCACCGATTTCCTGTCCGTTTACAATCCGGCTGTTCAGCGGATCCGGGAACGGCTTCCCTACTTGCCGCTGCCGGTTTTCGATTTTGACGTGTGGCTCACGAGCCTCTGCGCGGCCGTGATTATCCTGTTAGCGATGTCGTGGCAGGTGTTCCGGGGCGCTCCTTGGACACGCCCATTGTCCTATGTCTTCGGAGGCCTCATGCTGATGAACGCCATGGGACATGTTCTGGGCTCTTTTTATCTGGGCAGGGTCATGCCCGGGGCTTATTCCTCTCCGTTTCTCTTCGCTTGCTCGATTTGGCTGCTGTTTGAAACAGCCCATCAACCAGAGAGTCGAAATCATGTCGTCGACGCCGGACGCCACTGAACCCGACGAGTACGCATGCACAGCTGAATTCTTCGACAGGAGTCCATACGGCACCCGGTATCCGGGTGAATTGATCTTCATCGCGAGGAGGATTTAAGCTTCGAAGATGGATCTCGATTCGATCCGCGAATTCTGTCTCTCCTTTCCCCATGCCACTGAAGACATTCAGTGGGTTGGAGTTTCTACATTTTGCCCGGCGGCACAGGGCGAGAACTGGATGTCCCATAT
>JACQTD010000313.1 GCA_016210985.1 Acidobacteriota bacterium
CGATATACCAGTCGCAGAACTCATCCCAGAAGAAGTGATAGATGGTTGCGGCCGCCTCATGGAACCGGAACTCGCCCAGCGCTTCGTCGACGCTCGCGATCGTCTGGTGGAGCCGCAGCAGGATCCACCGGTCGTAGACGGCGAGATCGTCCCGATCGAAGGCCTGGAGGTTATACCGCGCACCTTCGCTGTTCATCAGCACGAACCGGGAGGCGTTCCATATCTTATTGGCGAAATTGCGGTTGGTCTCCAGCTTCGCCGGCTGCAGGCTGATGTTGGTTCCGGGCGAGGCCCCGGCCGAGAGCGTGAACCGTACCGCGTCGGTGCCGTACTTCTCGAAGACGTCGAGTGGATCGACGGTGTTTCCTTTCGTTTTCGACATCTTCTTGCCTTCAGGATCAACGACGATGCTGTTGATGTAAACCTTCCTGAAGGGAACATCGCCCATGAACTTCAGCCCGGTCATCATCATCCGGGCCACCCAGAAGAAGATGATGTCGGGACCGGTGATCATCACCGAAGTCGGATAGTAAGTCTTCAAATCCTCCGTTGGCCTCGGCCACCCCAACGTGGAGAACGGCCAGAGCGCCGAGGAGAACCAGGTATCGAGGACATCTTCGTCCTGCCTGAGCCCCATCGACCGGTCTCCGGTGAGCTCGAGGTGCCGCGCGCGCGCCTCCTCCTCATCCCGGGCCACGACGATCCGCCCTTCCTGATCGTACCAGGCGGGGATGCGATGGCCCCACCAGAGCTGCCTGGAGATGCACCAGTCCTCGATCCGCTCCAGCCAGTCGAAGTAGACCTTGGCCCAATGCTCGGGAACAAACCGGGTCTTCCCGCTCCGCACCGCCTCGATGGCGGGTTCCGCGAGCGGTTTCATCCGAACAAACCATTGCGTCGAGACCAGGGGCTCAACGATGGTACCGCTGCGCTGGCAGTGGCCCACGTTGTGAGCATAGTCTTCAACCTTCAAGAGCAGACCCGTGGCTTCGAGTTCGGCGACGACGGCCTTACGCGCCTCGAATCGGTCGAGTCCACGGTATTTCTCCGGCGCCGCTCCGGTCATCCGTGCATCCTTGCCGATGACCGTCACGAACTCCAACTGATGCCGCCTCCCCATGGCGAAATCATTCGGATCATGGGCGGGCGTGACCTTGACCAGGCCGGTCCCGAACTCCCGCTCCACTACCGGATCCCGGATGAAGGGCAATCTACGACCGACCAGCGGAAGCAGAGCCTGCTTTCCGGCCAGCTCCTGATATCGCTCATCCTCGGGATGGAAGGCAACGGCGGTGTCTCCCAGCATGGTTTCCGGACGGGTCGTCACCACGACGACAAAGTCTCCATGGCCGGTCCTCAGGAGTCCCGAACGTCTTTGTCTTTCTCCCTCATTTGCCGACTCGTAAGCCTCCTTCAGATCCTCACTGACCACTGACCCCTGACCACCGGCCTCTTCCACCGGGTAGGCCACGTGATACAGCTTCCCTTTCACCGGCTTCATTTCGACTTCAAGGTCCGAAATCGCGGTCTGCAATCCGGGAGACCAGTTGATCATGTACTCGCCCCGATAGATCAGGTTCTGATCGTAGAGCTGAACGAATACTTCCCTGACGGCAGCGGAGAGTCCGTCGTCGAGGGTGAAGCGTTCCCGGGACCAATCGACCGACTCGCCGAGGATCCGCATCTGCTTCTGCATCGTTCCCCCGGAGTGCTCTTTCCATTGCCAGACCCGGGCGACGAACTCCTCGCGCCCTAGGTCCTGCCGGCGGATACCCTTCTCGGCCAGTTGCCTTTCCACGACCATCTGGGTGGCAATACCCGCATGATCGGTACCGGGAAGCCAGAGCACCCGGTCCCCGTGCATTCTCCGCCAACGCGCAAGAAGATCCTGAAGGGTGTGATTCAGCGCGTGGCCCATGTGGAGATAGCCGGTCACATTGGGCGGGGGGATCACCATCGAGAAAACCGGGGCGTCAGCCCGGCCCTGGATCTCGGGTCGGAAGAATCCGTTCCGCTCCCAGTACGGATACCAGCGGCCTTCGATCTCGTGGGGTGGATAGACTTTTGGGATTTCGGTAGGTGTAGTCATGCAAACATGCTCGAACAGGCCCCGCCGGCAAGCTTCGGATCGCCGAGGATGTTCATCATCCCGTGGAGCGGACTTGGGCTGGGTGGGATCAATGCGGGTCCAAACGCAGCCACCGGTGAGGGCCGCCGATGGTCTCTACTAACACGCCGGGCCGCCATTCAACCCGGATTCTTCGAGGCCTTCCCGGATTCTTCGGCCTCTCCCTTCACTTTCTTGTCCTTGCCGTCGTCGATCTTGCTCTTGGTATTCTCCGGGCTGGAGGAAGCCTCCTTTTCGGGTGCGGTGGCCGGTGACCCGGAACCCGCCTTCCCGCCCGAAGCTGGAGGAGGGCCAATGCGAAGCTCCTGCCTGCCCGAGGCCCCCGACGCGCCGCCTGCCGGTATGGCACCGGACGGTCCAACCGAGATGCTGCTGGAGGTCGGCGTAACGACGGCGCTGTTGATCGAGTACTCCTTCGCCGTCGCGATCAACGCTTCGGGAGTCTCGTCCCGTTTGAGGAGCACGCCCTCTTCCGGAACGTCGAGATCGGGACTCCCCACGAGGTCGCGTACGCCGCCCCAAAGTGAGCCAAAGAAGCCCCGCTCCTCGCGGGGGGGACGCGGTGCCACGCTTTCGACTTCCGCTTCGGGCACGGGCTTCCCCATGATCTCGATCAATTCCGCCGCGCGCTTGCGGTAGGAACTCTCCGGAAATTCACGAACCAGCTGGGCCAAGTACTTCGACGCCTGCTCCGGATCCTGCTCCTCTTCGAAGAGCAGAACCCCCAGCTTGAATAAGGTCTCATCACGCGCGCTGTAGTCCGGATACTTCTCCGCCACGGTCTTCAACCGTCCGCGCGCACCCTTGTACTGCTCGCGTTTTCCGTACAGGCGGGCGACCTCCATTTCATGCTCCGCCATGACCTCGCGAACGTCCTTGAGGCGGCGCGCAACCTCATCCTTGAGATTCGTATTCGGATACCGCTGCAGGAGTGCGAGCAGCGCCCTTTCCGCCAGGCGCGTATTGGTCTGGTCCCGGTTGGGGGCCTGGATGCCGTGCATCTTGACGTAAGCCACCTGGAGGAGCGCGTCATCCGCGAGCGGGTGGGTGGGGAAGAAATTGGCAAAATCCTTGTACTCGACCTCGGCCTGCGCGAGTGCTTCCGTGGTCCCTTCAGCAAAGAAGGAATCGGCGGTCGCGAGCTTTGACATCGCAAGAAAAGGGCTGTCGGGATAGCTGTTGATCAGCGTGTTGAGGAGCAGGCGGCCCTGAACGAACTTGCGCTTCTGCAGTTCCGTTAATCCCTCTTCGAACAACTCCCGATCCCGCCCCGGATGGGGATCCTCGCCGGCGACGCTCTTCTTAGCCTGGCCGCAGGCTGAGGTGATGATCGAGAGAAAAACCAACAACAGCGGGATTTTCCAAGACTTCATATCGCTACTCCGCATCCTCCTTCTTCTGCCGTGTCCGGGGGCCGTGGTCACGCGGAGACCACCGATGCGGATTCGGCGATTTGACGAAAGCGACGGACGGCCTCGGCAGCGTCGGGAGCGGAAAAAATAGCGGAGCCTGCGACAATCATCTGGGCGCCGGCACCGATCACTTCGGACAGGTTAACCGTGGTGATTCCCCCGTCGATTTCGATTCGAGTGTCGAGGCCGCGATGCCTGATCATGCCCGCCAGTCGCCTCACCTTCTCCAGCGACGACCCGATGAACTTCTGGCCTCCGAATCCGGGATTGACCGACATGATCAGAATGTAATCCGAGAACTCAAGCGCCTCCTCAATCGAGGCCAGGGGCGTCGCAGGATTCACCGCGATGCCGGCCTTGCAACCCAGCTCGTGGATCCGATCAAGGGTCCGATGCAAGTGAATCGAAGCCTCAACGTGGACGGAGATCATGTTTGCGCCGCTGCGAGCAAAGTCCTCGACGTAGCGTTCGGGCTCGACGATCATCAAATGCACGTCGAGCGGGCGCTCGGTGGCCCGGCGAATCGCCCGGACAATGAGGGGACCGATCGTGATATTGGGTACGAACCGGCCATCCATCACGTCGACATGGATCAGATCCGCGCCGGCCGTGTCCACGCGGCGGACTTCCTCCGCAAGACGTGTGAAATCGGCAGAAAGCACCGAAGGGGCGATCTCGATCATTGGCTATTTCTCTCCCGCCTTTCCACCGCGGGCGACGCGGGGACCCTGGCTGGTATTGACCCGGAGAGCCTGGCCCTTCTTTATCGCCGTGCCGGCCCTTGGCCATTGTTCAACCACTGTATTCTCGGGATTCCGTTCGTCGAACACCCGGTTCTTGACCTCCAACTTGAGGCCGGCGCCGCGGGCCTCCGTTTCCGCCTCTTCGAGCCGCTTGCCGAGCAGGTTTGGAACCTGTACGGCGGGTTCGTGCATGGCGAAGTAAATCATGCTTGAGGTGCTGGCAAGGAAAACCGCGACGAGCAGCACCGCCTTTACCAGATCCTGCAGAATACTGACGGGCTTACGGCGTAAGTCTAATAATGACATGGTGGTCAGCCCAACTGGGACCGTAAGTCTAGCATTCATGCCGGGTGAGCATCAACCGGTGCCTGGAAAGGCAAGATTCACATCTCCCATCCGTCCCCGGCGGGTGATTCCGTATAATACCACCCCACGGGCCCCCGGATGCGCGAACGATGGTGAATCTTCTCGAGACAGTTTCGATCGGTTTGCGCTCGATGCGGGCCCATCCGCTGCGATCGACCCTGACACTGCTGGGCTTGATCATCGGGGTCGCCACGCTCCTCACCGTGATCACCCTGCTCGATGGCGCCAACGCTTACGTCGAGGAGAAAATCATCGCTCTCGGGTCGGATTCTTTTCAGATCACCAAGACCCCCCCGATGGGAATAGGCAACTTCGATGAGTACTTCGACGCGCTGCGGGAGAAGGATCTGCTCATGGAGGATGCGGAGGCCATCAGGCGCGGTTGTTCCGACTGTCTGGAGGTCGGGGCCGAAGTGACGGCTACAGCCAGGTTGAAGTATGGCGATCAGGCGGTTCCCGATGTCGTCCTCCGGGGGTAACGGCGAACATCGAATCGATCGGCAGTACGCGTATCGCGGAGGTGCTTGCGCTTCGCTGTCCATCGGTCCAGCTGGTCACCCCCATGCGCACGCGATCCCGCTTCCTCGGCACCGGGAATGAAGTGAATTACGGCGGTGAGAAAATGAGAGGGACCATCGTGCGCGGGGTCAAGCCGGACTACGAAGGAGTTCTCGAAGTGGTGGTCGTTGAGGACGGCCGATTCCTACCCGAACTGGACCAGGACCATCGCCGGGCTGTCTGTGTCATTGGCCAGGAAGTGAAGCGATCACTCTTCCCAACCAGAGTAGGTTCGAAGCCGCACGGGAAGAAGTGGTTGAGACGCTTCGCCGCCAGCGCGGCGTGCCGGCCGATAAGCCGGATGATTTTGAGGTCATCACGCCCGACATGTTCAACACCCTCTGGAAACAGCTCACCGGTGCGCTGGTCATTCTGACTCTGGTCATCTCCTCGATCGGACTGCTCGTCGGCGGCATCGGCGTCATGAATGTAATGCTGGTCTCCATCACCCAACGTACGCGGGAGATCGGGTTGAGGATGGCGGTCGGGGCACGGCGAAGGGAGATCCTGATGCAGATCCTATGCGAAGCGATCACGCTGACGGGGGTGGGAGGCGTGCTCGGCATCCTGGTCGGGGCGATGGTCAGCGAGGCCGTGAAGAGGACCTTTCCCGCGCTTCCCACGCGCCTCTCGCTCTTTTGGATCGTCCTATCTCTGGCCGTCTCGATCGGCGTTGGACTCTTCTTCGGATTGTACCCGGCGAACAAGGCTGCCCGGCTTGATCCGGTTGAAGCCCTGCGGCATGAGTAAATGCGCGCGATGTTGTTTCAAACAAATAATTCCGCCACACCCAGTCGAAAGCCCGGCATCAATTCTCCACCATCGAGGTTGTCCTTTTCGGTGAGGATGGTAATGTCGGTGAGGGAACGATATACGGTCACCGTATGTAACTCCGGGCTTACAACCCAAACCAATGCGGTCCCCGCCTTGAGCCAATCGCGTACTTTCTGCTCCACGTCCAGGACGGTGTCACTCGGGGAGAGCACTTCTGCCGCCAGGTCGGGCGCGCCAGGCCAGAAGCCTTCCGGATCACCCGCCTCATCTATTCTCGCCTGTCGGACGAAGGCGGCATCGGGCGCTCGAACGAGATCGGGAGCGCTGGCGAGTTTGAATCCGGTGTCGGTTGCGAATACCGTGCCGAGATCGTGGCGGCTGACATGCTGGTGAAGAACCATGTTGAGCTTGGCCGCAATCCTGCCGTGTCGCTGTACCGCGGGTGACATTCGCCTCAATTCGCCGTATATCAACTCGTAGCGAAAATCGTCCCTCGGCATGCGAAGGAGATCTTCCGCCGTCACCAGTGTTCTTACTGAACTCATGATTGCGTCCCCGTTGTGAATGTCATGTTAAGCGCCGAAGGAATGATATCCCGGCGTCTCGACCCTGGCCACCCCGTTTTTCCAGCATTGCTGTTCGTTCCCCCAAGTCGTTCGTATCCCCGTTGGCCCTGATCGAGCGGAAGCCGGTGGGAGATGGCCGAGGTAAGGTCATCTCCGGGCTGCAAGGTCACGTTTGAGCACCTTTCCGGTCGGACCCTTCGGCATCTCATCGAGAAAAACGATCGCGGCCGGGCACTTGAAGTCGGCCAGATGCGCGCGGCAATAATCGATCATCTCCGTTTCGCTGATCGACGCACCCTCCCGGAGGACAAGAAATGATCTTACGGCTTCGCCATAGATCGGGTCGGGAACACCTATCGTCGCCGCATCCCGAACCAGCGGATGCCGGTAGAGCACTTCATCGATCTCTCGTGGATAGATGTTCTCTCCTCCCCGGATGATCAGATCGGACTTCCGGTCAACAATGTAGTAATACCCCGCTTCATCCCGATAACCGATATCCCCGGTATGAAACCATCCGCCGCAAAACGCCCGCGCCGTCGCCTCCCAGTTCTTGAAGTATCCCTTCATGATGTTCTCGCCCCGGAGCAGAACCTCGCCGCGAACGCCCACCGGCACTTCCCGGTCGTCGTCATCGACGACCTTCATCTCATTCCCGATTGGCAACCCCACCGAACCCAGGCGCCGGCGGTCGTCCGGCGGATTGAACGTCGACCGGCAGGTGCTCTCGGACAATCCATATCCTTCGATCACCGGGCAGTGAAACCGACTCTCAAACTGTTTCATCACCTCAACCGGGACCGGTGCCGATCCGCACATGGCAAACCGGAGGCAAGCGAGGTCAAGATCGGCCGGCGGACCCTGAGGGTAGCTTTCGAGGAGCATCGTGAGCATGGTGGCCACGGAACCGAAGGAGGTCACCCGGTAGTTGGAGATGATCCTCCAATGGCGCGAAACACTGAACACTCGCGGCAGTACCATGCTCGCGCCCGCAATGAACGGCGTCAGGGTCGTCACCGCCAATGCGTTCATATGAAAAAGGGGCATAACACAGAGCAGTCGATCCGCGGAGGTGAATGCCATCCACTCGGAAATCTGGCGGGCGTTGGCCAACAGGTTGCCGTGCGTCAACAGGCAGCCTTTGGGGCGGCCGGAGGTGCCGGACGTATAAATGATGATCGCCTCCTCAGAGGCTTCGATCACCTCCGATTCCGGGGGCGACGCATCGATCCGAGCGGGATCCCCGAGGTCCCCTTCAGCAATCGGCGCATCCACGATGATCACGGCCTGCAACCGTTGAAGGCCGGACCTGACCGGTTCCACGCGCAGCCACCCTTCCCGATCGGTTACAAGGACCGACGACTCCGAATCCCTGAGGATGTATTCCACCTCGCAGGACTTCAGCGAGTAATGGATGGGGCCGGCACGCGCCCCGAGCCTCCAACAGCCAAAGTAATAAAACAGGTACTCGGGGCAGTTGGGCAGATAGAGACTGACCGTTTGACCTTTCCCGGCGCCGCGCCGAATGAGCCGTACTTCCGCTCGGGCGGCCTGTTCGGCAAACGCCTGGTAGCTGAAGCTCCGTCCATCGGCTTCGGAATAGAGAAAGATCTTGTCGGGATCGACCGTAACCCGATGTTCGAGCAATTCGCGGATGTTTCTCAAGCACAAGGAAGCACCACGCGGATCAGAAGTCCGGCATACACCAGGATTCAATTGTCGGAAAATCATGGGTGGCGAGCATAGACCAAGCCGCATCCGTCGACAAGCACCTGATTTGCCTGGGGGCTGGTTGTCGGATAGAATCGAGTGTCGATGCGAAGCTATTGAATTAAAAGGCGCTAGCAAAACATGGTCGATGGGGACGGCACGTTGAAGATCTGGAGGATGAATGACGAGCGCTGGGCCTTCCACCCACGAAGAGACGGTCAGAAGACAGAAAGAGTATCTCTGGCCTAGTGTCACCACTTATTATCAGGATCCGATCGTCCTCGAGCGCGGTGAGGGGATGTACGTCTGGGATGATCGCGGGAGCCGTTACCTCGATTGTTTCGGCGGGGTACTCACCGTCAGCGTAGGGCACGCCAATCCCCGTATCAATCGCGCGGTCACCGAACAGATCAACAACCTGACGCACACCTCCACGCTGTATCTTAACCGTCCGCAGATCGATCTTGCCGAGAAGCTGGCGCAGTTAATGCCGGGCAATCTGAAGAAGAGCTTCTTCACCAACAGCGGTTCCGAGGCGGATGAAACCGCGCTGGTCCTGGCCCGGCTCTATACCGGCCGGCAGGAGATCGTCGCGCTGAGGCATTGCTACAGTGGACGGACGATGGGCGCGATGAGCGTGGGCGGGCATGCCACCTGGCGGCACGGCGGCACGGCCGTCGCCGGGATCAATCATCTTGCAGCCCCTTATTGTTACCGCTGTCCATTCCATCTGACTTATCCTTCATGCGATCTCGCCTGCGCAAAGGATGTGGAAGAGCTCATTCAGACTTCCACCGGCGGGAAGATCGCGGCCTTCATCGCGGAACCGATCCTCGGCGTCGGCGGCTTCATTACGCCGCCGAAGGAATACTTCAGGGAAGTCACCTCGATCATCAAGCGGTATGGGGGCATTTTCATCTGCGACGAGGTTCAGACCGGGTGGGGGCGAACCGGCGATAAATGGTTCGGGATCGAACACTGGGATGTGGAGCCCGATATCATGACCTTCGCCAAAGGGATGGCCAACGGCGCTCCGATCGGGGCGACCATCACCCGCGACGAGATCGCCGCCGCGCAGCCCGCGCTCAGTTTCTCTACCTTCGGCGGAAACCCGGTCACCTGCGCGGCGGCGCTGGCGACGATCCGTGAAATCGAGGAGCGTGAGCTTCCAAGGAATGCCCGGGAAGTGGGAGATTACCTGCGGGACCAACTCGAAGCCTTGAAGGAGGCCTACGCCCAGGTGATCGGCGATGTGCGCGGGATGGGATTGATGCAGGGTATTGAATGCGTCAAAGATCCGAGGACGAAAGAGCCCGATCCGCAGGCGGTGCTGCGCATCTTCGAGGAGACGCGAAAGCGGGGTGTGCTGGTCGGCAAGGGCGGCCTCCATGGAAACGTCATCCGGCTCGGTCCGCCGCTCATCGCCAGCAAGGACCACATTGACGAGTTGGTTGGCGCGCTCGGTGCCGGACTCGCCGCCGTTCAATCGGCCCGGTAGGAAACCGGCGCTACAGGACAACCCACCGGATGGCCGCGTGGGCCATCCCGGACCAGGACTGAGGCAGGATTCGTGAAGACACTGATCCAGAACGGCCGCATCGTTACCGCCGTCGATGATTACCGCGCGGATATCCTCGTGGAGGAGGAGACCGTCTCGCTGATCGGCAGCAAACTCGACATGGCCGCCGACACCGTCATCGATGCCACGGGCAAGCTGGTCATCCCCGGCGGGATCGATCCGCACACGCATATGGAGTTGCCCTTCGGCGGAACCTCCTCGTCCGACGATTTTCGGACCGGCACGGTCGCGGCCGCCCATGGCGGCACCACCACGATCATCGACTTTGCCGTCCAATACCATGGTGAATCGCTGATTCAGGCCATTGACCACTGGCACCAGAAAGCCGAAGGCAAACCGGCGATCGACTACAGCTTCCATCTCATCGCTACCGACCTCCCTGAAGCGCGGCTGGCGGAGATGAAGCGGCTCATCCATGACGAGGGCATCGTCAGCTTCAAGCTCTTCATGGCTTACCCCGGCGTTTTCCTGGTTGACGACGGGACCATCTTCAAGGCGATGACGCGTGCCGGCGAGCATGGGGGACTGATCTGTATGCACGCGGAAAATGGCGTGGTCATCGACGTGATGGTCAAGCAGGCGCTTGCGGAAGGCCGGACCGCACCGAAATACCATGCCCTCACCCGCCCGACCAAGGCCGAAGCCGAAGGAACCGGGCGGGCGATCGCGATCGCCGAGATGGCCGGGACGCCCGTCTATATCGTGCACCTCAGCTGCTACGATGCGCTCCAAAAAGTGCGACAGGCCCGGGACCTCGGCCTCCCGGCGTATGCCGAGACCTGCCCCCAGTATTTATTCCTCGACCAATCCTATTACGAGCAGCCCGGGTTCGAGGGCGCCAAGTATGTAATGACACCTCCGCTTCGCGACAAGGCCAACCAGGACGAGCTCTGGAAGGGACTCCGCATGGACGACTTGCAGGTCATTTCGACCGATCACTGCCCTTTCTGTTTCAAGGAGCAGAAGGAACTCGGCAAAGACGACTTCAGTCGCATTCCCAACGGCGGACCCGGTGTCGAGCACCGCATGAGCCTGATTTACAACGGCGGGGTGGCGACCGGTCGCATTGACCTGAATCGGTTTGTCGAACTTACCTCGACGGCCGCCGCCAGGATATTCGGGCTCTTTCCAAGGAAGGGGACGATCGCGGTGGGATCCGACGCCGACCTCGTCGTATTCGACCCGGACCGGGAACAGGTGATCAGCGCCAAGACGCATCACATGCGGGTCGATTACAGCGCCTATGAGGGCTGGAAGGTAAAGGGCGTCCCGGAGACGGTGCTCTCGCGCGGCCGGGTCGTCATCGCGAACGGCAACTACATCGGCAAACCCGGTGACGGCAGGTTCGTCAAACGTAAGCCGATGTGAGTGATCTCTCAAGGAGATTGGCTTAATGCCCAACATCGTCAAATGTGGGTTGATCCAGACTTCGCTGGCATGTTCGACAACCGAGAAGATCCCGACAATCAAAGAGGCCAGCCGCGCCAAGCACGAACGCCTCATCGAGGACGCCGCCCGTCAGGGCGTTCAAATCCTCTGCATGCAAGAGCTGTTCGACGGACCTTACTTCTGTGCCGAACAGGATCCGCGGTGGTATGACGCGGTGGAGCCGATTCCGGATGGTCCCACCACCCGATGGGTCCAGGAACTCGCACGGAAGCACAAGATGGTCATCGTCGTCCCCCTCTATGAGGAGGAGATGACCGGGGTTTACTACAATACGGCCGCCGTGATCGATGCCGACGGCACCTACTTGGGCAAGTATCGAAAGAACCACATTCCGCACTGCCCGCCCGGTTTCTGGGAGAAGTTTTATTTCAAACCCGGCAATCTCGGTTATCCCATATTCTCTACCCGATACGGCAAGGTGGGAGTCTACATCTGTTACGACCGTCATTTCCCGGAGGGTGCCCGGGCATTGGGCCTGCATGGGGCCGAGATTGTCTTCAACCCTTCGGCCACGGTGGCGGGGCTATCCGAGTACCTATGGAAGCTCGAGCAACCGGCGCACGCCGTGGCCAACGCCTATTTCGTCGGCGCCATCAACCGCGTCGGTTTTGAGGCTCCCTGGCGCATCGGGGAATTTTACGGGCAGAGTTATTTCTGCAATCCACGCGGCCAGATCGTAGCCGAAGGCCATCGCGACCGGGATGAACTGGTCACGGCCGAACTCGACCTGGACCAGATTCGCGAGGTCCGGACCGTCTGGCAGTTCTTCCGCGATCGCCGCCCGGAGACTTATGGGGACCTCCTCGGCGTCTAACGACCTGCAAACCCCAGCCAGAATTGAATCGCCGGGATCTCAGGCTATCGTCCGGGAGCGGCAGGGTGAAAACCAGGACTGAGCAGACAAGGATCAAGCCGATGATGGATTTCGCCATCACTTTCAAACCCGACATGCCGCCAGAGCGGATTGTCAATCTCACACGCCAGGCGGAGGCCGCCGGTTTCACCTACGGGTGGAGTTTCGACTCTCACGTGCTTTGGCAGGATCCCTATCCGCTGCTCACCCTGATGGCGTTGAATACCAAGTCTATGCGATTCGGCACTTGCGTCACCAATCCCGCCGTGCGGGATCCCACAGTGACCGCGAGTCTGCTGGCCACGCTCAACCGGATTTCGGGCGGGCGGATGGTGCTCGGTATCGGCCGCGGCGATAGTTCACGCCGGGTGATGGGACAAAAGCCCACCACGCTCGCGCAGCTGGAGCAGACCGTCGACCTCATCAGGGACCTGACAGCCGGGAAGCCGGTGGTCTACCAGGATCAGCCGATTCAAATGACTTGGGCCGACGGCGGTATTCCACCCGCTTGGATCGCGGCCTATGGCCCGAAGGCCTTGGACTGCGTGGGAAGAATCGGGGATGGCGTGATTTTACAATTTGCCGATCCGGATCTGATCGAATGGTGTCTCGGCTTCATGCGAGAGAGCGCCGCGAAGGCCGGGAGAAGAGTTTCCGACATCGAAGTTATGGCGGCGGCGCCGGTATGGGTCTCCGATGATCTTCCAGCCGCCCGCGAACAGGTGCGCTGGTTCCCTGCCCTGGTGTCGAATCATGTCGTCGATCTCATCTCCCGCTATGAGCCGAGTCAGCTTCCCGAGGCTCTCACAGCCTACGTAAGAACACGTGAGGGCTATGACTACCGGCACCACGCTAAGGTCGGGAGTTCCCACTCGGAGTTCGTGCCCGACGAAATTGTGGACCGGTACTGCATCGTCGGGTCGGTGCAGGATCATATTGGGCGCCTGCGCCGGCTCCAGGATTTGGGCGTGACGCAATTCAATATTTACCTGATGAGCGGTGAGGAAGAGAAGACCGTGGAGATTTACGGCAACGAGGTGATCCCTGCCTTCAGGTAAGCAATCTGGTATGGCTACCGGCGGCCTACTGTCTCTCCGAAGCTGTGAAGGAATGGATTCCTGATGTTATGAGAAACTCGATCATCATGAGGAGAATTGCGTGCGCGCTCGTCGGGATCGGCCTCACGGCACCGATCCCGTTTCCACTTGAACGAGTAAGACCACACCGGGAAGAGCCGTTCTCCGGAAATCGGATTTTTAGAGGAAATGAGGGCGACTATCTGACCGCGGCTCCCGGCCTTGTGCACTTCCCTCACGGCTTTGAGCTCAACGAGGGTCAATTACCCGCACCGGCTCGATTTATTTACCGAGTCGGTGAGAGTGCGTTTCTGTTGACCGACTCGGGATCTGTGCTCACGGTTCCCGGAGGAGGCTGCGCCCCGGACATCCTTGCGGCAACGCCGCCCTCGCCTCAAACCATCGCGCAGGGCTCGTCATTCAGTCATATGGGGATGCGCCTCGCCGGCTCGAATCCCGGGACGAAAGCCGCCGGGGTCGGCGAACTGCCGGGCAGGGTGAACTATCTCATCGGCAACAATCCGGCCCACTGGATTACGCAAGTCTCCACCTACGAGAGCGTCCGGTACGATGAGGTCTATCCCGGCGTGGACATGGTCTTTTACGGGACCGAAGGCGGGCTCGAGTATGACTTCGTGGTAGCGCCGAAGGCCGATCCGGAGAGGATCGCGATCTCGCTGAACGGCGACCGCCGCCCCGTCGTCGACGAAGCGGGTGATCTGGTTCTGCAAACCGCAGCCGGGTTGCTCCGCCACCGTAAGCCCGTCGCCTTCCAGATGATCGCAGGCCGGCGTTTGGAAATCGGGGCGTCCTATGTACCTGCCGAGCGAACCTCTTACGGGAAGAACCACGAGTCGGTTTTCAACATTGAGGTGGGAGCCTACGATCGAGAATACCCTCTCACGATCGATCCGGTGCTGGTTTATTCGACGTACCTGGGGGGAACCGGGGGAGATTCGGGCTCCAGTATTGCCATCGATGCCGCAGGCAATGCCTACGTGGCGGGATCGAGCAGTTCGAGAGACCTCCCTATCACCGAAGCTTACCAGGGGAAGGTCGCTGGTGGCTTCGATGCCTTTGTCGCCAAGCTGGATCCCTCCGGGTCCCAAATGATTTTTTGCACTTACCTAGGCGGGAGCGGCACCGACCGGTGCAACGGTTTGGCGGTTGACGGCACCGGCAACATCCTCCTGACCGGAATGACCACATCACCAGATTTCCCGAGGGCCAGGTCGACCCAGAGCGCGTTGGCGGGAGGATATGACGCGTGGGTGGCCAAGTTAACTCCCGATGGCACTGCCCTTGTGTACGCGACGTACCTTGGCGGTGCCGCCCGCGACCAGGGCACGGCGATCGTCACCGATCCATCCGGCAACACCTATGTCGCAGGAACTACGCTATCTGACAATTTTCCAACTGCCCGGCCAGTCCAGCACGCGCGCGCGGGTCAGACCGATCTTTTTCTGGCCAGCTATAAACCGCTGGGCACGACCCTTGACTTCTCGACCTATTGGGGTGGTTCAGCTGACGATGTTGCAACTGCAATCGCAGCGGATGCGGCTGGGAATGTTTACATTACGGGATTCACCCGCTCCTGGGACCTTCCTCTCGCCGCTCCGATCCAGCCGGCGACGGGAGGCGCTGCGGACGCGATCGTCATGAAGTTCAGCGTCCGGAATCGCGCGATCATCTATGCGACTTACCTTGGTGGAAGTGCGGATGAAGCCGGCCGGAGTATTGCCCTCGATGCGGCCGGACGCGCGCTGATTACCGGTGAGACCTATTCGAGCAATTTTCCGATTCAAAACGCGCTGCAGCCTTCGATGTCGGGGCCGTCCGATATCTTCATTTCCAAACTGGATGAGACCGGCCATGCGCTGATTTACTCGACTTATCTTGGGGGAGGCGCCTCCGAAAACCTTCTGGGAGGCGGGGCAGGCATCGCCCTGGGAAGGAATGGCCATGTTTATATTACGGGATCCACATCATCCCCCGGCTTTCCGCTCGTAAACCCGGTTCAGCCTGCTTATGGAGGCGGTGAAACCGATGCCTTCGTCGCTGAACTGAGCTCGGACGGCCGATCCGTCGTATTCTCGTCTTTCCTCGGCGGGAGCGGCAACGAGAATCAAATGGGGGGAGGGTCGGCGATTGCGTTAGATCCCGAAGGCCGGATCTATGTCGTCGGCTTTACGACTTCAGTAAACTTCCCCGTTCAGAATGCACTCCAGGCATCGAACCGCGGTGCATTTAATTTGTTCGTAGCGAAGTTCGCTCCATAGTTCGGCGCAATACAGTACCCAAGATGCGTGCGGTCTCGGGGAGACCGAGTCAGGTTTTGGAGATACCCAGGATGATCTCCCACTGCTCGTCGGTGACGGGAACGACCGAGAGGCGAGGCAACCGGATGAGATCGAAGTCCTTCAAGCCGCGATGGGCTTTCAATTCGGCCAGGGTGACCCCCCGGGAAAGAGGATGTTTCGATTTGATGTCGATCACGACGAGCTTTGAGTCATCCTGTCGAGGATCAGGATAGGGATCGCTGATCACCTCGGCTACGCCCACTACTGTCCGTTCTTCGCCGGTATGATAGATGAAAGCCAAGTCTCCCCTGTGAATGGAACGGAGGTTTTGCAGGGCGAGATTGTTGGCGACGCCATCCCACACCGTGCCGGCTTCGCGAAGTAGATCTTCGAAACGGTATTCATCGGGATCGGTTTTCAGCAACCATCTTCCGCGGGCTTTCATTTCCTCTCTCCATCACGCCGGATTCTAACCGCTGTCGGGTCGATCTCCTATTCTTGAAATGCGCTCACCGGACGAGAGCAAGGCAGCCTGGCGAGGATCTCACGACGTTGACTCGACCGCGATGCGAGCGTACGCTCAAAAGCTCCAAACTGAAATCTGACTGGAGGCTAACCAAGATGATAGCAAAGTGCATCGCGCTAACCATCCTTCTTACAGCCACCGGTTCCGTTTCCTACGGCGCTGGCCAGGAGAAGCCGGAGGTAGTAGCCGTCCATGGTGTCCTGATGGACAAGGCTTGCTCCGCCAAGGCGCTGAAGGACACGGATCCCTATGCGGCAGCGAGTAAGCACACCCGGACCTGCGCGCTGATGGGACCCTGTGCCGGAAGCGGATTTGGGGTGGTGACCGAAGCGGGTAAGTTCATCAAGCTCGACGCGAAGGGAGACGAACAGGCCAAGGCCCTGCTGGAGGAGTCATCGAAGAAGGACCAAATGACCGTGTCTGTGGACGGGATTATGAACGGCGAGATTCTCGAGGTTAAGAGCATTAAGGAAAACTAGTTCAACGCGACCCGGAAGAGCCGTTCCGCAGGTTCAAACCAGACGCTCTCTAAAGAACGCGATCATTTCTTTCCAGGCCTCTGCGGCCCGCAAGGGGCTGTAAACCTCGGGGCGGGTATCGTTGAAGAAGCCGTGATCGGTATCGGGATAGATGTGCAAGGTCGCCTGCTTTCCGTGTGCCTTGAGTTCCTCTGAAAGAACCTCGACGGACTCCGGGGTGACAAAAGTATCCCGTCCGGCATAGAACCCGAGTACTGGAGCGTGAAGCTGAGGTAGATCGGGTTTCACATTGGGGTGCCCGCCGTAGAAGACCACGCAAGCGCCTATCCTGGGATTCTTTGTCGCGGCATAGAGCGAAAGCGCTCCACCCATACAGAAACCTACCACGCCGACCTTTTCACCCGTGCTCGAAGGAAAGCCGATTAAAAAGTCCGCGGCGCCGCTCAATTCCCTTTCGGCCTGATCGATTCTCAAGCTCATCATCAGTTTTCCCGCTTGGTCGGGCGAGGTTGCGGTTTCGCCATGGTAGAGGTCAGGGGCGAGTGCCAGGAAGCCCTCCTTCGCCAAACGGTTGGCCACATCCTTGATATGCGGAACCAGGCCCCACCACTCCTGGATCACGATCACACCCGGGCCCCCTCCCGCCTGGGGACAGGCCAAGTACCCGGTCGCCGTCGAGCCGTTGCTCGGGAACTGGACGATCTCCCCAAAATCCGCCGACATCATCTTTAATCCTCAGCAGCGATCCTAGCCGATTTCCTTTGTTTAAGCGAACCGATTGAAAACGGGGCAATGAGCCCGCCGGGGAAGATAGCTTACCTCCCCGGCACGCTCCGTGATCGGTAATACAATAGGGGTTCAATCCTGAAGAAGCACGCCGCAGGCAAGACGCGCGCCGCCGGCCCCGCCGGCCACTCCGGTCGTTCCCCTGTCCTCGTCGACATGAACAATGATCGCACTTCCATCCGCGTCAAATATGCTCAGCGGCCCCGGAGAAAGCGTGATACGGCTGGTGCGATGTTCGAACGCGGCTGTCCCGTTCACGTCAGCCACGAGATTGGGCAGGTCACCCATGTGAAATGGATGGTTGGCATCGGGATTGGAGTTGCCGTTCGGTCCGGGATCGAAATGACCGTTAGCGGCCGCGAACGTCGGAAGACAGGCTCCGGTCTCGTGAATATGAACACCGTGGACGCTACCCGGCACGAGACCCGTAACCCTCACGACGACCTCGACGGTAGGCAGTATCCCGGTGTACGACTGGATCAGAATGGCGAAACCCGAAATCCCCGAACCCGCGGCACCCGCGATATCCGCTTTAGCCCTGAGCACGGGTTGCTGTGCCGCTAAACTGGCAGTCTTTCCGCCTACGAACAAGACACCCGCAAGAAAAACGAAGACCACAACGCGCGAAACTGTTCTCATGCGAAATCCTCCTCAACCTCTTTGTTGTTTGTGCTGCAATCTCTCCGCAGGAATTATGGATTCCCAGTTTGACCGCTTCGCACTTCCAAGTCAACGCGAGTGCGAGGAAATTGGGTAAACCCACAGCGTAATTCGACGCACTCTGGGTTGAATCGCGCACTCAGCCGATGAGAGACGCGACGATCGCAATCTCAAACCTCTGCCTTGTCGAGGATTACATGGAACGGGTAAACGGCATGAGTTTTGCAGGAAGGATCTTGCATCTCTGAGGGTGAGGTGTTTCTTGCTCGTGGGTGAGATGGAGAATGATCGCCCGCGTCACAGGCAGACTGGAAGGGCGGCCAGCCCGGACGGGTTTCTGTCGGGTTCTTCCTCGCCCGCACCTGCGGAATCAGCGCCGCCCGAGCCGCGATTCAAACAATGACCAATCCGAGGGGTAACTTATGAGATCCCTGTATTCCGTACTTGTTTCCGTCTCACTGCTTGCCCTCTCCGGGCTGATATCGCCCATCGGTGGGCTCACAACGGCGAGCGGGATCCCCGGCGAGTCGGTCGGCCCCGCACGCCGGCGGCAGGGCCAGTTAGATCCGGCACCACCCCGTCAAACCGTGAAACTCATCTTCATTCATCATTCATCCGGAGAAAACTGGCTCTCGGACGAGAATGGCGGACTGGGCCGGACGCTCCGCGACAACAACTACTACGTCAGCGATACCAACTACGGTTGGGGACCGGACGGAATCGGCGACCGTACTGACATCGGCAACTGGTGGGAATGGTTCCGCGGCCCGGAGAGCGCGAACTACACGAGCGCGCTTCTCGAAGCGTGCGACCAGAACTGTGGCTACACGCGGTTTGATATCGATCCCGAAGGGCCTAATGAGATTGTCATGTTCAAGTCCTGCTTTCCCAATTCCAATCTGATGGGAGACCCCATGGATCCTGTACCCACCATCGCGGACAATCCGCTCTGCGGTCAGGACAGCAGTTCGGAACACCACACCATCGCGAACGCAAAGGGCATTTACATCGACCTTTTGCAGTACTTCGCCACCCGCAAGGACAAGCTCTTCGTGGTGATCACGGCACCACCATTACAGGATGGCACCTACGCCACCAACGCCCGGGCGTTCAACACGTGGCTGGTTAAGGACTGGCTTGCCCTCTACCCGTTTCAAAACGTGGCCGTCTTTGATTTCTACAACGTGATGACCACCAACGGCGGATCATGGACCGTCAATGATCTCGGTCGAACCACGGGTAATCATCACCGATACCGCAATGGTCAGATAGAGTATGTCACCAATCGAGGAGGTAATACGGCAGCCTACCCTGACGGAGGGTCAGACGATCACCCTTCATCGGCCGGGAATCAGAAGGCCTCAGGGGAATTCGTGCCGTTGCTGAACATTTTCTATAACCGCTGGAGAGCGGAAAGTCCGGTCGCCGATCATTAGTGGCCCAACGCGGGTAAATCCGCGCCGGATCAACATGGTGCTCCCCGGGGGAATGAATCCCCGGCAATCCACTTCCCGGGGAGGACCATCCTCCACTCGACCGCAGTCCTTCGCCGGGAAGAAGGAGGGGAACATGAAGATCCAAGGCCTTTCATTCCTGATAGTTGTCTTAGTGCTTTCACCGGTCTTCGGGGCGCCTGGCGTGAGCATTCAACCCGAGCACTTCAAATCTGCCGGTCGTTGGACCAGTTTCACGAATGCCAACATCGTACGAGGGCTGGTTCTTCAAGGGAACGCGCTTTGGGCGGGGACCACCGGTGGTGTGGTGAGATGGGACCTCGTTTCGGGGAACTACACCAAGTACCTCAGCCCCGACGGCCTCCCGGACAATTTGGTCACGGCGGCGACCACGGACAAGTACGGGCGTCCCTGGTTCGGCTTCGGGTCCTGGAACGGCGGACTTGCCGTTCGCGACGGCGAACAATGGTCGGTCTTCAGTCCGGAAGACGGTCTGGTCACGGGCTGGGTACTCTCCCTGGCCATCGACGAGCAGGACTACAAGTGGATCGGCACCGTTCGCGGATTGAACGTGGTGCGCGATCAAGCGACACTTCAGGACAAATCGGACGATACCTGGGGCACTTTTGACATCGGTGCGCTTTTGACGACCGACTATGTAACGGCGATCGCGGTTGACCGAACGGGCGTGAAGTGGATCGGCACCCCGGAGGGGCTTTGTGTTCTGGAAGACGGAGGTACTCCATTCAATGCGGGCGACGATGCCTGGTCAACCTTCATCGCGGCTGATGGCCTTCCCGGAAACTCCATTACCGCCATCGCCATAGACGCGGCCGGGAACAAGTGGATCGCGACCAATACCGGCGGCTTGAGCGTGCTCGATGATGGCGGCACGCCGCACAACAAGAGCGACGATCGCTGGACCACTTTTGGCGCCACCGATGGCCTGGTCGACGAAACGGTCTATGCCATCGCATTGGATAGTTCGGGGAGAAAGTGGTTAGGGACCGGCGGTGGTGTCAGTCTGCTCGAAGACAACGGCACGCCATTCGACAAGGGGGATGATCGCTGGACAACCCTCAAGCCCGGCGGAGCGCTACGCAGCAATCATGTCTGGGCCATCTCCACCGGTGCCGGAACCGAAGTCTGGTTCGGCTGCCAGTGGGGGGTAAGTCGTCTGGATCACGGCGGCGCACCCGGCGACAAGCAGAACCACTCCTGGCGGACCTTCATAACCGAGGACGGTTTACCGCACAACGACATCACGAGCGTCCGTGCGGAAGGATCCAGCCTGATCTGGGTAGGCACGGCGTCCGGATTGGCCGCATTTGATGGAAACCGGTGGGCGACCGTAATTCCAGGCAGCGTGAACGCGATCTCGATAGACCCCACCGGGAACAAGTGGATTGCCACGTGGGGAGTTCATGCGCTCAACGATGCCGGTACGCCGTTCGATCCCGGCGACGACACCAGGACGGAATTCCACCAGACTGACGGCCTTGTTGACGAAGGGGTGGAATCGATCGCGCTGGACGGAGCGGGGCGAAAATGGATCTGCACCTATGGCGGTGTGAGCCTCCTGGACGACAAGGGAACCCCTCATAACAAGGCGGACGATGCCTGGACGAGCTTTACCGCAGCCGACGGGATGGCTTCGGACTGGGTGCACGCCGTGGCCGTGGATGAACCCAATCGGGTCTGGTTCGCTCACGAGAACTTCGGCGTCAGCATGCTCGATCACCGGGGAACCCCCCAAAACAAGTCGGATGACTTGTGGATAAGACTTACCAAGGAGGATGGCCTGGCAGGGGAGAGCGTCTACTCCATCCTCGTCGATAAGTACGGTAGGAAGTGGTTCGGGGCCTGCGGCGGGGTCAGTGTTCTGGACGATCGCGGCACACCGCTCGAAAAATCGGATGACGTCTTCACTACCTTCCCGGTCGGTGACTGTAATCAGGGCATGGCCTTTGACCCACAGGGGCGGCTATGGATCGCCACCGGCTGGAGTGGCGTGATTGTAATCGATCATCGGGGCACTCCCTTCAATGTCATGGACGACATTGTGATGGCCTATACCTCTCGTGAAGGGCTCGTAGACAATCGCACTCAGGCCATCGCTGTCAGTTCGAGTGGGAGGGTATGGGTCGGAACCGATGGCGGACTCGGCTGTCTCGATCCCTGATCGGTCCGCCAGTGGGAGCATCAAATGAAGCTGGTTAGACACCGGTTTGCAATCGCGTTCTTGATCTCGGTCTCGATGCTGTCTCTCTGCTTCACCCCGGAGACAGCTTCATCGGGCGAATTCATCCCCTCACCGCACGAATCGCTTTTCCGCCAGGATTACAACACCTACTACGTGAGACCCGACGGGGGATCCGCCGAAGCGTGCACCGGGCTGGTGGATGCTCCTTACTCCGGCATCGGGACAAATCAACCCTGTGCCTGGGATCACCCGTTCCGCGCGTTTCCACCGGACGGCCAGCCGAGAATACGCGGCGGTGACACACTTGTCATTTCATCGGGAAGTTACATGATGGGTTACGGTGCTCCGGGCGCCATTAACTGCGATTCTGATTATCCCTGGGACTGTTTCATGTCGGCCGTTCCGAGCGGCCCTGACCCTGCTCACCCCACGCGCATCCTGGGAGCCGGCTGGAATGCCGGATGCTCCGACCCACCCGAATTGTGGGGAACAGAGCGGGTCGACCTTGTTATCAACCTCGCCCGCTCCAGCCATGTTGAAGTCGCGTGTCTCGAGATCACCGACCGCTCGAGTTGCGTCGAGCACCACCCAGGCGACCTTCGGTGCCAGCGGGACCGTTTCCCGTATGGTCCCTGGGCGGTCAGGGGCATCTATGCCGTAGACTCAGCTCATGTCCATCTCCAAAACCTCAATATCCACGGTCTGGCGTCCGCCGGGGTTCACGCCGGTCGTCTTACGGATTGGATAGTGGAAAACGTCCGGATTGCCGGAAACGGTCTGGTCGGCTGGGACGGGGACATTGAGGGCGACGATTCCAACTCCGGCACCATGCGCTTCAGCCATTGGACCGTGGAGTGGAACGGGTGCGGGGAGACCTGGCCGGAAGGCAAACCTGCAGGTTGCTGGGGTCAGGAGGCCGGAGGATACGGCGATGGCGTGGGCACTGGAGAGACGGGCGGCCACTGGATCATAGAAGATTCCAGATTCCTTCATAACACGTCGGACGGCCTGGATCTGCTCTATACGCGCATGGGGGGCTCCCTCATCGAGATCCGCCGCACGATCGCCGAAGGCAACGACGGTCAACAGATCAAGACGACCGGACCCGTGCTCATCGAGAACTGCATCATCGTCGGAAACTGCGGTTTCTTTGACGGCCAGCCCTTCACGTATAATGTCGAGCCGCTCTGTCGCGCGGGTGGCACGGCCCTCACCTTCGATTTGCGCCCGGGAGATCAAGTCAGCGTAACGAACAGTACGCTCGTGAGCGAGGGAGACTGCATCGTCACGGCGGAATGTACCGGTGATTGTAACGGATCGGAGAAAATCCGCCTGCGCAACAATATCTTCGTGGGTCACACCGATTTCCTCCAGCCGGATGACATCACCTGTCTGGCGTACGAAGAAACATTTCCTCGGAATCCCTTCGATATCGATTATTCGGTGATCATCGGAATCAAGGACGAAGCCTGTCCGGGCCCTCACGACATCTGCGGGAGACCACCAGGAGTGGTTAATCCGTCCATCGACGCGTTCGATGCACGACTACTCCCCGATAGCCCGGCGATTAACGCAGGAACGAGTGCTGGCGCGCCGGGGGATGACTTCACGGGTCGTCGTCGTGACGCTCGTCCCGACATTGGAGCCTATGAGTGGCGCCCGACAAGCGCGAACCGAAGTCCACTCCGGACACATAAACCCGGCGTGTCGGGTGGCGGGAAGGTCGTGTTTACAAAACCTCCACAACCTGAGAGGGGGGGTAGGGCATGCCCTTGAA
>JACQTD010000310.1 GCA_016210985.1 Acidobacteriota bacterium
ACCTCTGGCCACTGACCTCTGGCCACTGACCTCTGGCCACTGACCTCTGGCCACTGACCTCTGGCCACTGACCTCTGGCCACTGACCTCTGGCCTCTATTCCTCGTCCGCCTTGATCCGGCCTTCCGCCTTGGCTTCTGCGATGATCTTCTGGGCGATGAGTGCGGGCACCTCGTCGTAGTGGTCGAATCCCATCGTATAGCTCGCGCGGGCTCCAGTGATGGAGTTGAGCGTCGATTGATAGGTCAAGAGCTCAGCGAGCGGTACCTTTCCCTTGATGACCTGTTGCTTCCCCCTGGAGTCCATTCCCTGAATGCGACCGCGCCGGGAGTTGAGATCGCCCATGATGTCTCCGGCGAAGTCCTGCGGCGTCACCACCTCGACATTCATCACCGGTTCGAGGAGCACCGGGTTGGCCTGCTCCATCGCCTGGCGGAACGACTTTCGACCGGCCAGCTTGAAGGACAATTCGTCCGAATCGACAGGATGCACCGAACCGTCGATCAGCTCGACCCGGAAATCGACGACCGGATAACCGGCCAACGGGCCGGTGTGTGCGGCTTCGACGATGCCTTTTTCCACCGCGGGACGCAGATTCTGCGGGATCACCCCGCCGAAGATCTTGTCCACCCATTCGTAGCCGCCGCCACGGGGGAGCGGCTCGAAAACGCAAGTGGCGTCACCGAACTGCCCGCGACCGCCGGTCTGCTTCTTATGGCGGCCGTGAGACTCGACCCGTTTGCGAATGGTCTCGCGGTAGGGCACCTTGGGGAGTTTGAGCGTGACCTCGACGCCGTAGCGCTTCTTCAGCCGGTTGACGACCACTTCGATGTGGGATTGCCCTGTTCCTGATAGCAGGAAGTCCTTCGTTTGCGGATCGCGATCGAACCTCAGGGCCAGGTCCTCCTCGAGCAGTTTATGGATGGCGATGGAGAGCTTGTCCTCATCCCCGCGCGACTTTGGTTCGACGGCGAAAGCAATCGCCGGCGTGGGGTACTTCACCGGGGGATAGAAGATGGGATGGGTTTTATCCGCGAAAGTGTCGTTGGTGAAGGTCTCCCTCAGCTTGGTTACCGCGCCAATGTCGCCGCTGTGCAACTCCGCGATCTTCTCCAGGGTCTTGCCTTGGACGATGTGGGTCGGCCCGAGCCGTTCCTGGGCGTTGCGGGTTGCATTGAATACCGGCATATCGGACTTGATCACGCCGGAGCAGACCTTGAAGAGTGTAATACGCCCGGCGAAGGGGTCTGCCAGGGTCTTGAAGACGAAGGCCGAATAAGGCTGGTCGTCGGCGATAGGGCGCTTGATTTCCGGACTGTCCTCGTTAGGGCCCAATCTCCCGGCCACCTCTCCGGCATCGATTGGCGAAGGCGCTTCGGTGACGATCGCGTCGAGGATCGGAGGCACGCCGATATTAAGGATGCCGGAGGAGAAGAAGACGGGCGCCAGTTTCCTTTCGCGGAGGGCGATGCCGACGCCGCCGAGCATCTCCTCTTCGGACAAGGTCCCTTCGGCGAAAAACTTCTCCATGAGTTCATCCGAGTTCTCGGCCACGAGCTCCGTGAGGGCCTCACGTGCGGCATCGACCTCCGCCTGCATGTGATCGGGCACGGGCTCTTCGGTCATTTTGCCGGAACCATCCGCGCTGAAGCTGTAGGCCTTGCGGGTGAGCACGTCGACGACACCGGTGAATTCCCGTTCACTCCCCATCGGCAGTTGGAGAGGAAGCGGGACGCGACCGAAGGCCTCCTTCAGGGAGGCCATCGCCGCCTGGGCATTCGATCGTTCCCGGTCTACTTTGCTGATGACGATCATCCGGGGAAGTTCCAGGTCATCGGCCAGGGCCCAGACACTCTCGGTCTGTACCTGTACGCCGTCCACGGCATCAACTAAGAAGAGTGCAAGATCGGCCACGCGCAAGGCCGCACGGGCGTCATGAATGAAGGGGCCGGTGCCCGGCGTATCCAGGAGATTGATCTTGATACCCTTCCACTCAAGGTGGGCGAGTGACGTGTGCAGGGAGTTCTTTCGCTCGATCTCGTCTTCGTCATAGTCCGTCACGGTGGTGCCGTCATCGACCCTACCCAACCGCGGGGTGAGGCCGGCGTCAAAGAGCATGGCGGAGACCAATGAGGTCTTTCCTGCACCGCCGTGACCGACTACAGCTACGTTTCGGATCTCCCGTCCAGTGAAAATCTTCATGTGCGGCTCCTCTTTCTACATCTCGAATATGAAGGTGAACCCGGTAATGTACCACAGCACCGCTCAGGGACAAGCGCCGGCCGGATCGCCGCCCCCGCAAGGCTGGAATTGACAGGAGCTTGCGACAACAGTATATTGCGCTTAGCCCGTCGGGCGTGTACATATGTTGGGGCTGTAGGCATGCTCAAACTCCAGAAGCTGGAACTCCGCGGTTTCAAATCCTTCTGCGATTTCACCGAACTGACCTTCAACGAGGCCGTCACCGGTGTGGTCGGTCCGAACGGGTGTGGGAAATCGAACATCGTCGACGCGATGGCCTGGGTGCTTGGCGAGCAAAGCGCTCGCCTCCTCAGGGGCACGCGGATGGAGGACGTCATCTTCCAGGGGACGAGCGCGCGCCCGGCTGTCGGTCTTGCGGAGGTATCCCTCGCCTTTCGGGCCCTGGCCGACGTCGGCTTGAAGGGCGACCGGCCGGAGGAGCCCGCGCCGGAAGAGGAGGAGCCGGAAGACGAACGGCCCGGCCTCGGACGCCGCGCTGAACTGCGGATTCAGGCCGGAGACGTCGTTGCCGTGTCCCGCCGGCTCTATCGGTCAGGCGAGAGCGAGTACCTGATCAATGGCCGTCAGGTCCGCCTGCGCGATGTGCGCGATCTGTTCGCCGGCACCGGGCTGGGTCCGGGTCATTACGCGATCATCGGCCAGGGGCACGTTACCGAGATTGTGACCGCCAAGCCCTATGAACGGCGGACCATGATCGAAGAAGCGGCCGGCATCAGTAAATTCAAACTGCGCCAGCATGCCGTGGAACTCCGGCTTGAATCGACCCGGCAGAACCTGATCCGGCTCGAGGATCTCTTCTCGGAATTGGACCGGCAAATCGGCTCGTTGAAGCGGCAGGCGGCAAAGGCCCGCCGGTTCGGGCGCTTGAAGGAGGAGCAGCGAAGCCTCCTCCGAATCCTCTTTGTGGAGGAGCATCGCTCCACCGGGGCCGCGATCGCTGAGGTCACGAGCCAACTCGAAACCCTTGAGCTTCAGCGGAAGGAAGGCCTGGAGCGGCTGGCGGAACTCGAGTCCGGACTTCGCGCAATGGAGGAGGCCGCCCGGACCGGTGAACAGGAACTCGGCGAGGCAAGGAACCGTCTCGCGGGAAACGACCTCGAACTGGAGAAGCTGAATGCCCGGCGCCTGCAGGTTCAGGAACAGATCCACGGTCTCGAGACGAGGAGGGGAGACCTGGAGCGGGAGACCTCCCGTCTGCTCCAGCGTGCGGGCCTGGTCGGTGAGGAGCGTACCCGGAATGCGGCGACGCTCGATCAACTGCGGGTTGAAGCCGAAACCGAACAGGAGGTCCTGGCGTCCCGCGAGTCAGAACTCGGCAGGGAAGGCACTCGAATTCGAGACCTGGAATCGGATCTGGAATCGCTCCGGGCAGCCGTGCTCGAGCAGCTCAACCGGCTTTCGGGCTGCCGGAATCGCTTGAGCCAGATCGAAGATCACGACCAGCGGCTGCAGTCGGATTTGAGACGATTGGAAGCGGAGCGGGAGCGCTCCATGACCCGAAGGGACCAGCTCTCTTCCGAAGTCGAAATCCTGGGCGGGGAGACTGCCGAGCTCAAGGGATCGCTCGCCGCTCAGCGGGAGCTGCTGGAGAGCCTCCGCGGGGAGCTGCGGCAGAGCCGCGGGCGAAGGGATTCGCTCCTGCAGACCAGGGCCGAACGTGAGCGGGAATTCATCGCCGCCGAAGGACGTCTCAACTCGCTGGTGGACCTGGAAGCTCGGCACGCCCGTTATACCCAGGCGGTGCAGACGCTCTTCGAAACGATCCACCATCGGGATGAATACGGGTTCCGGCTGCTGGGAACGCTGGCCGACTATGCCCGGGTGGAGCCGCGGCACGAGAAACTGATCGAGTCCTACCTGGGTGAAGTGCTTCAGGCGGTGGTCGTGCCCACGCTGGATGATGCCGCGCAGGCCGCCCGCCTGCTGGAATCGGAGGGTGCAGGACGGGCGTATTTCCTCGTCGCCGGCGTCCAGGGAGCTCAGGAGCAGCTCGGCGAGCACGAACTCGAAGACTGGTCGCGGGCAGGCGGAGAAGCGGCGGATCTGGCGGGAGGCGTCCGCCGGGTGATCGACCTGCTTCATCTGCCCGAACATCTCTCGGCGATGTTCAGCGAGGCGTATCCCGAAATGGCGTTCGCGCAGATCGTGGGCGATTTGCCATCCGCGGTGGAGCGTTCGGCTTCGACTCCCAAAACCGTTTTTGTAACCGCCGACGGAGAGTGGACGCGAGCCGGACGGATTTTGGTCGGCGGAGGCGAACAACGGATCTCGAGCGGACTGCTCGCGGTCAAGCGCGAGATCACCGAGTTGAAAGCCAGGACCGAACTCCAACGCGAAGCCCTGGAGTTGATCGCCCGCGAAGGGGAAGTGGCGAGTGCCGACGTGTTGCGGCTGGAATCAGAGATCGCCGGCGCCGACACCCGCGCGAGGGAGATCGACCGAACGCTGTTGGGAAACGAGAACCGGCTTGGCGAAATCGAACGCGATCAGGAGCGCGTGCGGCAGCAACTGAGCGTCATCGAGTTCGAATCCGGACAGGCGGAGAAACTCCGGGCGGAAATCGACGCCGCCCGGGCCGCCGCGAAGGATGAGTTGAGCCTCCTCGAACGGGACCTCGACACGATGGAGCGTTCGCACCGGCAATGCCAGACGGAGCTGGCCGCCGGGCGGGGAGCCTATGAACAGCTCGTACAAGCCCTCTCGGAGCGGCGCAGCGGGCACAGCGCCCGGCTCGAGCGTCTTCGGGCGCTTGAACTGGAATGTGCCCGGCTCGAGCGGGAAGACCAGGATCTCCGACGAAGACTCGAACAGGGTGAGCACGAGATCGCCAGGCTATCGCAGGAGTCGTCCGCCTCGACGGTCGCGCTCCGGGAGATAGAAACGCTGACTGCAGGTCTCCTGGAAAAAGGTCGGAATTGCCGGGCCGCGGTCGAAGCCGCCGAAGCGGGGCTTCAGGAAACCTATACCGCCCTCGATGCCAATCGGACGCAGGTCGAAGCCGCACGCGCCGGTGAGCAGATCCGCCGCGAGGAACAGGGCCGGCTTGAGATCCGCCGGGCCGAGCTCGCCGCCGCGCTCCGTTATCTCGCCGAGGATTGCTGGAAGGAGCTCGCGCAGCGGGTGGAGGAGCTGGCGGCGGAAGCCGCCGCGTTGGAGACGGACACCGAGGAGGGCGAGGGAGAAGGCTCCGTCGATGTGACGTCCTTGAAGGAGCATATCGAAGATCTGAGACAGAAGATCGAGGAACTGGGCCCGGTCAACATGATGGCGGTGGATGAACTTCAGGAGCTCGAAGACCGCTCGGGATTCATCGAGGCTCAGCGGCAGGACATTCTCGATTCGATCGCTTCAACTGAACAGGCACTCGAGGAGATCAAGCGGCGGTCGCGCGAGCGGTTCCGGGAGGCCTTCGAGCAGATCAATAACAATTTTCAGCAGACCTTCCAAGAGTTGTTCGGCGGCGGCCACGGGGTGATGAACCTGCTGGATCCCGACCACATTCTCGAGAGCGGCATCGACATCGTGGCTCAGCCGCCCGGTAAGCGGCTCCAGAACATTCTCCTCCTCTCAGGCGGCGAGAAGTCGATGACCGCGATCGCGCTGCTGCTGGCGATTTTCCGATACCGCCCCAGCCCGTTCTGCGTGCTCGACGAAGTGGATGCCCAGCTCGACGACATGAACGTCGAGCGGTTCTCGCAGAAAATCGGCGAGATGAGCCGGTCCACGCAGTTTATCGTCATCACCCACAATAAGGAAACGATGGAAGCCGCACAGGTTCTGCACGGGGTGACCATGGAAGAGCCTGGGGTTTCGAAATTACTCTCCGTCAGGCTGAAGTAGCCCTTGACAAGCATCGGGTCAAAGTAGGGTTCATGTCCGGATGGATCGCATGGTTGGTTTTGCTCTGGCTCCCGGCCGCTGGAATCGTCGATCTGGACGGACGCCCGGCGGAGGATCCGGAGACCGAATACTACTATCGGTTCGACAGCCCGCAGCTGGAAATCATCCGATCAGAGCTCCGCTTCAATGAACGCGGCGCCGGCACTTTCAGGTTCCAAGGCAAGGAACAGGAGGACGCCATCACCGCACCACTCGGCCTGTTGCCTGAGACGATGCTGAAGATCGAACGATTCCTTTCCACCCTGCGATTCCTCGAGAGCCAGGAGGACTACCAGGGCGACCGGAGTCTCTCCTACCTGGGGATCTCGACTATAAGAATAAAGAAGGGGAGCCGAACCCGGGAAGCCGTCTACAATTACACACGGAATCCGGCAGCCCGCGATCTGGCGTCATTGCTCCGGTCGATCACCTACCAGGAACAACGGACGTTCACCATCGACGTGGCCCGAGATCACGATCCACTCGATCTCGACCGGCAGTTAAGGACCCTTGACAGGGAAATCAGGAACGGCTGGTTCCCGGAACCCAAGAAGCTCCTGGAGAAGAGGAAGTCGATCGCCTCGGATCCGGATCTGTTGATGATGGTGCGCCGCAGGGCCGACAGCCTGATCGGGTCGCTGGAAAAAATAAAGTAAAAATCAGTTTTGGGCTTGGCATGACTGGAGGTGGAAAGTATACTGATGAGGCACTTTTTCCCTTTTTCGCGGAGCGGTCCCCTCTCTCTGGAAGAGGCGATCAGAATCGGAGCTTGGTTCCCGGGAAATTAGGCGTGAAAATTGTTTGGCCTTGGCAACCCTCGAGCGCAATGCTACATCCTAGAAGCGCGGTGCGTCTAAAAGTCATGAAACCATGTAGCTTCCTAGTCCTGGCTCTGTTGCTGGTCACATCGGCCCCGGTCTCCTTCGGACAATCGAAGCGGCTCCGCGTAGGTGAGCCCGTCAGGTCTCGTTTGACACGGCAGGACAAGGCTTTGGATGATGGCTCCCATTACCGGCTCTATGAGTTCCGCGCCGCGCGGGGCCAAAGCTTGACGATCGAATTGAAGTCTTCGGACTTCGAT
Organism: Acidobacteriota bacterium; assembly: GCA_016210985.1. Classification (GTDB taxonomy): domain Bacteria; phylum Acidobacteriota; class Blastocatellia; order HR10; family JACQTD01; genus JACQTD01. The sequence continues at coordinate 7,222 of JACQTD010000310.1, forward strand.
CCATATTTGACCTTATTCGACGGGGATGGTACGGAGATCGTTAGCGCCCATGATTTGACTGGTAACAACATCGCCCGAATCGAGATAACTGCTACGTATACTGGCACCTACCTGATGCGAATCAACAGCATGCGAGGACCGGCGGTCGGTACTTACACGCTGACCGTAAAATAGTATTCGCACCTCCCGCGGTCCCACATCCGATTCGCACCACGTCCTCCAACCCCGCTCGACACCGTCAGTAAGGCACCTCCCCCGTGGTGACTCCGGCACCCCAATCCATTGACGGGGGTCAGGCACGTGGGTAGCATCCGCTCCTGCGTCCGACCTTAGAAGTATTAGCAGGCGGCGTCCAACGAGTGTGCATGTCAATAACAGAAATTTATGAGACTATAAAAACGTGGCTACTTAGCATCGGGGTTCCGGGCATCTTCGCGATCGCCGTCCTTGACTCGTCCCTCCTATCGCTGCCCGAGATCAACGACATTATCATCGTCTCCCAGGTGATAGATGAACCGTTTAAGGTGCTCTACCTGCCGCTGGTCACGGCCAGCGGCTCCGTAATCGGCTGCCTGTTGCTTTACGCGGTAGCCTGGAAGGGAGGGGACGCTTTCCTTAGAAAGAGATTCTCTAAGCGCGGCGTGCAGCGAGTCGAGGAGTTTTATGCCCGGTATGGGATGCTGGCCCTGATCATTCCCGCGCTCTGTCCACCTCCCACTCCCTTCAAGATCTTCGTGGCCACGGCTGGAGCGCTGAGATTTCCCAAGACGAAATTCATCGTCGCCATCCTCTTTGCCCGAACCGTCAGGTACCAGGTCGAGGGGTTGCTGGCCGTGTTTTACGGTAAGGCCGTCCTTAATTATATCCATCGGCACGCGCTGCAGACTTCGCTGATTATTGTCGGATCGGTCGCGCTCTTCTATCTCGGATACCGTTGGCTGTCCCGCAGGAACGATCAACCGACCCCGAACACGGAGACCCGCGCCGAGATCGAAGAACTCCCGACGCCATGATCCGCCCTGGCCTTGCGTCTGGGCCATGGCCGCCGCAGGGATGGGCCGGTGACCGGGCTTAGAGAGTTTCTGCTCAGCTTCGGCGCCCCGGGCCTTTTCGCCATGGCGCTGCTCGACTCCGCGCTGATACCGCTTCCCGGTGGCGTCGATCTAGTACTGATGCTGCTCAGCGCGATGCATCCGGCGCGCCTGCCGTTCTACATGCTCACGGCTTCCGTCGGCTCCGCGGTGGGCTGCCTGATGCTCCACTTTCTGGCGGGCCGCGGGGGAGACCTGGTACTGACAAGATTCGACAGCCGGAAGCGGCAGCAGGTTCACGACGCCCTCTCGCGGTACGAGTGGTGGGCGATCTTTCTTGCAGCGCTGCTGCCTCCGCCATTCCCGACGAAGCTGTTCATTCTCACGGCCGGCGTGCTTCACATGGACCGGGTCAAACTATTCTCGAGCGTCTGGTTGGGGAGAATGGTGCGGTATTTGCTTGTCGGCTTCCTGGCTATCCGCTATGGCGAGCGTGCCGGGATCCTACTCCGGCACTATTCCTGGAGGATTCTGCTTGCGCTCCTTCTTTTACTGGCCGCGGTATCCATGTGGGTCTGGGTGAGACACCGGCGAAGGACGGCGTCAACCAACCTGCCTTGAGCCCCAACCGAATCACAGCTGACCCCTTTCCTTGATCTCCAGATATCGCTGGATCAGTTGTCGAGCCGACACGGAGGGATCGCAATCCACGGCTATCCCGCCGGCGTGGATGAACTGTCCGAGGGCCGTGGCCCGCTCGAATCTCAGCTCTTCCGCGACGCTCTGCTGGTAAACTTCAGTGACGTTCCTGGGTGTCTGTTCCAGCAGGCTGTCCAGGTTCGCGTCCCGCATGGCCAGCAGCAATGGAAGATGCCGCCGGGCCGCTCGCGCGAGGACGGCGATCAACTCACCGGAACTCTCCCGGTCGACGATGTCAGTGAGGAGCACCACCAGGGCCCGGCGCGGCTCTTTCGACAGGACAAATTCGAGCGCGCCGGGATAGTCCGATTCAATCAACTTGGGCTGCACGTCGGACAACGCTTCCATGATGCGGGCGAGTTGGCGAGACCCGGCACGCGGGGCGAGGTAGTCCTCTACGCTCCGGCAGAATATGGTCAGCCCAACCCGGTCACCGCGCGCGGTTGCGGCGCAGGCGAGCCCGAGCGCGGCGTAGACCGCGTGGTCAAGCTTCGTGAGATTCCCGACTCGCGCTGTCATCATGCGACCGGCGTCGACGAGGATCAGGAGCGTCTGATTCCGCTCGGCTTGAAACTCGCGGGTGACCAGTTTTCCCCGCCTCGCGGTCGCAGTCCAGGCCACATGCCGGATGGGGTCGCCTTCGACAAATTCGCGCAGCGATTCAAACTCGCGCCCCTGACCCCGAAATCGCAATTTTCGCAGTCCCTGCGCCATGGCGGCGCCCTGCCGCAGCTGCAGGTCGAGTTGCCGGGCGCCCCGGAGGTCAGGATAGACCCGGACCTCCTCCCCGGCGGCGATCCTCATCTGTCGTGCAACCAGCCTGAGGGGGCCCTCCACACGCAAGTTGATGTCGCCGAAGCGAACTGGACCTCGCCGGCTGGGGTGAAAGACATAGGCGCACCAGCCCATCGAAGCAGAAGGAACGGTCAGATGTAGGTATTCCGGCGGCGCCTCGGTCTCCGCCGGGGTTTCGTCCACGATCACCAGCTTCAACGGCCGCGACCCGCGGTGACGGACCGCGATCACAACGGAATTGGGAAAGCCTAAGCCTATGGGTGGATCGAAGATCCGCCATGCCGCGATCTCGCGGGCTTTCTCGCTCCTCCACAGATCGAGTCCGGCTGCGGAGATCAGGATGGTGTCGTAGAAAAGGGCTATCCATACCATCCGGCCGTCGAGCCAAACCAGGCCGAGAGGGACAAGCCCAAGGAGGAGAAACACGAAGAAACGCCTTGTCAGGACGAATCCGGCTTCCGTCGCAGTTCTCCCCTCCGCTTCCATGTGATCCGGCAGGTGAGGCGTGACGACGGAATCAGCGCGGGTCGGCATCGTCCCAACTCGTTTTCAGCGGGGGACAGGCGCGCCCGCAAGGACAGCATCGATCGAGCGGTCGGCATCCAGTCCTTCGAGTTCGGCCTCGGGTCTCAGGATGATCCTGTGCCGTAGGACAGGTTTGGCCATGTCCCGGACATCGTCGGGGGTGACGTAGGTTTGTCCGCGCGTGGCGGCCGCGGATTTCGCAGCCAGCAGGAGCGATACGGCTGCGCGGGGGCTCGCTCCCCATTGCAGCGTCCGGAATTCCCTGGTCCGGCGCACGATATCGACCAGGTACCGCTGCACGCTCGCTTCCACAGTCGTGTCGCGTATTTCCCGCCGGGCTCCGGTGATCACTGACGCGTCGGCCACCGGGGTCAGCCCGGCCTCCATGAGGGCGTGTGGGTTGAAGCCCTTGTCCCATCTGCTCACAATTTCCAGCTCCTCCTCCAAAGATGGATAGGCCATCACCGACTTCATCAGGAATCGATCGAGTTGGGCTTCCGGAAGCGGATAGGTGCCTTCGTGCTCGATCGGATTCTGTGTGGCGATCACCATGAACAGTACGGGAAGCGCATGGCTGAATCCGTCGATCGTTACTTGTCGCTCCTCCATGGCCTCCAGCAAGGCCGATTGCGTCTTGGGCGGTGTTCGATTGATCTCATCGGCGAGGACGAGATCGGCGAACACCGGCCCCCGGTGGAGGGAAAAGCTCCCGGTATTCATCTGATAGACGCTGGTTCCGACGATATCGGCGGGCATCATGTCGGGCGTGGCCTGGATCCTGGAGAATTTCAAGTTGAGAATCTGGGCGAGCGCCTTCACCATCAGCGTCTTGGCAATGCCGGGAACGCCTTCCAGGAGCAGATGGCCGCCGGCCAGCAGGGTGACGAGCATTTCATCCAGCACCTGGTCCTGCCCGACGATCACCTTGTGAAGCTGTACCTTCAACTGTTCGAAGAGGGCTCTGGTTTTTTCTGGCATGGGTCTATGGGAGTCGTTCGGTCTAGCGTGGTCGTGCGCCCATGGCGGACTCGACCGAGCGTACTTCGGCGACGAGATACATGAGTTGCGCGTCTGTCATTCGATCATCCTGGAGCGCCTGCTCACAATCACGAAAAAGTGTCCGTAGCCGGTCCAGGGGCACGCCGAACCGGCGGCTCATCAATTCCAGGTTTTCGGGCAGCAGGACGTCGCCTCTTGCGCCGGTCGTCCTGCGCGCGCTCGCGAGCAGTCCTCGGTAAATATGGTCGAGTGCCAGGCTCCGCGCCCGCATCCCCTCCAGCAATTGAGCAAAGGAGGAGATGTACTCGTGCGAGCTTGCCCGATCGGTTCTCTTTCCGGGCCGCGTGCGCCCGAACCTCCGCGAAGCGGAGTAGAGCCCCAGGATCGTGATCAGCGCAACCTGGACGACGACAAAACGCGCCGGGGTACGCGCGACGTAGCGCCAAAGTCCGAGGATGGCCTGAGTCGAACCCGCCTGCCCGGCTCCCGGGCTCGAGTATCCGTGATGGTATTCATCGAACGCGATCAGGCCGGGCCGTAGTCCGGAGACAAGGTTTCGCGCGAGGATCAGGTTATCCGCCGAACTGATGCCGTTGTTCGCTACCAGGTAGGGCTCGCCGAGCAGGATGATCTCCCCGTCCCCATAGCGCATGTCGAGCAGCAGTACGCCGCCGGTATCACCGATTTGGGCGATGGCCGGCCCGCCTTCAAGTTCGAGAGCGACGGCATGCTTCGTGAGTTGGACGTTTCGCAATCCGGAAGTCAGTCGACTCGGGAACAGGATTCTTGGGACACTCCATCTCCGCGGCTTTGCCTCCAAGTGGATCGAGTCGATCGGAAATGGCCATCGCAATGGACGTCCTATCAAAACGAGGCGGCCGCCCTGGCGGACCCATTCGGCGACGGCCGCCGACTCTTGCTCGCTCCATTCGGATAAAGGCTCGATGGAGAACAGTGCCGAGAGGTCACGACGGCCGCTCACCCCCGTCAGCGGATCCTCCCATCGGACGGCCTGGACGCCAGACCGGTTGAGAAGGGTGAAGAAGGCCTTCGTTCCGTATGCGCGGCTGCTATAACTCGATCGGTCTCCGGAAAGCTCGTCCTCCTCTAGATTGGCCGCTTCCGAGAGGAACAGCAGATTGAGCCCGATGACAAGCACGGCGATCGCCGCCAGGACGGCCAGGTCATTCGCGGCGCGGGTCATTGGGGAGCGCCCGCCGGCGGTTCGATAACGACCCGGGCGGATCGTTCATAATTCCTATAGGAGTCCGCATCGAGCGGTTCCCGGCCATACCAGCATCGCTCATGACCGCCCGAGAGCACCGCAAACGCGGAGAAGGTCTCGGTCCGCCGGGCTCCGAGTTCGCGAAGATAATCACGGTTGGTGGCCGAGGAGCGCCACTTGACCTGCCCGGTTTGCCGAAGCGCGCTGAGCGCCGCGAGGAAGAGCCAACGCAGTGCGGTCCGGAAATCACCCTCCCGCGCCGACCGTTCCGCGCGCAGTTGGTACTGATCCGCCGTCCAGTCGTTCTCCTGGATTGCGCGCGCTTTTCGGTCAGGGCTTCGCCTGTAAGTGGCTCGTGCGCGCACGAAACCCGACATTCGGCGCACGGTCACGGCTACTAGCGCCAGGGCTATGAGGAGGAGTATTCCGCTCAGCAGCCACTCGGGAATCCTCGACAGCCCCGGAGCCAATCTGAGCCGGCCGGTCACATTCGCCAGGGCATCCCGCAGATAGTCCCAGAACAGGTCCAGCCAGGATTGGTTGGATCGCCAGCGATACTCCCGGTTTCGGAGCACCTCGTCGAGCGTGCGGCGAAGACCGGTCCGATCGGGTTGCGCCGTTGCTTCCGCATGGATCAGGTGCTCCCGCAGGGCGGACAAACGGGCTCTCAGCTGATTCAACCTGGTCAGGCGCTCATCCAAGGTCGGGGCTTCATAAATCGAACCGACGTCGAGTGGAACCCAGGCGAGATTGGTCTGTATCTGCTGACCCCTGAATCGCAGCGGTTCGCTCGGTGGAAGCAACGAGCCGAGTTTCTCCAAATGGGCAAGCGAGGCGCCGTTCTGCACCTGATCCACGACCGTCATTGCGGCGGTGAGCCGGCCGGCAAAATCCGACAAACCGGACTCCTCCGCCTGCACGAGGAACGGGCCAAGCGGATAGGCAAGCAGGGCGAGGGCGAGGCATCGCAACCTGGACGTTTTCAAGGCGCCGGTGCCTCCGCCTGCTCCAATTCAAGCAGAACCTGCAGATCCAAGCCCTCCTTTCGCACACGACAGTCGAAGTAGAGCAGCGCGAAGGCGACCAGGGAGATCGGAGCCGCACAAATGCCGGCGATGTTCAGCAGGATACTACTCGCGAACGCGGCTTTCTCCAGTCCTCCGCTCGTGGTTTGAAACCCGCGCGATAGGGCAACCATAGCCACCGGTGTTCCCAGCGCCAGAAAGACGGACCAGGTCAGGCAGTACTCGAAGGCCAGCACCCCCAAAACTTTGCGCCAATTCTTCCGGCCCAGCTCGAAGGCCCGCCGAAAGGCCCGGCTCACCGGCTGTTCCTCGATGGCCACCGTCGCCTGGAGCAGTACCACACGGCCGTAGAGTTGCAGAAAGATGAAAGCGCCCGCCGCCGCTCCCAGCACGGTAAGGAACGCCACGCCGCCCAGGGCGACGAGTCGCGGGCCAGTAGCTTCCTGCGCGGTGATCAGGATCGGGCTGGCGAAAATCGCCCCCAGCCCCAGTGCCATGACGGCCAGCACGACGCCAAGCGGCAGGAGAAACCATCCCACGAGTGCAGCGCGAAGATGTCGAGCGGGGCTCCGAGCGACTGCCATCAGGACCGCAGGGAGCGAGAAGGGATGGTCGCGCAGAAAATAGTCCCCGATGGCCCGGCCTACTCCGCCGACGAGCATGAGGTTGATAACCGGCGCGACGAAGAAGGTAATCACATTGCCGAGCAAACCGATTGGCACGGTGGTTTCACCGTAGCTACGCAGGATTCCGCCAGCCACGGCGATCATGCCGGGTATCGACCCGGTCAAGAGCAGGGAACCGAAGTGAGCACGATAGAACCGGGCGGACCGGTCTATCAGGTCTCCGGTAGAGACAGGCTGAAGCATCGCTAACGCATTCGACATGGGCGCTACGGCGCAATTAGTCTACCAGCGCGGGCCCGATGGAAGAAGCCGATCGGGCATGGCCGTTCACCGATCGAATTGCGGCTTGCCCGCATCGGTCGTTAGAATCTCTCCTGCAACGGCATGCGGGTTCTCGGTATTGATCCAGGAAGTGAGCGGACCGGTTTTGGAGTCGTGGAGAGCGATGGCCGGAGTCACCGCCTTGTCGAGTTTGGGGCAATTCACTCCGGACGCGGCGCCTTTCCCGATCGGCTGGTGCGAATCGAGCGCATGTTGCGGGAGGTCATCGTCAGGACCGCGCCCGACGTCGTCGCCGTCGAGGAGGCCTTTCACGCAGTGAATGTGAAGAGTGCATTGAAGCTGGGCCATGCTCGTGGCGTGGCTATACTCGCCGCCGCCAGGGACGGAATTCCCATCTTCGAGTATTCACCGCTTGAAGTGAAGAGCGCGACCGTGGGTTACGGCCGGGCGGAGAAGCACCAGGTTCAGGAGATGGTAAGACTGCTGTTGGGATTGAAGGAGAGTCCCCAGCCGTTCGACGCGGCCGACGCGCTTGCGGTCGCCATCTGCCACATTCATCACTCGGGATCGCTCAAGTCGCGCGGGCTGGACGGAAGGATTCGCTGACGGATGCCTGATCACCTTATCCACGCCGTGGCTTTTAACCAGACCGTCCGGGCGCTGGCGGCGGTCACCACCGGAACCGTGAGTGAGGCCGCGCGGCGCCACCGCACCTCGCCTACCGCTTCCGCTGCACTGGGGCGCACGCTGACGGGGGCGCTTTTGATGAGCACGATGGTAAAGGACGTCGATCGTGTCACCCTCCAGTTCGATTGCCGGGGGCCGATTGAAGGAATCACGGCCGAAGCCGATGCGCATGGGAACGCGCGGGGCTATGTGAAGAATCCTGCCGCCGATCTTCCGCTCAACGAACGGGGGAAACTTGACGTCAGGGGCGTCCTCGGAGACGGCATGCTCTACGTCTTTCGCGAGGGCGGCTTCTATGAACTGGGACTCTCCAAAGAGCCCTATACCGGTTCCGTCCCCATCGTTTCCGGCGAGATCGCGGAGGATATTGCGTACTACCTCAATAAGTCGGAACAGGTCCGTTCGGCAGTCTCGCTCGGCGTCTACGTGCAGCCGTACCCGGACGGGACCTTTCAGGTCGCCGGCGCCGGCGGATTCCTGATCCAATTGCTGCCCGGCGCCGACGAGGGGATTATCTCGGGGATTGAAGAGTCAATCTCGTCGATGCCTTACGTGACCGACCTCATCCGTCAGGGAGAACCGCCGGAAGCCATCCTTCGCAGGGCTTTGAATGGCTCGTCGCTGGAGGTTCTGGAACAGCGTGAGACGCGGTTTCGCTGCAATTGCAGCTTTGAGCGGGCGGTGCGCATCATTGAATCAATTCAGATTTCCGAGGTCCGCTCGATGCTTGAGGAGGATGGCGGCGCTGAAATGATTTGTCATTTCTGCAGTTCGGTTTACCAGATCGGGGCACAGACCTTGCAGGATATCCTTGACGTGGCGGGCCAGGAAGCGGACGGCGGCGAGCCGGTGCATTGAGTCATCGCAGGACACGTGTCAGCGGCCGGAAAAGTACGACATAGACGGTGAAGAGCCCGATCAGCGTGCCCCCGATAGCCAGGGCCGCCGGGGCTCCGGTTTGCTCGGCGACGACACCGAGGAGCAGGTTGCCGACCGGAAGCGAACCCATCACCGCAAGCCCATACATCCCCAGCACTCGGCCGCGCATCTCGGCCGGGACCAGCTTTTGAATCAGCATGTTGGTCGGCGCCGTAAAGCTCGCCATCGCCCAGCCGATCACCGCATCCGCCAGGAGTCCCACGGCCAGCGTCTTCGCCTGGCTTAGAACGATCAATCCTGCCGCGAATACGAAGGCGGCGCCCAGGAGGAACTGACCTTTTCTACGGAAATCACCTCGGGAGGCGAGAATCAGCGCGCCCGCGACCGCCCCTATCCCCGTGGCCGACATCAACAGGCCGAGTCCGATGGCGCCGGAATGGAAGATGTCCACGGCGAAAATCGGCAGAAAAGTGAGGAAAGGCAGCCCGAAGACCCCGATCATCGTCGCCAACCCCAGGAGAAGCCTCACCGACTTTTCATGAGAAATGTACCGGAACCCCTCTGCCAGTCGCCGCCAGGTTGACCCCACCGGTTCCATCGACGTCTGGACCGGCACTCTGATGGACCACAGCGCCAGCAGCATGGCGAAGAAGCTGACGGCGTTGAGGTAGAAGCATCCGGCCACGCCGATAACGCCCAACGCCACGCCCGCGAGCATCGGACCGATGGCCCGCGAGAGATTGAATTGAGTGGAATTCAGCGCTACCGCGTTCATGAGTCCTTTCGAGCCGACCAGATCATGGACCACGGCCTGGTAGGCCGGGACGGTGAAGGCCACGGCCAATCCCGAAAGCAGAGCGATGACGGCGACCAGACCTACCGTCACGAGCTGGATCTGGGCGAGCACGGCGAGGGCGAGCGCGAACAGCGTCTGCGCTACCTGGGTCACGATCATCAGCCGCCGGCGGTCGAACCGGTCGGCAAATACGCCCGCCAGCGGCATGAACAGGAGCATCGGAAGGGCGGATGCAAAGCCGACGGCGCCGAGCCAGAATGCCGAATCCGTCAGTTGGAATACCAGCCAGCCCTGGGCCGCGTTCTGCATCCAGGTGCCGATGTTCGAAAGGAATACACCGGTTAGGAACAGCCTGAAATCCCGGTTGTAAAGCGCGAGAAACGTCCGCCCGGAAGAACCAATGGCGGCGCCGGTCGATCGGGTCAGTTGTTCTGGAGGTCCAAGGTCCGGCGGGTCAGGACCCGGTTCGGGTTGCTGTTCCACAAGCCCATCGAATCTAGACCAGCCCTCCCGCGCTGTCAAATCTCAGCTGTCATGGACCGGGTCTGGTTCGTAGTGGTGCCTTTAGGCGGGCCTTGCCGAAGCAAAACATTCCGCCTGAAGGCGGGACTACAAGCCTTTGGGTGCCGGCGGTACTGGCCTTTCCGCCAGTTCCGATCAACGAATCTTGATAAGTGCCCGGAGCGGAGTTCCTTCCACTTTCGGGAATCGTAGGCCGAGCAAGGCGGCGACCGTGGGTGCGACATCGATCATTCGTGCCAGAGGGATCCGCGCACCCCGACGGGCTCCCGGGCCGAAGAGAATCAGGGAAGCACGCATCTCCGCTCGCGAAGGCAACTGCCCATGCGTGCCGCGGTAATCACCGCTGTCGCGCAGGGCTGGCTCCTTGTTCATCCAGTCGATGACGAAACCGGGCGAGGCCTCGAGCGCAAACGCCGCCCTGGGGTAGGACCCGAGCCGGTCGAGTTCGTTCCGGCGGATCACCCTCCGAATGGGAGAGCCAGGCTTCAAGGCGACTTTCTCAAAAAGGGAGACAGCCTTCGCCAGCGTCTGCCGGTCCTCCGGGCTCTTCAATAAAATCCCGCAGCCACCACTCGATGGCCAGGCGACCGCTTTCCATGAGACCACTTTTCCGGCGGAGTCGAGCGTAATCAGCTTCTCTCGGGCGAGGAGTACATTCGGAAGAAACCGCTTGCGCACCGGCATGAACCCGTGGTCGGAGACGATGAGAAAGGTGGTTTGATCAAACGTGCCGGCCCGGCGAGTGGCTTCGACGATCCGGCCGATATAGCCATCCTGTTTCTCCACCATTCGCATGGCCTCAGGCGTACGCGGACCATACGTATGCTGGACGTGGTCGAGCTCGGTTAGATGTATGAGCATCAATCCAGGCTTGAATCTCTCTATAATCTGCTCGCTAACCGCCGTTCGAGACTCATCACGAACTACTTCCGAAGGTTCCCGGATCGACGCCCGGATGATCGGAGCCAACCCGGGCGTGCACTCCTCCAGGATTCGCTTCCAGGTGAGCGGGTTCTCGCCCGCTTTCCATATCTCCGGCGCATTGTGATCGATGTCCGCTCCGGCGGTTACCGGCCAGGAGACCGCAGCCGTGACCAGGCCGGCCCGGCGGGCGGTCATCCAGATCGGTTCCGTTCGGAGTTCCTTGGCGAACCAATACCACGCATTGGATGGTCGTTGGTCCGGGGGCACAAAGACCCGGTTGTTTTCGATTCCATGTTTGGCAGGTCGAACTCCGGTCACGAGTGTCGCATGCGAGGGGTAAGTAACTGAAGGGAAGACGCCTTCCAGGCCTTCCGCATAGGCACCCTGTCGCGTGAGCATTTCGATGTTCGGCAGATGCAGGCCCAAGTTGCGGGGCGAGGTGTAAATCTCCGGCATCATCCCATCGATCGAGATGATGATGACCTGCCGGCCAGTGGACGCCATTCGGGCTTGCGCACCGTTGATCCGGAGCGATGGCGGTAAACCGGAAAGAGCGACAATGAATGCAAGGAATGCGGTTCTACAGCGATGAAATCCCGGAGTTCTATCACTCATGTGGCTATGCTCGACAGTGCGTGCTCAGGACCGCCACGCTTTCGTTCAGGCCGGAGCACCATCCGCGGGTTGTTGTTGCGTGAGGCAGTGGATCGTCCCCAGGCCCCAGACCAGGTCTACTGCATGGATGCCCACGACGGGCCGGTGGGGGTTTAGCTCCGCAAGTGTGCCGAGGGCGATCCGGTCATTGGAGTCGTTGAAGGTGGGGACCAGCACCGCGTCATTCGCGATGTAGAAGTTGGCATAGCTGGCGGGCAATCGGCGTCCATCAAAGTACAAAGGCGCCGGCATGGGCAAATCCACGACTTCGATTCTCGACCCGTCCTCGAGTCGCATGCCTTCCAACCGCTCGCGATTCTCCAGGAGCGGTCGATAGTTGTCGTCGTGCGGGTTTTTCTCCAGGCAGGCGACCACCGTTCCCGGCGAGACGAACCGACAGATGTCATCGATGTGGCCGTGCGTGTCGTCCCCTGCGATGCCGCGTCCGAGCCATAGGACATTCGTTGCCCCAAGGTAGTCGCTGAAGACCGCCTCCATCTCGAGGCGCGTCATGCCGGGATTACGCGCCTGGACTCTTTTATCGAGCAGGCACTCTTCGGTCGTCAGCAGGGATCCATTGCCGTTCACATCTATGGATCCTCCTTCGACCACCACCCTTCGTTCCCGTGCCTTCGCCAAGAAAATCCGGATTCCCAGTTTCCTGGCCACGCGATCGGGAATCACATCGTCCTTCTTCCAGTCGCGGTATTTCGCCCATCCGTTGAATCCGAACCTCACGATCGCGGTCTCGAAACAATTGGAGTCCGAGAGCTGAGGTCCAGAGTCGGAGGTACCGATCGGTTTATTAGGCAGGTCGAGCGACGAATGCCGGCTTCCCGGGGTCCTTCGACTGACCTCTGACCTCTGACCTCTGACCTCTGGTCTCCGGACGAATATCGGACCGAAATCACGGGTCCAGCCGCGGTTGGTGGGGAATCGGAAGAACTGGACGCGGGTTAGATCGACACCCGCGCGTTCGAGAAAGCGCCGGGTCCGAGCCTCGTGAGCCGTGGAATCGACAAGGATGCGGACCAACTCACCGGGCGCGAGTTTGCGCGCAATTTCCGCATAGACCCAGTGGATGGGCACTATTTTTCCGGGCCAATCGGTGCGATTGTGTGGCCAGCCGATCCAGGTGGCTTCGTGATGCTCCCATTCCGCCGGCATTCGGAAGCCTAGCGCGGCGGGCGCAGCCGGCGCGGCGTCGGTGCGGTCGGTCATGGCTCGTTGTCAAGGAAGCGCCGATCGATCCCGGCGTAGGCATCGATCCGCCGGTCCCGCAGAAACGGCCAATGGCGACGCACCTCTTCGATACGCGTTAAGGAGACCTCTCCGAGAAGGATCTGCTCACGGTCCGGCGGGGCCTCCGCAAGGATTACGCCGAACGGATCGCAGAGAAAAGACGAGCCCCAAAACTCGATTCCGGCATCCGTGTCCGCAAGCCGCTCGTGTCCCACGCGGTTGACGGCCGCGACATATACCCCGTTGGCGATCGCATGACTCCTCTGGATCACCCGCCAGGCATCACGTTGAGCTTCCCCATGCGCGTCACGCTCTTGGGGATGCCAGCCGATCGCGGTCGGATAGAAGAGGATGCCGGCTCCGCGCAACGCAGTAAGCCGAGCGCCTTCGGGGTACCACTGATCCCAGCAGATGAGGGTCCCGATCCTGGCGTGACGGGTCTCGGTGACCTGAAATCCCAGATCACCCGGTGTAAAGTAGAACTTCTCGTAGTAGGCTGGATCATCCGGAATGTGCATTTTGCGATAGACACCGGCGATCCGACCGTCGGCATCGATGATGGCCGCACTATTGTGGTAGAGGCCTGGGGCCCGGCGCTCGAAGAGAGGGGCAATGATGGCCACCTGGAGTTCCCGCGCGATGGCCGAAAGTCGGTCGGTGGACGGACCGGGTATCGATTCCGCCAGATCAAAGAAAGCGTCGTCTTCCCGCTGGCAGAAGTAGCGCGAATGGAAGAGTTCCGGCAGACAAACTACTTGCGCGCCCGAGCGCGCGGCATCCCGAACACGCGCCGCCGCGCGCTCGAGATTCTCAGCCGGATCGGGCCACATCGCCATCTGCACCAGTCCGATGGTGAAACTCCGGCGATCACCTGGGTTCTCCGACGACACCGGGGCAGCAAACCGGAAGCAGGATTGAATGTCAAGATTCGATCGTCTCCCCCTCCCGGGACCGCACGCTCGGAACGAGTCCGCACCCCGGACTTCCAGCGTGCTCTGGAGTTTCTACATTTTGCGCCCGGCGGCTCAGAGCGAGAACTGGATGTCCGATATTCGTCTGTCGAAT
>JACQTD010000311.1 GCA_016210985.1 Acidobacteriota bacterium
CCCGTCCCCGTCTGCCCAACCCTCTATCCCCGACCCCGCCGGCTCACCCCAAACCGGCCAAACTGGCTCCCTCTTAAACCGGCGCTAACACCGATGACGCCTTCCTCCCAAAACTACGTCAGCCCATCCGGGCTCGGCGCGGAATCGCTTGAATTGCTGAGGGTGTGGATGAACGGATTACGTCACTTTGGCGTGATCCTTGGCAGATTGCGTCAACACAACCTCCCTCCCCCGCTTCCAATGGGAAATGTCGAGCCCGGGTTCTCTCAGATCGAAATTCTCTCGACGATGTTTCGCGTGATCTTCTTCTGCCGGCGGTCGCAGCGAGATTATTTACCGATTGGCGTGGCAGTCATGAGGTTGGAAGCGCTCCGCCAGCTCTCGTTCCTTCAGCGCAGCTAGGTTGACGTTGAGAGTGTACTGGTGGATGCGTTGACCCTCCCGGGACCGGCTGCTATATTGCGGACGAGGTTGAGCTCTCAGCCTTATCTAGCAGGAATTGCGGGAACCGGGCGTGCCGATCATCCCACGATCCGGGGGTCACCCGACGGCGTTGCAGGGAGAGGCGAAGGGATCGGACCCCCTGCGGGCTCCACACTCGGAGGTTTTGGCCGAAATGATCATTGAGGCCTTGCGAGAGATTCAACATCGCGATGGTTTCCTGTCCGCCGGCGAGCTGCAGAGGCTCTCTTCACGGTTTAAGGTCCCGCTCTATGAACTGCAGGGTCTCGCGGGCTTCTTCCCTCATTTTCGCCTTGAGCTCCCACCCGCGCTCGACGTTCGGGTCTGCGCGGATATGTCCTGCCGGTTGAGCGGCGCGGCCGCGCTCCATCGATCGGTGGAGGTGATGGCTGAAGAGCGGTTCTCGGGAAGGATGGTCGTGGAGGAGGTCTCCTGTCTCGGACAATGCGACCGGGCGCCCGCCTTCGCGATCAATGACGTGATCTTCAATCGCACGAGCACCGGGGAGATACCTCAGTTGCTCGCGGCCGCGGTGGGCGGCGAACGATTGAAGCCGGCCCCGGCACTCCGGCATGAAGCGGAACTCAGGACCGATCCCTACTGCGGCGAAAGGCACTTTGACGCTTTGCGAGCGTTGCTCGAATCGAAGGATGCGACTAAGGCCCTGGCGGAGTTGAAGGCGAGCCAGTTGCGCGGAATGGGCGGGGCGGGCTTTCCCGCCGGAACAAAGTGGGAGATCGTTCGCAACACCCGCAGCGATCAGAAATACATCGTATGCAACGCGGATGAAAGCGAGCCGGGCACGATCAAGGACCGGTTCATCCTGGAAGCGCTCCCGCATCTCCTCATCGAAGGGATGATCATCGCCGGCTACCTGACCGGCGCCGGGAAAGGGATTATTTATCTTCGACATGAATATGAGGCGCAGCGCGCCGTGATCCAGGCTGAGCTCGAGCGGTGCCGGCGGGATGGGCTGCTTGGGCCCTCCGTCCTCGGGACCGGTTTCACCTTCGAGCTTGACCTCTTCATCAGTCCGGGCGGATACATCTGCGGGGAAGAGACCGCGCTGCTGGAAGTAATCGAGGACCGGAGGGCGCAGCCTCGGAATAAGCCTCCGTTTCCAGTGACCCACGGGCTCTTCAACAAGCCTACCGTGCTCAACAATGTCGAGACCTTCGTCTACGTTCCGTTCATTCTGATGCGGGGAGCGGACGCGTTCAGGTCGCAAGGTGTCAACGGATGTTCGGGATTGAAATTTGTCGGTGTCAGCGGTCACGTGAATCATCCCGGCGTTTTCGAGGTGCCCATGGGAACGCCGGTCCGCGAAGTGATTTTTCATTGCGCCGGAGGTGTATCGGAAGGGAGAAGCCTTAAGGCCTTCGCGCCCTCAGGCGCTTCGTCCGGATTTCTCCCTGCCTCGATGGTGGATATACACCTCGATTTCAAGATCCTGGCTGAGGCCGGATCGATGCTGGGATCAGGCGCGATTGTGGCGATCGCCGAAGGTACCTGCATGATCGACATGGCCATGAACGGCTGTAAGTTCTTCAGGAATGAATCCTGCGGTAAATGTGTGCCCTGTCGTGTTGGCTCTCAGAAAGCGGTCGACATCCTGGCGTCGATCCAGCAAGGCCGGGCAACCGAAGCTGACCTCGCTGTGGTGGACGAGCTGGCCGAGACCCTGATGCTCACTTCCATCTGTGGCCTCGGGCAAGTGGCGGCAAATCCCTTCACCTCGGTGCTGAAGCACTTTCGAAACGAGGTCGAGGACCATCTGAGACGAAAGCGCTGTCCTTCCGGCGTCTGTTTCCAGCCAGGGCCGCCGGATGGGAGCTCCCGGCGGTTTGTGACGCATCGGGACACAGGCGGATAGTCATGGCGGATCCGGCCGTGCATCTCACCATCGACGGGCGGGCGACCACGGTTCCCGCGGGCACGACCGTATTCGATGCGGCGCGCACGCTCGGTATACCCATACCGACCCTTTGCCACCAGTCCAACATGGAGCCGGTTGGTGTCTGCCGGGAGTGCGTCGTGGAGATCGAGGGCGCGCGGGTTCTGGCCGCCTCGTGCGTAAGGCCTGCCGAGGAAGGCATGGTCGTCTCCACGAACTCGGAACGGGTGCGCCGCACGCGCCGGATGCTGATCGAACTCCTGCTCTCCGACCACCCGCGGCCCTGCGCCCGGCACCGGGAATTCGGCGATTGCGAGCTGGAGGTCCTGGCCGAACGTGAGGGAATCACGACCCCGCGTTTCCCGGGTTCGCCAGGCCCCCGCCGGATCGATGACTCGCTGCCCGCAATCCGGGTCGATCACAGCGCGTGCATTCTGTGCGACCGGTGTATCCGCGCTTGCACCGATGTGAAGTCGAACTTCGTCATCGGCCGGATGGGTAAGGGATATCCGACCCATATCGGATTCGACAACGATCTCGATATGGGGGCATCATCGTGCGTCTCGTGCGGTGAATGCATGGTCTCCTGTCCCACAGGGGCATTGACGAACACCGCGGCGCCGGCGACTGAACTCACAACCGGCATGAAGTTCGGGCTTGATGAGTTGCTGCATATCCCGATTTTCCGCGGTGTCTCCAGTCAGTTCCTGGAAAAAAATCAGGGTGGCGTGGTCAAGCGGAATTTCAGGAAGGGGGAGATCCTCTGTCGCGAAGGTGAATTCGGATCGACGGCATTCTACATCCTGAAGGGTGAGGTGGAAGTCTTTCTCACCGCGCCGCTCGCCCATGTGAAGAAGGCGGGTGGAGCGCTGGGCTTCATGAGCAAGCTGACCAGTCTGCTCGCGGGGGGCAGGGAAGATCCGCGCCCTGATGCGTCGCGCCGGCCGATCCCGATCGACGGCCCGGTCGACCTGCCACTCGACCATCCGGTGGCCGTGCTCGGTGAAGGTGAGCTGTTCGGGGAGATGACGTGCCTGAATTTCTATCCGCGATCCGCCACGGTAAGGGCCACCGGCGATGGCGTGGTCCTCGAGATGCTCCGCAATGTCCTGCAGATCCTCCAGAAGAATCGCGAATTCAAGGCTCAGCTGGAACGCAACTACAAGCAGCGGGCGCTCGCCAGCCACCTGCGGGCGTCCCCCGCATTCGCCGGTCTCGGCGACGACGCGCTGGATGAGCTGAAGGAGCGGGCGGAATTGATTCGGTTCGAACCGGGCGGGGTGATCTGCCGGCAGGGAGAAGTGGCTGACAAGTTCTATCTGATCCGGATCGGTTTTGTGAAGGTCACCCAGACCCATCCGGGTGGAGAGATGGTGCTGGCCTATCTCTCGAGAGGCCAGTTCTTCGGTGAGATCGGGTTGCTGGCCGGAGGCGTGCGAACGGCCACCTGCACCGCCCTCGATCACGTGGAAGTCGTTTGCATTGGGGTAGAAGACTTCAATCGGATGCTGGAGCGCTTCCCCGAAGTGCGCCGCTCCCTCGAGCAGACCGCCCGGGAGAGGGTGAGCGCTAATCGTCAGCATCTGGATGCCGTGCGCACCGTACCGTTGGATGACTTTCTGGATCAGGGGCTGATGGAAGCCCAGAGCCTTTTGCTTCTCGATCTGGAAAAGTGTACCCGGTGCGACGATTGCGTGCGGGCCTGCGCCTCTGCCCACGACGGCGTCACACGCCTGGTTCGCGACGGTCTCCGATTCGACAAGTATCTGGTTGCAACGTCCTGCCGTCAGTGCAAGGACCCGCTTTGCATGGTGGGTTGCCCGGTGGGATCGATCCGTCGCAAGGAATCGCTCGAAATCATCATCGAAGACTGGTGCATCGGATGCGGCCTGTGCGCGGATCAATGCCCTTACGGAAATATTAACATGCATCCCTTCCGCGTGATGGAGCAGGATCCCGGTGGTGTGGCGAGTCGGAAGGCCGTCTTGAGAACCAAAGCCACGGCCTGTGATCTCTGCACCGACCATGCCGAACCGAGCTGCGTCGCCGCGTGCCCGCATGATGCCGCACATCGGGTGAATCCCCGCGAGTTCTTTGCGCGCGAGCTGGTGCAGATATCGCCGGCTCACGGAGGTGCGCGCTGATGCTCATCGACCGGGACCACCGGCGCTGGGCTTATGCGACCCTCCTTGCTACTGTGGCCGGGGCGGCCACCTATGCGGTCTACGTCCGGAGCGCGCTAGATGGACCCCGTGGCGGAAGCGGACCGGGACTGGCGTTCGGTGTCGCAGGCTCCGCATTGATGATCTATGCCGGTCTCCTCAGCGCGCGGAAGAAGGCGCCCACCTGGCGCATCGGAAGGGCTCAGGCGTGGATGAAGGGGCATTTATGGCTCGGGTTGCTCAGTCTGCCTCTCATTCTTTTCCACGCGGGTCTCAGTTTCGGTCACGGCGCGCTGACGCGCGTCCTGATGTGGCTCTTCCTGATCGTCATCCTCAGCGGCTTACTGGGCGTCGTCCTCCAGCAATTCCTGCCTCGGGTGATGCTGCAGCTGGTCCCGATGGAGACGATTTATGAGCAGATCCCTCATGTGATCGCGCAATTGCGCGTGGAAGCGGATCAGTTGATCGCGGCTGCCTGCGGGCCGTTTCACGGGCAATTGGAGCCTGCCGTCCAGCTTGGCCGCGAGAGGAGGATGCAGCCGAGCAGGAAACGCCAGCCTTTCGTGTCGGCGGGCCTCCTCGAAGGCGCCGAGCCGCTCAAGGAGTTTTACCTCGTCCAGGTCAGGCCTTACCTGTTCGATGCGGGGAGGGGGAGCGCGCTTGGAGATCCCATCAAACGCGCCCCGCTCTTTGAACAGGTGCGCCCACTCATTCCTCCGGCTCTCCACGAGGCTCTGGGCGATCTCGAAACCATTTGTGAAGAACGCCGCCAGCTTTCACTCCAAGCCCGGCTTCACCTCTTGCTTCACGGGTGGCTCGCGGTTCACCTTCCACTCTCTTTCGCACTGCTCCTGCTCGGCGGGGTCCACGCGGTCATGGCGCTCCGCTACCGGTATTGACCCTATGGCTCGTACCCGGACTACGAAGAGGCTGGCGAAGCGAATCGAGCTTCATTATTTCCAGCAACCCCATCCCTTCCGCCGCTTGGTGAGATGGCTGACGATTGCCGCCCTGGCCGTGTCGGCCGGGTGGATTGGGCTGTCGGCGGCCTCCAAGGACAATTCGCCGTACAGTCGGGGGCCGTTGTCGACACCCCATGCCATGTTCTCCAAGAACTGCGTGCTTTGCCATGGAGGGGTTCGAGCTGCCGGGCCGGAAGCAAACTCCCGATCGGCTTCGCTCGCGACCGGCTTCTTCCGCCGCCCCGTCTCGGACCCCGCGTGCCTCCAATGTCATGCCGGCCCGGCACACCATGAGCGGCAAGTTCTTGACCGCGGAATGCGAACCGATTGCGCCGGTTGCCACGTTGAGCATAAGGGGTTCGCCGACATCCGCCTCTTCTCCGACCGGAGTTGTACCCAGTGTCATGCGGATCTGCGGGTCCGGGAGGGAACCACGTCCTTCGTGAAAAACATCTCCTCGTTCAGCCCAACCGGTCATCCGGAGTTCGCCGTCCTCCGGCTGAAATCGAGGGACACCGCTCAACTTAAACTGAACCATCAGGCTCACTTGAAACAGGGCCTGAGACTTCAGGATGGGACCGTGGTGCAGATGAACTGCTCTGATTGTCATCGGCCGGCGAATTACAGCCGGAGCTGGCCCTACGGGCAGGTCCCGCCGGAACGCCCTGGAAAGTCTCCAGGGGGATCCGCGGGGCCGCCGTCAAGCGACGCCAGGCATATGGCCCCGGTCGACTATGCGCGGCAATGCAGTGGCTGTCATGACCGGGATCTGGAGTTTGACAAATCCGGGCTATTTCCCGGAATTCATGCCCCCCATGACCGGCCGGAGATCGTCCATGCCTTCCTGCTGGAGCAGTACCGCCAAGCACTCGCTCGGAATCCCAGATTAAAGATGGAAAGCCCCCAAGCCCTGGTCCGCTATCCGGGCCGGCGCAGCCCGCCCCTGACTCCTCGTACGAATGACGCCTGGGTAGCCGAACGCGTACGCGAGGCGGAGACCTTGCTCTTCATGAAGGGCTGCAAAGTCTGTCACGCGATCGAATATGCGGCTGAAGCGCTGCCTGTCATCGTCCCCACGGCCGTACCCGCACGCTGGTTTTCACATGCCTTCTTTGACCATCATGCCCATCGTGCCCTAACCTGCGTCGCGTGTCATGACCGGGCTCCCGACAGCACCCGGACTGCGGATGTGTTGCTGCCCGGAATCAAGGCCTGTCTGGAGTGCCACTCGGGAGCGAAAAACGAAGGAACGTTTTCGACGGGGAACACGCGTGCGCGCTCAGGGTGCGCCGAATGCCACGTTTATCACGACCAGACGGGCCCCGGGAAGTTATGGGAAGGCGCGCGAGAAATACGAGAACTTACAAAGGTGATCCGATAACATGAACGTCCGGTTGTTGCCGAGCAATTGCCATGACCCGACGCTGCTTCAGTCGCTCACGACCTTTCTGATCGACGGGTGGCTGGCGATCGACGGCGGGAGCCTCGGATTCGGACTCTCCCCGAGCCGGCAGATCGGCGTGCACGAGGTGATCGTCACCCATAGTCACAGTGACCATTGCGCCTCGCTCCCGATATTCATCGCCGAGGTCTTCCCGTTTCTGAACGCTCCGGTCACCATTCACGGCACGAAGCCGGTCGTACGGTCCTTGCGGGAGAACCTGTTCAACGGCTCTATCTGGCCGGATTTCACGTCCATCCCGCTGTTGAATGGAAGCGGCCCCTCGCTCCAATTCCTGGAATTCAAACCTGGTTGCGCTTTCCAGCTTCGCAATCTCCGTATCACGCCGGTGGAAACCAACCACGTTGTTCCCACGGTCGGCCTGGCGATCGAGGACGATCACAGCGGTGTTGTTTTCACCTCCGATACTTACTGCACCGAGGCCATCTGGCATCTCGCCAATTCGCTCGTCCGGCTCGACGCCATCTTCGCCGAGGCTTCCTATCCAAACCGGGAGGCCAAGCTGGCCGAGGCCTCGAAGCACCTCACCCCCAGTCTGCTGGAAACCGAGCTGAAGAAAATGGATGGGCGCGGAACCGTGTACGCCGTGCACATCAAACCACAATTTCGGGAGGAGGTCGTGAGGGAGCTCTCCGCCCTAACGACACGAAGGGTCGCGGTGGCGGAGATCGATCACGACTACTTCTGGTAGACAGGGAGCCGCTCGATCCATGGCCAGGTTCGTTATTCAGCTTCCCGATCACTTCAAGCCTTTCGAATATACGATCGCCGGGGATGTTGTTCTCATCGGCCGCGATCCCCAGCAGAACGACCTTGTCCTCCACGATACATTGAAGAAGATTTCACGAAAACATGCGGCCGTCCGCCGCACCCAGGAGGGTTACGTGCTCGAGGATACGAGCACGAATGGCACCTGTGTGAACACGCGGCCGATCAAGCGCCACCTGCTGTCCGATGGCGACCTGATCACCATGGGCGGGGTCATTCTGCACTTCCATTTGTCGGAAACAGCGTCCCGGCCGGTCACGATCGAAGAGACGCCCCTTGGAGACGAGTCGGTTGTAATGGTCCGTTCCGCGCTCGATGTGGCCGAAGCTCTGCCTCCGATAGATTTCAACCAGATCGAAGGCGGGTCTTCGGAATCGGTCAAGAAGAACATACGCCAGCTCGAAAAGAAGGCCGAGATCCTTTCACTTCTCTACGAACTGGGAAAATCGCTGGGGCAGACCTTCGAGCTTGAGACGATTTTTCAGCGAGTCATCGATTTGCTGTTCCGCGTGACGCCGGCCGACCGGATCCTCATCCTTCTCAAAGACCGCGGTACAGGGGAACTCTCCCCGATCGCGGTCAAGACGCGAGTCGGAGCAGCCCGCTCGGGCATCGAGCAGGGAGTGGTGAGCAAGACGATTGTCACCAGGGTGATGGATGAGCGTGTCTCACTCCTGTCGCTCGACGCCCAGACGGATCAGCAGCTCGGCGAGGTGGCCAGCATCGTGTTGCTCGGCATTCACTCCGTCATGTGTGCGCCGCTCGCCGGGCGGGAGCGGGTCCTGGGCGCGATTTACCTCGATCGCCGGGATGTGAAGGAGGCCTTCACCGAAAACGACCTCGATTTGTTGAATGCCGTGGCCGGGCAGACGGCGACGGCTGTCGACAATGCTTTGGCCCACGAACAGCTCTCCCGCGAGGCGCTGGCGCGGGCGGCCTATGGCCGGTTCATGCCCCAGCACGTGGTCGAGCAGATCCTCTCCGCGCCCGAGAGCGTGCGGCTGGGCGGAGTCAATCAGGTGGTTACGGTCCTCTTCGCCGACATACGCGGGTTTACGCCGATCGCCGAAAAATCGCGGCCGGAGGACGTGGTACGGCTCCTGAACCAGTATTTTTCGCTTATGACCGAAATCATCTTCGGCCATCAGGGCACGCTCGACAAATACATCGGGGACGGTCTGATGGCCATTTTTGGCGCGCCGTATAGTTCTCCCGACGATCCGGTGAATGCCGTGCGAGCGGCCATGGAAATGCAGAGGACGGTGATTCAATTCAACCGGGGGCTGGTTGAGCAACAGTTGCCGGAGATCAAGATCGGAATTGGCATCAACACCGGGGAAGTCACAGTCGGGTACATCGGGTCGGAGCGGCGGACCGACTTCACGGCGATCGGTGACACCGTGAACTTGGCGTCGCGACTGGAGTCCACCGCCGAGCCGGGCCAGATCCGGCTAAGCGGCAGCACCCGCAACCTTCTCCCTCCCGATATCCCCACGAGGCCTCTGGGGGAGATTAAGGTGAAGGGAAAATCCGAACCCGTCGCCGTCTACGAATGCCAGCTCAGTTGATTCCACTCGCTCCCGGTTCAAAACCCCAGCTTGAGAGCAAACTGAACCTGGCGTGCCGGTATGGACGTAGCGGTGATCTGTCCGAATTGAGGGGAGGTCAGTTTCGTATCCGGATCGGCGAAGTTGGTATGGTTGAATAGATTGTAAAACTCGGCTCGGAATTCAAGGCGAACCGACTCCTTACTTCGCCCTAACAGGGTGACTTTTCGCAGGGCGAAATCGAAACTATTGCGTCCCGGACCCGTGAAGCTCCCCCGGCCCACAAGCAGATTCGGATCAAGAGGCCTGATCAGGTTCTTGACATACAGCGCCGGAGGACGCGTGGGATCGAAAAAGGGACTGCCCACGCCCTGCGGGCCAGTGAATAGGCCCGTCAGGATCCCCGCGGGGTTTCCGAAATACTGCGTCACATCACCACTCCCTCCCGAGGGCCGAAGCCCGGCAAGATCGCCGACCAGAAGCGGCCGGTCATTGAATACGCCGTCGGCGTTGGTGTCCTCGCCCGAAAGAAAGGTTAGTGGAAACCCGGTCTGGAAAACGGTGATGCCGCTCACCGACCAGCCGCTGGTTAATCTGGCAGCCATCCCTGACACGTTGCCCCACAAGTATTGACCGGGTCCGATGGGCAGATCATAGACGTAATTGATGGCCACCCTGTGCCGGGTATGGAACGCCGACAGTCCCCGCTCGGAACTGTAATCGAAGGAGTTCTGGGGAAAGATGCTGCCCCCGGCGCCGGCATCGACGACGTTGCTCGACACATCATCGACGGATTGGCTGTAAGTATAGGCGACCTGGAATCCCAGACTTCGGCTAAGGCGGCGCTGCACTTGAAGCTGTGCCGCATGGTAGACCGATGAAGCTGAAGATTCCTGTACGGTCACGGCGCCGAGTCCCGGATTGGGGCGTGCCCGGCCGAAGAAGTTGCCGTTGGCCAGCGCCGGCTCGTCGATGAACGGACCGAGATTGGGCGTCCTCGCACGCGCCAGATGCGTGCCCTTGGACCCTACGTAGCTCAACTCTATGGCGGTGTCCCGATCCAGTTCCCGTTGTAGCGTTACGTTCCAGCGCTGAACGTACGGATCTCGAAAATGGGGATCGATAATGCTCAGCGGTGTGGCCAAGCAGTCTCCCGCCGTGTTCAGCAGTCCCGTGCCGCCTGAGGGGAGCATGCAAGGCCGTGGAGAGCCGCCGCTCGCACGAGCCGCCGGGACCGCGCCGATTCGCGTATTGTCGGGAATGACGAAACCGAGAACGCCAGGGGGATTGAGTTCATTGGGAAAGATCGTCGAGCCCTGGATGTGGTCATAATAGATCCCGTAAGCGGCACGGAGCGACGTCCTGCCATCCCCGAACAGGTCCCAGGCCAAGCCGATCCGAGGTCCAAGGTTGTTGTGATCACCATGACGAACCGTTTTTCCAATCGCGTCGCTGACGGATTCGGTGTGGAAGGCCGGGTCGAGCGTTGCCGCCGGCGAGAAGCCTACGAATCGGTAGTTGACGGCCCGTGACAGGAAGTTGTGGGCCTCGGTCTCCCGGCCGAAGATCTCGTATCTCAGCCCGAGGTCGAGGTTCAGCCCTCCCGTCAGCCGGATGTTGTCCTGCCCGAAGAAGCCGTATTCCGTGCTCCTCAATCCACGAAGGATCGGGCCCCCGGGTTGCCCCGACTGAGTGAAAAAGAAGTTCTGGCGGCCCGTGCGAGTGCGATCGGTGAAGAGCGTCTCCAACGAGTAGTCGGGAATGATGAACGAAGGTCGCAGGTTGTAGCCGGAGATCGAGTTCTGCTGGAGCCTGCGGATGTCGAATCCCGCGCGGAAGGCATGGCGCCGGTGGGCTATCGAGTAGGAGTCGCCGAACTGGAAAGTGTTCCGGGCCCGGCCTTGAGGATACCGATCCGCGTCGACGCCCAGATTCGAAAACCTGTCGAAGAAGAAGCCGATCGAGGGGAACCCCCCGGCGCCGCTGTTGTCCAGTCCGAACCGAATATCCGGATAGAGTTCGGCGAACGTCTGTCCAGTCTCTCCGGACACGGGCCGGATGGCCTGGCTGATCGTCTGGTTGGCCAGCGTCTGGATGCGGGCGGGCGCGGGTTCCGTGGGGAACTCCACCCGATTGCGGGAGAATCCGAACCGAAACTCGTTGACCTGCCGATCCGAGATCAACGTCGTATGGACGATCGAGACATTCTGCGTCCTGAAGTCCTTGCCGGCGCTGGTGCCGGGTATGCCGTTTCCCAGCGGCGATTCATTTCCGCTGCTGCCCGCATAGCGGAAGCGGGATTGATGGCCACGGGTCCACTGATGATCGGTTCGAACGATGAAACTGTGGGTCTCGGCTGAGAAGGGTAGCAACGTGTCGAAGATGCCGATGTCGGAGGGGTTGACCTGGGTCGCAGGGTTCACCACCGGTCGATTCGGCAGCGGATAGTCCGAACCGGGCAGATTGAAGAGGGCCGTCAGAAGCGGGCTTGGCCCGGAAAACGGGAACCCGGTTCTTCGATCGATGTCGACGTCGGCAAAAACCCCCCGGAGCTGGCGCCTTAGTTCGGCGGTCGGCACCCGTGGATGAGCAGGTATGCTCTGACGGTTCCGGTAGCCTTCATAACTTCCGAAGAAGAAGTGACTCGATTTCCAAATTGGACCGCCCAAGTGGCCCCCAAACTGGTGTCGAAGCAAGTGCGGTTTGTCGCTCTGTCCGGTCAGGCGCGGGTCGGGAGAGAAAAAATCGCGCGCGTCGAATGCGCTGCTGCGGAAAAACTCGTATGCCCCCCCAGGGAACTCGGCGGTGCCCCGCCGGATGAAGAGGCTGATCTGTCCCCCGGAATTGCGGCCGAATTCGGCGTTGGCATTGCTCGTCACGATTCGGTACTCCTGAATCGCATCCAGGGCGACGGCGCCGTTCTGGAATAGCGAGGGCAGCGCGACGTCCGCGTCCGTATTTTCTGTCCCGTCGAGCGAGAAATTCTGGGAAGAAGCCCTGCCTCCATTGAAAGAGCCGAATCCTTCGCCGCCATTGCCCGGAGCCGTCCCGGGCTGCAGCAGGAGCACGTCGAGATAATTTCGCCCTTGAAGCGGAAGTGCCGTGAGCCTGCCGGGCTCAAACGAACTGCCCAGCAAGGCCTCCCGGGTATTCACCACCGGCTCCTTCACCTTGGCCGCAAGCTCGAATTCCAGTAGCGCGATGATCTTCGCCTTGAATCCCTGATCGATTGCCACTTCCGCGGTCGTCGCCTGGGCGCTCGACCGGCCGAGCACCACTTCGACCACCTTCGCCCGGGCGATCGCCACTTCGACCGCAAGATTCAACGGTGACAGACCGGCGCGAACTCCCGAAAGTTGATAAACGCCGGGCTCGAGCTGATCAAACAGGAAGAATCCGCGCACGTCCGTTAGCACCCGTCGCGGCGCCGAAGCCGGGGCGGCCCCGGGAGCCCTTGAGCCGGTGAAGACGAGGGTGATCTCGATGCCCCGCTGAGGTGTGCCGGCCTCGTCCTTGACGAACCCGGCGAGGCGGCCTGTGGTCGGCACCTGCGCGTCGACCGGCCACGCGATCAGGAAGGCGAGCGGGAGTAGTCGCGCGGCCTTTGGGTATCGTCGGATCACTTGGTCTGTTCCGAGATAACGCACTTGTACTTGGAGCCGCGATAGACGATCAGCGGAAGGACCCGCCTGCCTGGTCCGTTCAGCAGCGAGTCCGACACTTTCACGGTGAGGAAGCCCCTTTGAAAGTCAGGAAAATCGCCCGCCAGCGACCCACGATCGCGTTGATAGGTCGATCGGTTTACCATCGTCTGTGCCAGTGAGCTCGAGGTGACGCCGGACCCGTCGGTGGCTTCGAGGCTGAAACTCAACAGATTGTCATTGGGGTTGAGGATGAGCAACGCGGTTCGAACCCGGGAGGGCCCGGGAACGGTATCAGGATCGTTTTGAACCCGTGAGAAAACCGAATCGACCAGCAGTTGTGTCTGCCGGGGATCGTCGGGAACCAGCGGAGACGCGGCCATGAAGGATCGGCCGAAAGCGTCCCAGGAGACCACCGCACCCACCAATGCCGAATTCGGATCCTCAACCCGCAGATACCATGAGGCCGGATCGAATCCGGGGAAGAGCGCTGCCGAGATGGTCAGCTTGCGTACTTCATGGGCCCGCAAGCTCACGTAGCCGCTCAACGGGTAACTTCCGCCGAAGCTCGAATCCGGTTTGAATGCCGAGATCGCGGCCAGGGCGTCGTCTTCGCTCACATTGACAAGGTACAGATCATTCTGTGCCGCCGGGTCGAAGTAGGTGGCGTAGAGCGTGTGTTGCTTGCTGGCTCCCGGCACGGGGGATGCGGGAGAATCGTCGAGGTTACATCCGCAATCCTGATTGGCGGTGCAGCCGGAAGGGAGCGCGAACGCATTGAGCACAGCCAGATTACTCTCGCCACCGAGTTGCTCGAGAAACATCCCGGCCGCCAGGAGTGGACGATTATCGATAGACTGGAAAACCAGGTACCCGCCGGATAATTGTTCGTAGGGGATGACAATCTCACCCGGCTGGGTGGGCGAAAGGTTACTCGCACTCACGAACTGGGCATACGGGTCGATCGCCATGACATTCGCGGGTGTTCCACCGACGCTGAGCAGCGAGAGGGGAGTATTGGAAGCGTCGAAAGCGGCGACCCTGACGCCGAGCGGAGCATCGTTCGGATTGAAGACATAAACTTCCGTGAATCCTCCGGGCGTGGCATTGACCACGGGCAGGATCAAGGTTGTGCCGCCGGAACGAATGCCGGCCGCGCCGTCCAGCATACCCGGCTGCGCAAAGTTGTCTGCGATCTCGTAGGATCCGGTCATGGTCCCCGATTGAGCCTCCGCCACGATCGTGCCTGATCCCAAGGCGGGGAAGAGGCTCGAAACCTCGAACAGTTGCTGCCGCCTTGGCGGGATGGTTCGCTCGGCTGGGCCATGCATCGTTCCGCCGGGATCATATCCGGTGAATTGGACGACGAGATCATCGGTCACGTGCGAATTGGCTATGGATAGCCGGGTGCTTCGCTGTGCACTCGAAGCGGCCACGGGAAAATAGAACTTCGTGCCGGTTGCGGAGGGGTCGGCCGTCAGGACCGGCCCGGCGGCTTCCGGGCTGTGGAACGATTCCGAAGGGGTTGATGTGCCCGTTCCGTCCATGCGCGAACTGAGCTCGGACTCAACCGGAGGGTCCGTCAGGATCTTGACGAACACGGCGTAGGTGCCGAACGTCTGAACGTTGATGGCGGCGGCCATCGTGCCGAGGACAAAGACAGGCGGCGCCGGCAGGACCTGGGCCTGTATCCCGGTTTCCATGAACAGAAGCTGATTTCCGATTCGACTAAGCTGGTAAAGCGTCAACGGAGACCCGACCGGCAACGGTACGTTGAGGGGCAGCGCCAGCGTCATACCCGGCCCATGTGCGACTGCACCGCACGGGGAAGACTCAAACCGAACGATCCCGCTGACCCGTAGCGCGCCAGGTACTTCGGGAATGATATCCCCCGCCGCGAGCGGAACATCGCAACCCGGATCCGTCCCGCCGAAGGGTCCTGCCGGATTCAACACCAGGATCTTCACGAGCGTGTCCGTCTTCAGGGCATTGCGCGGGATCGTGGCGGCCGCACCCGTCCCGGCATCGTCCAGAACCGTCCCGCCCTGATCCGCCCTGACGGGCGTAGTACCGTCGCCGGGCGACATGCCGCCCTGCGCCGCGCTCTCGGTGACGAACCGGCTGATGGAAGAACCAGGAAACAGCGTCAGTTCGAGGTTCGCATTGGACCCTCGAATGCCGCTTGGGCCGCCGCGAAGAACGATAGCGTAGGTTTGCAGATGCAGGAGTGGCTGGCTGGGATAGAAGACGAGGCGATGACCAGCGATCGACCGGGTGCCGGATACCGCCGGGCCGGAATTCGGATCGCCGAGTCGCAGCGCAAACGTCTGGTCGGTCACACTCGCAGCGATGAGTTCGGCCGAGAATTGAACCTCGATCGTCGGACGGGTGGGAACGGCGCTCGCGTTCGCGGCAGGGAAAACCTTTGTGATCCGGAGGGTGTCCCTTGTCCTGAAGCTGCTGACCACATTGGCGCTGAGCGGTTGGCCTCCCACGAGGACATCCGGCAATGAACGAATGCCTGTAGTCAGGGTAACCGTCACCTGGGTCACTGCCGGATAGCCGTTCGCGGGTGGAAGAATCGAGATCGACGGCCCAACCACGACGGCGGAGACGTTCTGCATCGCCCCACCTGCGACCACCGTCAGTGTCGCGGCTCCGGCCGCGGCGCTGGAGATTGTACGCACGGTGGTAGGATCTACGTTCTGGCTGAAAAGAATGACAATCCTGACATCCAGCGCCACATTGGTCTGGCCGTCGGTCGAGACGCTGAGAACACGGAAGGCGCCGATCTGGGGCTGAACTCGTCCCGCCAGCGCGGAGAAGATCAACGCCAGCACGCCGCCGGTATAGAGTAATCGCATGAGTCTCATTACAGATTTCTCCGAACCATGACCGTTATGATGCGCCGGGGGTGCAGACGGGTTCGATCATGCCGGCCCCGGGGCCCTCGATCGACTCGCGGGGCATGCCTCAATTCCGGGTCCGAAGCCTGATCTCCGCCCTGAGATCTTCGCATCTCCCGTCCCATGAAGCCGCGTCAAGAGTAGTCGCATCGCGCAAGAACTCCTCATACGCAGGTAGAATGCGATCGAACGGCGCGCCGCCGGCCTTAGCCATCCGATGGAGGCGTTCGACGATGGGCGCCCGGACGGCGGGGTGGAGCCGGTAGACGAGGCCCAGGTTGCAGTACGCGGTGTCATCCGAGGGCTCACGTCTTATCGCCTCAAGAAATTCGTTCACGGCCTGATCGGCATCCGCTGCCCTAAGATGGGCGACGCCCAGGTTATTGAGTGCAGCTGCCGCCACGGTTTCATCCTGGGCCGCTGCGCGGTAATTGGCCTCGGCTTCGGCGCCCGAGCCTTGCGCGAGCTGAACGTTGGCCAGCGTGTGCCGGGCCAGAGACCGATCGCGAAGCTGGAGCGAGGTCTCCGCGGCCTCCCTGGCCAGCGCCAAGCGCGATGGATCGGCTGCCGGCTCAGAAGTGAGCGCGATGCTCAGGCCGTTGTAGGCGGCCTCATCTCTTGGATCGAGATCGATGGCCCGCTCGAAGCTGGCGCGAGCCTCTACGGGCTTCCTCATGCTCAGCTGTACGACGCCCAGGTTATTAAACACCGGCGCGGTCGCACCACGCTGGCCGGCGATGCTCAGTTGCGACTCCGCCTGCGCATACGCGCCTTCCATCGCCAATCCCACGCCGAGGCCGTTGTAAACATCAGCCGATCGCGTTGAGATCCTTTCAGCGGCCCTGAAATGGTCCAACGCCTCCCGGGTGCGACCCAGATAGAGACAGAGGTTGCCCAGCCGTACCTGGGGTCCGAGCGCATGGGGTTGGGTGCGGCTCTCGAACTCCGAGCGAAGGAGATCTTCCTGGAGCTGCCGTTGCGAACGTTGATCACGAAAACGAAAGCGGATGACCGGATCGGGATCTACTCCGAAGAGGGCAAGATCGCGAATTTCCTCGAATCGAGGCACCCTCGGAGGGATCAGTTTCCCGCCGGCGTCGATTTCGGTCAACATTTTCTCCCTGACCAGAAAGGAGAGTGACGGCTGACTCGGAAGCGCCGTTTCAACCTCGCCCTCCCAGACGAAGAGCCGTCCATGTTCGCCGTCGAGTTCGATCCCGAATTGGGTACCCTTGGCGACGGCCTGAATATACCGGCTCCGAAGGTTGATGAGTCCGAAGAACCAGGCTTTCAGCGGGCCCAAGGCTTCCGTGGTCAGGTTGTCTTTGAGAAAAATGTGCGACGGGGCGCCCAAGGTAATGTCCCGCCTTCTCACCTCATCGAATCGAATCCTTAATCGATCGACGACCGGCTGTTGCCCGCGAATTTGGATCAGGATCTCGTCGCCGAATGCGAGCGGCATCGTGACGAATCCGGCCTCGGGCTGCCTGCTGCTCGCGGGGATCACCGTTACGCTGGAGACCCGCTCCCGTTCGTTATAGGACTTGCCGTCCCGGCCGGTGATCTCGCGTATCTGCCCAACGTTCTGCTGTCCGACAACAGGGTGTGAGACGGCAAGAAGCAGAAACGCCGCCCGCCATACGCGAAAGGCTGAAAATCCGAACTTCATCCTCCGGCGGCTCCAAGGAGAGACTTCCAATTATCTAAGATGCGGACATCCGTCCTCGCGATATCCAGTATAGCACAGCAGCCTCAAGGCACCTGGGACTCCGACAGGCGTCGAGCGGGCGTCGCGTCGATCATGAATGCAGCGAAGGTGCCGAACTCCTGAATGCCGGGACTGACCGCCAGATGGCCGATTTGGGGTTCTCCGGAGGGGGTGACCAGGGCCGGTATGCCGGTATTCAAAAGCCGGAAGCCGTCAGCGGTCTTCGTGAGTTGAAAGAGGACGAGCGAGGTTCCGGGCGGGAGCCGGTCCTGGAAGGCTGCCAGCAGGGGGAGACGGATCGTCGATCCCGGTCCGAATATCGCGGCGACACACTGCGGGATCTCATAGCGCGTGATCTCCGTCACGCGTGTGTAGCCTGGGATGTTCGACAGCCGGGACAGATCGGCGCGCGAGAACCGGATATCGCAACCACTGGCGGGTTCACTGAACCGCAGCGGGGAATCGAAGGCGATGATCCGAACCGGGCTGTCCGATTTCAGCGCATGGGGAGGCACGGTGATCGAGGCGCCCGTTCCTTGGTCGTCTGTCACGGTTCCTCCTTTGCCTGCACGCACGGCCGGACCGCCATCGGCGGGATCGACTCGGCTTTGCATCTCGGTTTCTGTGCTAAACCTCAGCACGAGATCCTCAGCGAGCGTGAGGGTTTCAGGCCCGTCGCGCCCTCTGATCCCATCCATGCCACCCCGGACGAGTATCCAATAGGTGTGCACGAACCGTAGGGGTTCCCGAGGAAAGAAGAGAATACGCGCCCCAGCCACGGCTGTAGTGCCCGGGACCGAGGCACCGGCAGGTGTGGTCCCTGCTCGCAACGAGAAATTGGAACTCGCGGTCTCGTGGACGAGCGGGTCCGAAAACTCGAGTTCGAGGCTCGTTCCGATCGGGACTCCCCTCGCTCGGTCGGCGGGATAAACACGGGTCGGAACCAGCCCTCGGAGCACGGTGAAGATTCCAGGACGTGAAAACGTATAGGTGGCGGCGAAATCGAGTGCCATGTCGCGGGGACCCGGAACGGCGTCATTGTCAATCTCCAAAAATCCCGAATAGATGATCCGCATGTCCGCGGTGGCTTCAACACCGAGCGGCTGCATACGAATCCCCAGCGGCCTGAATTCTATCGTGGTCATGGCCAGGATCTCTTGGGGCGGGAAGAGTAAAGCGACGGCCATCCAGAATGACATGTAGCCGGGGGAAGGATGGGGACCGAGCGAAAGTCGAACGAGGTCTAAGGTCTGGCCTTGCTGTCCGCTGTTGGGTGCGATACTGGCGGGTATCTCCTCCTGCATCGTCGTGAACGGTGCCGTTAGGATCCTGCCGGCCTCCCCGGCCGTCCGCGGAGCGGACAACGGCAGCAGCCAGGCAGTCAGGACCAGCGCCAGACCCGCGGCTGATCGGCGTGAGGGACGGGGCTGCAGACGCCTTCTGTTTCTTCTCGACGACATTCCGCTCAACCTGCATTCCCGGGTTCCGGGGACCTGCGGTTGAAGAGGAGCAAAAGGCCGGTGGTTACGCTGGCCAGCGTGGCATATCCGGTCTCGAACCATATCAGCGGCACCCGGAAGAGTGTCCACGCGAGCAGGAAGAAGAGGAGAACGCTCGCAAACAGCGTGACCGGCAGGGCTAATCTAAGCCATCCATGGCGATCTCGTAAAGCCAGGGCGACCGCGAATACGGTGTAGCAGCCGAAGAGCAGGAGAAAAGCCTCGGCTTCGGGTGACGAATGGGATATGTAGCTCCGCTGCTTCACCGTGCTCAGCGCGCTTGCGAGGATCTGGAATCGATAGCGAGGCTGGTCGAAAGGAGGAACCTCGGTGCTCGCTTCGAATTCCTCATAGGCGCTTCCGATGATGACGAGCTTGTCGCGGAAATCATCCTCGGGCACCTGCCCGCTGAATACGTCAAAATAGGACCGCTCCACGAAGGGCTCGGTCGGGAAATTGATGGTAATGCTTTCGAAGTCGAGTCCGGGTGCCTGGTGCCTTCCCACATATGCGGGATCGACTTCGATGCTCTCCGCGGGCGCGTCGATCCTCCGGCCGGCGACCACCCACGCCTCGTCGAACACGCCTCCGGTGAGCATCAGCAGCATCGAGCTGGGAAAGACTTCGACGTCCAACGCGGCCTCGTCAGGCCTGGGCGTCAGTTTCCGGATGGCGAGAGGAAGTTGGGGATAGGGAACCATCTGGGCGAAATTCTGACCGATGCTGGGAGGACCCTCCGGATTGGAGACGGCCTGCCGGATGGGATCGACGGTTACGCTGAACCGTCGCTCGGCCGGGTAGAAAATCTGACCGAGAATGACTGGAACCTTGCGCTGCCTGACGGCAGAAATCGCCTGGGCAAAGGGGGCATCAAATTCCGGGTTGGGGTCGCTAAAGTAAATATCGAATGCGATCGAGCGTGGCGGGCCATGCGCCATGATCTGCTCCAACAACCGCCCGTGGAACTTGCGCCAGCCGGAGAGCGTCGTGGCGTTTCCCGGGTCGGTCTTGAGAAACTGCTGCCGAGACGCATCGTCGATCCTGATGAGGACGATGTCGCGACTGGGTACTTCGCGTCTCACGATCGGCAGGTATCGCCACTCACCGAGCGCGCTGAAGTGAACGATCTCGAGCAATCGCGATGCACCGCAAAGCATCATGGCCAGCGCGACCACGGCCACCGGCCACACCCGTCGGTCGACCATGGCGGCGATGCCGCTCAGGCGCCCTTGCCGGCCTCTTACAAACGCCGCCAGCCCGCCGATGACGGCCGGCGGAAGGACAAGCCCGGCGAGTCCGACTAGAACCTCGCCCGTGTCCCCGCCGCCGGTAAGCCCTCCGGCCAGCCACGCCGAGGGTAACGTAATGGCCGCCAGTACGAGCAGCGAGGGCGCCATCCGTGAAGCCGGACGGATGCGTGTCTCGGACGGCGTCATGGACGTCGAAGGCGCTATCGTCACCGTAAGGTCTACCATCGACGTCGCCGCCGAGGGGCTCTGACCCACCGAGACGGCCTGAATGTCGTTCAGCAACTCTCGTGCGCTGGCGTAACGCCGCTCTCGGTCCGGATGCAGCGCCCTGAAAAGGATCGGCCGGTATACCGGCGGGATGGTCGGATCGTCGGAGGTCACGGCAGTCTTGCTCAGTTTGGCGGCAATCTTTTCGGCAAACGTGACGCCACCGAACGGAACCCTGCCCGTCACCATCTCGAACAGGACGATACCGACGGCGTAGAGGTCGCTTCGCTCGTCGGCGTCCATCCCCTTGAGGATCTCAGGCGACATATAATCGATGGTGCCCACGACTGCCTGCTCCGCGGTGAGGCACTCGACGGTGGCGCCTGCATCCATGTTCTCGGATCCGAACTGGTGTCCCGGTACCGCCTTGGCCAAGCCGAAGTCGAGGATCTTCACATCCCCGTCCTGGTTGATGAGGATGTTGGCCGATTTGATGTCACGGTGAATGATCTTGCGCTGGTGCGCTTTCTCGAGCGCGCGCAGCATCTGGTCGGTGAACCGGGTGATCTCCCCGGCGCTCAGGGGCCGTTCGCGAATGCGATCGCGGAGAGTCTGGCCCTCGATGTACTCCATGGCAATGAAGACCTGGCCTTCGGTCTCGCCGATTTCGTAAACGGTGGCGATGTGGGGATCTTGAAAGGAGGCTGCGTACTGTGCCTCGCGTTTGAATCGTTTGAGGGCTTTCTCATCTCCCACAGACAGGGGGAGAAGGAACTTGAGCGCTACGGTCCGCTTCAGGTTGAGATCCTCGGCCTGATAGACCTCACCCATTCCGCCCGCGCCAAGCTTGCGAAGAATCCTGTAATGGGAAACTTGCGTTCCCGTCTCCATGCTCCCCGTTATCGTACACCGGTTTGGCGCGTTCGATGTAGCTGCCGGGGTAACCACGCGCATCCCAAGCAATCGCACGGTTCCCCGCAAGGAGACATCTGATCCTATCCCAAGGTAAGCTACGATCACATAACCCACTATGTTATGTTATATTTGCCATTGATGACTGATAGGTAAGGTATAATCTTGACAATTTAGTCATGTTCTGTAAGACTCTCACTTGCTACTCGCAAACGAGGTACCAATATGAAAATCACGGCCCAGGAAGAATACGGGTTGAGATGTTTGGTTCAGCTGGCAGCCACGGCTCAGAGCGGACCCATCACCGTAAGGGAGATAGCCGCCCGCGAAGGGCTATCCGTAGCCTATGTCGAAAAGCTGCTTCATCTATTAAGCCGTGCGGGACTCACGCGAGGCGTCCGCGGCACGAAGGGCGGCTACTGTCTGGCCCGGCCGGCCGAAGATATTTCTTTGGGCGAAGCAGTAAGAGCGCTAGGGGAGACACCCACTCCGGAGAACTTGTGCACGCAGTTTCCCGGGAATCTGGATGGCTGTATTCACTTGAGCAACTGTGGAATTCGGCCGGTCTGGTTGGTTATACTGTATATTCAACGGACGCTCGACAAGGTGCCGCTTTCGAGTCTCATCCAGGACGAGAAGCAGGTGGAACTTGTATTGCTCCAGCGCAGCGTCGTCCCGACACAGGGGCAGGTAGCCTAAGAGGGTCGCCATGAGCACGATTGAATCGCTTGTCAACCAGGAATACAAGTATGGGTTCGTCACCGACATCGAGACCGACGTCGCGCCGCGGGGATTGAACGAAGCGATCATCCGGATGATTTCTTCGAAGAAGAACGAGCCCGAGTTCATGCTCGAGTGGCGGTTGAAGGCGTTTCGCCATTGGCAGACGATGGTGGAGCCGACTTGGCCGAATGTTCATTATCCGCCTATCGATTATCAGGAGATCATCTATTACGCAGCGCCCAAGCCGAAAAAGTCGGTGGAGAGCCTGGATGAGGTCGATCCCGAGCTCCTGAAGACCTTCGAGAAGCTCGGCATTTCGCTCGATGAGCAGAAACGCCTCTCTGGAATCGCGGTGGATGCCGTCTTCGACAGCGTCTCGGTCGCGACCACGTTCAAGGACAAGCTGTCGGAGCTGGGCATCATCTTCTGCTCCTTTTCCGAGGCCGTTCAGCATCATCCGGAGCTGGTGAAGAAGTACCTCGGCACGGTGGTGCCTTACACGGACAACTACTTCGCCGCGCTCAATGCGGCCGTCTTCACCGATGGCTCCTTCTGTTACGTTCCCAAGGGCGTGCGCTGTCCCATGGAGTTGTCGACCTACTTCCGGATCAATAC
>JACQTD010000312.1 GCA_016210985.1 Acidobacteriota bacterium
CTCCTGGAGTTTGTACATTTTGCTCCCGGTGGAAGCCGGGAAGAGACCCCGCCCCTGGGAACGCCAATCTCCTGATTGGCGTCGTCAAACTTCGAGACTACGCCAATCAGGAGATTGGCGTTCCCGGGGCATAATCTGCCCGCCCACTGTTGACCGTGATGCGCCCGAATGCTGTTTGGTGCAAATGTAGAAACTCCAGGGCACGGGCGGGACGCCCGT
Organism: Acidobacteriota bacterium; assembly: GCA_016210985.1. Taxonomy (GTDB): domain Bacteria; phylum Acidobacteriota; class Blastocatellia; order HR10; family JACQTD01; genus JACQTD01. The sequence goes on from JACQTD010000312.1 coordinate 220, forward strand.
GCCCCGCTGCTCCCAACCTGTTACGGAGCAATCTTGGCGATGAAGACATCGAAGACTCCACCACCATAAGCTGGCTGGATCGCATTGGCTGTCGGGAAGTCGGTGGACGTAGTCCGTCCGGCCACATAGACATTGCCGGAGCTGTCCACGGCAATCGCATTAGGAGTGTCACTCAAGCTGCCTCCCACGTAAGTGGAGTACAGGATCGCCGAACCCGCAGCGTTGATTTTCGTTACGGTGGCATCTCTCGTGCCGCCACCGAAAGCCGGCTGAATGGGATTCACGGTCGGAAAATCAGTCGAAGCGGTGAACCCGGCTATGTATATGTTTCCCGCATTGTCCAGAGCGATTTTAGGGGCGGCATCATTAAGCGTACCGCCCAGGTGGGTGGAGAAGAGGAGCGCCGTGCCAGCCGCATTCAACTTGGCCACATAATAATCCTGGGCGGGAGGGGGACCGCCGAGGGCCGCTTGTATCGGATTCACTACCGGGAAGTTTATAGATCTCGTGCCTCCGGCCACATAGGCATTGCCGCCACTGTCCACGACGATGCCGTACCCAAGCTCCTGGTCCGCGCCGCCGAGTAGGTGGAGTAAACAAGCGCAGTGCCGGCCGCGTTTATTTTGGTGATGAAGGCATCATTGACGCCGCCATAAACCGGTTGTATGGGATTCACGGTCGGAAAGTTCGTGGACGTAGTGTTTCCCGTGACGTATGCATTCCCGTCAAGGTCCACGGTGATGTCGCGCGGTCCTTCATTCGTGCTCCCCGCCAGATAGGTGGAGTAGACGAACGCCGATCCAGCCGCGTTCAACTTCGTCACGAATACATCATTCCCTCCCCCGGCAGTCGCTTGCAGTGCGTTGGCTGTCGGGAAGTCGGTTGAAACGGTCGAACCCGTTATATAGATGTTTCTGGAGGCATCTAACGCGATGGCGACGCCCCTGTCCTCCCCAGCACCCCCCAGGTAAGTGGAGTAAAGGATCGCCGAGCCTGCCGGGTTCAACTTCGTCACAAAGGCATCCAGGGCGCCGCCGTGAACCGGCTGTATCGGATTCACCATCGGAAAATCAGTCGAAGCGGTAGTGCCCGTCACGTAAATGTCGCCCGCGGCATCCACGGCGATACCGCCAAAGCTCGTATCTGCAAAATTCCCCCCTCCGTCCGGCATATCCACTCCGCTGCCACCGAGATAGGTGGAGTACAGGAGCGCCGTGCCAGAGGCGTTCAATTTCGAGATATAGGCGTCCCTGGTGCCGCCGCTAAGGATGGGCTGCGGGGAGTTCATCATAGGAAAGTTCGCTGAATCGGTCCTGCCGAAGACGTAGGCATTGCCCGAGGCATCCACGGCGATGGCCTCCCCGGTCTCGCCGAGGCTGCCGCCGAGATAGCTGGAGTAGACCAGAACCGGATCGATGACGAGCGGCTGGCTCCGGTCAAAATCAGCCAGCTGGAAGCCGACAACAGAAGGAGGATCGAGGAGTCTGTATTCCCCTGCCACCTCAATTCGCTGTCCATCGACTTCCTGATAGACCACCGGCTTGTGCTGGCGGATGGGCCCGCCTGAAGTGCGCAGGACCAGATTCCCTTGCGCATCGATCTCCAAGTCATCGGCGCCCTCAAAAGCCACCCGGATAGCCTGTGGATCGGCGCCCGGCGCCACGACGAAGTCGTATTCCAAATGCTTTTGGTTACCATAGTAGATCAGGTCCACGCCCGGATAGAGATCCTGGCATTTGACTTTGGCATAGGTGGGAATGCCGGTGCGCCACTGACTTGGATCGTTGCCGATGAAGTAGTTGATCTTGCCCGGCAATTCGTCCATTCCGGCCATTGACGATTGAGCGTCCGCACCCACGAATTTCATCTTCACCATTGCTGATGTGTCCGATGCCGCTTGTCCGTTGTCATTTGCTGGTGGCATGAGATCACGGCCACCGTCAGGGCTTTTGCTTTCCGCCTTCGGCAGCGTCAACACGGCCTCGGAGGGAGTCAAAAAGAGCGTACTGCCATTGCTGCGAGCAAGGAACTGGACCGCTTCGTCAGTTTGGCCCAGATTGGCTTCGAAGCTCAAGGACAGCTTGCCGTAGTCCTGGCTCAGCAACGATGGCTTCGGCTGATCCGTTTCAAGTTGGGGCGAGAGCGAGCCAGGCCGGCCGGCCCAACGTAAAGTGGCAGGCAGACCCAGCACCAGCCCTGCCAGCATGAAAGAGAGAGTCAACATCTTGAACATTCTGAAAGCATGCGTCTTCATAGCTCCTCCTTTTGAAAGCAGTGACAAGTGACGAGTGACCAGTTATGAGCCGATGTCACATATCCTCTCGTCACTAGTCACTCATCACTTGTCACTGCAGTTAAAGAGTTGAGGCAGATGAGGAGCGAGCCGCCTGGTTGTTCAGTGAAGTGAATCTTTCCGGCTTCCACCCAGCGGTAGATCGTGCGCGGGCTGACCCCGCTGGCCACTGCCGCCGCTTCCGCTGTGACCAGCTTGACCAGTTCTCCACAGTCTTGGCACCAAGCTCGAGAGAGGCGTTGGGTTTTGCGAATGATCACCACTTGATCGGTTTCAACCGTGATCTCGATCCTCTTCTTCCTCATCTGATGACCACTTGAGAGCAGTGAGCCATGACCAGTTAGAGGAGCTGGCCTGCCGCCACTCTTCACTTGTCACTCGTCGCTGTTTTTGTCGTGAGCAGATCGTCCTCGTTCCACTCGCGCCATACCCTAGACTGGATATGGAGACGAAATCCTTAGAAAGCGCTGAAAGAGTTCTGAGAGAGTTCTGAATGGGGCATGAATAAGCCAGCCAAGCACTTATTCGGGTAGTAACTCTTGTTCACTCCAAAGTGCGCCTCATTTTGGAGTGCGGGGGCTGGCTTAACTCATCTCGACTTGAGTTCGGTCCAGTAGCGGTCGTAGAGCGCTAGCACCGGACCGAGATCGGAGATCAGCTCACAACGGGCCAGGACCTCTGGCGGCGGGAAGAGGCCGGGGTGATTCCTCAAGGCCGGGGTGATCAGAGGTCTGGCTGCGAGATTGGCCGTCGGGTATCCCGTGTGGTTGGTGATCTCAGCAGCGATGGGCGCTTCCAGCATGAGGTTGATGAAGAGCAGTGCCAGGTCGGGATGCAGGGCGTTCGAAGGGATGCAAAGATTGTCAACGGCCAACGTCGCGCCCTCGCGCGGGACGACATACTCGATGCGGGGGTCTTCCCGCTGGGCCTTCACGACCTGCCCATTGTAACCATGGGCCAGCCAGGCGTCGCCCGACAATAAGAGCTGATCGAAACTCGCGCTGTCATAGGCCCGGAGCAGCGGCTTCTGCGCGAGCAACGTACGGTAGGCCTCTTCGATTTCTGTCGGGGATACGCTGTTGAGGGAGCGGCCCTGCCACTTCAGTGCCGCGGCAAAGTTCTCCCGGATGTCGTCCAGCATCGTGATCCGTTCGCGGTACTGGCGATCCCACAGCGAAGCCCAACTGTCCACCGGGCCGCTCACCTTGTCCCGGCGATACCCGATTCCTGTTGTCCCCCAAAGGTAGGGCACGGAAAAGCGATTCTCCGGGTCGTAGGGAAGTCCCATGAGCTCCGGGTCCAGGTTCCCGATATGGGTGAGCTGATTCTTGTCGAGCGGCCGCAACAACCCGCGTCGCGAGAGGATGCGCACCATGTAATCGCCCGGCACGATGATGTCATATTGGGCTGCGCCGGAATCAAGTTTGGCAAGCAGCGCCTCATTCGAATCGTAGAGTTGAATATTCACCTTCGCCTGGTAACGCTTCTCGAATTCGGCGATCGCCTTCGGCGAGGTGTAGTTCGACCAGATGAAGAGGTTCAGGGTCGCTCGCGTTCCGTCCGTGGATCCGCCACCGGCGGCAAAAACAAGGATCCCTACCAGGGCCGCTCCCGCGGCCGCGATCGTCACTTTCCCCGCCTTGCCGCGATCGAGCTGGATCGCCGCGGCGATCAACAGGCCAGTCGCAATCAAGAGCACCGTGCTGATGGCGTTGATCTCGGGCGATATGCCCGATTTAAGCATCGCATAGATCTGGAGCGGCAGCGTGGTTGATTGCTCACCGGCAACGAAGCTCGTAATCAGATAGTCATCGAGCGACAATGTGAACACCAGCAGGGCGCCTGAAGCCAGAGCCGGTTGCAACAGGGGAAGACTCACGTACCAGAATGCTTGAAGCGGAGAAGCGCCGAGATCGACGGCCGCTTCTTCGAGTCTCGGATCAAGCCGCTCCAGCCTTGCCGCCACCACATAGAGAACGTAAGGAAGGCAGAACGCCACGTGCGCGAGCACGATCGTCGGCGCCCCGAGGTGGAGCCTGACCAGGCTGAAGAGCACCACGGTTGAGAATGCGATCACAATCTCAGGTATCACGGCCGGGAGCATGAACAAGGATTCGATGGCGGTCCGGCCCGGCAATCGCCTCCTCCGGAGCGCCCAGGCCGCGAGCGTCCCGAGCGTGGTGGTGATCAGGGTCACGAGCATGGCTACCCGCAAACTGACTCGCAGCGACTGAATCAGGGCCTCGTCCCGCCACGCGACCGCGTACCACTCCCAGGTAAACCCTCTCCATACGGCGGTCAGTCTTGATTGATTGAAGGAATATGTCGCGAGGACAAACAACGGCGCATAGAGGAAGAGGTAGAGCGGACCCAGGATCAGTCCGGCCCGGACCCGGCGCATCAACGATCCTGACACCAGCGGTTCGGATCCGGTCATACCGCCTCGCGTCGTGCCCCCGCGCGGAGTGCGAGCCAGGTGAGGACGAGCGAAATCGCGGTCAACACCAGCGATAGCGTCGCGCCGAGCGGCGCATTTCTTTGGATGAACTGGTTCTGGATGACATTCCCGATCATGATCGACTTCGCGCCGCCGAGCAGATCAGGCGTCAGATAAGCGCCGATGGACGGGATAAAGACGAAGACCACGCCGGCCATGACTCCGGGCGCGCTCAGCGGGAGTGTGATCCGGAGGAAAGCCTGCCACGAGGTTGCACCCAGGTCCCGCGCGGCCTCGAGCAGCCGTTCATCCAGTCGTTCGAGCACTACATAGAGCGGCAGGATCATGAAGGGGAGCTCTCCATAGACCAGACCGAGCAGCACCGCGATGTTTGAATAGAGCAGATCCAGCGGAGCACCCGGAATATGTAGCGCGTTGAGCGCCTGATTGACGACACCCTCGGTTCGCAGCAGGCCGATCCACGCGTAAGTGCGAATCAGGAAGCTGGTCCAGAAAGGGAGCACGGCCAGAAGGATCAGCCACGGCTTCCAACGTTCTGCCGCCTTTCGAGCGATCCAGTAGGCCGCCGGATAGGCCAGGAGCAAGCAAATGAGCGTGGTTGCCCCCGCCAGCACCACCGACCGCGTGAGAATTCGAAGATAGAGCGGGTCCAGGATGGTCCGATAATGGCCGCCGTCCAAACTAAGGATGACCTCGCCTGAATCCCCCCGCCGGGCGAAGCTGTACACGACCATCATGATGATCGGGGCGAGGGACAAGAGTAGTAACCACAGAAAAGCGGGAGAGAGGAGAAGCCATCCCGGCCCATCGAAGCGTGAGCCGGTCCGAATCTCGTTGGCGGCGCCTTCTCGCATCAGTTGCGGTCGTCCCGGACCACTACCGGAGACGCTGAATCAAGATCGATGAACAGGCGATCCGTGGATCGAATTCGGACGTCCGCATTCTCCCCTTCGGCATTGCGTACCTGGACAACCGTTCCATCCCCGGTCTGTACGCGGTAAGTAACAGCTTCTCCATGGAATGTGCGTTCCTGGAGGCGGCATGGAACCAGGTTCTCACCGGGCTCGCACCGAAGTGCGATGCGCTCGGGCCGAACCGCGAGGAGAAACTCCCCGGACGACGGCGCACCTGGGAAGTGGGGAAGATTCAGGACGGAGCCGGCCACACCGATGCGCACCGCTGTGTCGTCGCGGGATAGGATGCGTGCGGGGAGAATATTGGCCTCGCCAAGGAAATCGGCCACGAATCGGGTTTCGGGCCGATCGTACAGGTCTTCGGGAGTCCCGATCTGTAGCAGCCGGCCGGCGCGCAGGATGGCTACGCGGTCGGACATCGTCAGGGCCTCTTCCTGGTCATGCGTGACGAAGACGAAGGCGATTCCAATCTGTCGCTGTAATCGCTTGAGCTCCGACTGCATTTGCCTCCTCAGCTTGAGGTCGAGCGCCGCCAGCGGCTCATCCAGCAACAGCACCTTCGGCTCCAGTACCAGGGCTCGGGCCAACGCAACCCGCTGCTGCTCCCCGCCCGACAATCCAGCCGGGCGACGCGCTTCCGTGCCCACCAATTGGACTAGCTCCAGCGCACTTCGCACTCTTTTCGCTGTCTCGGCTTCGCCGCTCTTTCTGCGGCGAAGCCCGAAGGCGACGTTTTCAAAGACAGTCAGGTGGGGGAAGAGGGCATACTGTTGAAATACGGTGCAGACATCGCGGCGGTGCGGAGGTAATCCATTTACGTCCCGGCCGCGCAGGAATACCGACCCGGAATCAGGGGCCTCGAAACCAGCTATCATCCTGAGAATGGTGGTTTTACCACAACCCGAGGGTCCCAGCAGCGTGACGAACTCACCGGCTCCGATGCTCAGCGAGACATCTAAGACCGCCGGATGGGACTGGAACGACTTGCTGACGTGACGGAGCTCTACCTCGTTTGCCGGGGCACCCATCGACATGCGAACGATACCATCAGCCCGAAACCATGAAAAGTTAACTCTGGATATGGCGCGACCGGGCATATCCTAGTAGAATAGATGAGAGTAGCACCCACGCCATCGCGGAGTCCCTCGAGCGGCACTGGCACCCGAAAGTTCTCCCGGGAGCGGGAAGATAGGCCCGTCATGCTGGCCCTTTGGAGTCTCTGAGGCAGAGACCATTCTAACCCATGTGGCTTGACACGCGTGCGAGGAAACTGGATGTCGGAGTTTCTTAACTGGTTGTTTGAGTCAGACCGTAGTTCCGGTGGCCGGACCCTGCTTTCAGATCCCTTCATACTCTGGCTGCAGGTGGCATCTGATCTGCTCATCGCCGTCGCCGCTCTCGTGCTCGCGGTTGCGCTCGTCCGATTCTCCGGGAAGCGTCCGGGGCAAGCCGCCCGGGGGATCCTGGCGATGTTCATCGTGCTGATGTTGGCATTCTGCTTCAGTTACCTTCTGGATGTGCTGGCGCTCTGGATTCCGGCCTACAGGTTCACCACGCTCATGCGTCTGTTGGTCGGCTCAGCGGCGCTTGCGGCGGCTGTACTGCTCATTCCAGCCCTATCGCGTGCCATGGCGGGACCTGGATTCATCGACCCGAAAACCGATCAGGAATCGCAGGGCGAGGCGATGCGCACCCCGGCGGCCGAAGAGTTCCGCAAGCTGCGGGAGGAACTGGAACAACGAGTCCTTGAACGCACGGCCAGGCTCCGGGATTCGATTCAGGAACTGAAGAACGAAATCGCCGAACGTAAACAGGCCACCGCGGCTCTCAAGGAGAGTGAAGCCCGGTTTCGTGCGATGGTCGATGCTTCCCCGCTCGGCATCTTCCTCACGGACGCGAAAGGCGACTTCATTTATACCAATCGTGTCTACCAGGAAATAACCGGGCAGTCCTTCGGGGACGCTTTGGGCGAAGGTTGGCGAAGCGTACTCCATCCGGAAGATCGCGATCGTTATCTCGCCCAGTGGGATTATGCGCACACCCACGCTCGTCCCTACCAGGGTGTCACCCGCCTCCAGCGAAAGGAGGGCACAACGGTATGGGTCGAAGTCAGGGCCGTGGCCGTCCGCCAGGACCAGAGCCTCTCCGGTTATATGGGCACCCTCGATGACATCACCGAGAGCATGCGAGCCGAGGAGGCGCTGCGGGCCAGTGAGGAGCGCTATCGCGATCTGTTCGAGAACGCGAATGACATCGTGTTCACGACCGATCTGGAGGGCCGCTTCACTTCGGTGAACAAGGCGGGCGAGCGCCTCACGGGTTACGCCCGTGATGAAGTGACGCGCCTGGGATTGAGTTTTGAGCAACTGGTCGCGCCGGAACACCACGCCTTGGCCCGCGAATTACTGGGGAACAAGGCCTCGGGGGATGCGCCCGCCAACTACGAACTGGACATCATTTCGAAAGAGGGGCGGCGACTAGGGATGGAAGTGAGCACGCGCAAGATGTACCAGAACGGGAGCCTGATCGGGCTGCAAGGCATTGCCCGCGATGTGACCGAACGGAAGCAGCTGGAGGATCAGCTGCGGCAGTCGCAGAAAATGGAGGCCATCGGCCGGCTCGCCGGCGGTGTCGCGCACGACTTCAATAACCTGCTGACGGCGATCATGGGTTACAGCGACCTGCTGCTGATCCACGTCACCGGCGGCGATCCGCTGAAGAAATACCTCAATGAGATCCAGAAAGCGGGAGAGCGCGCGGCCTCGCTGACCAGTCAATTACTCGCTTTCAGCCGAAAGCAGCCTTTTTCACCCTGGGTGATCAGTCTCAGCACCGTGCTCGGAAACATGGACCGGATGCTGCGGCGATTGATCGGTGAAGATATCGAAATGCAGACGTTTTCCGATCCCGAACTGGGCCATGTTCGCGCCGATCCCGGACAAATCGAGCAGGTGATGATGAACCTCGTCGTTAATGCCCGGGACGCCATGCCCGAGGGCGGCAAGATCACCATCGAGATGAGCAATGTTTACCTCGATGAGACCTCGACGCGTTTGCGAGTGGATGTCAAGCCTGGACATTACGTGTTGTTGACGGTGAGCGACACCGGTTGCGGCATCGATCCTGAGATTCAGTCACATCTCTTCGAGACGTTTTTCACTACCAAGGGACCGGGAAAGGGAACGGGCCTTGGCCTGGCCATCGTTTACGGCATCGTTCAGCAGAGCAACGGCCACATCTGGGTCTATAGCGAGCCGGGCCACGGCGCGACCTTCAAGATTTACCTGCCCAGGGTCGACGAGGGATTGGATGAAGCCGGTCCCGAGGAGTTGCTGAGCGCGCCGCCTCAAGGTACGGAGACGATTCTCCTGGTCGAGGACCAGGACGAGGTTCGTGCGCTGTCCCGCGAAGTCCTTCAGATGGCCGGATACACGGTCCTGGAAGCGAGCCGGGGTGACCAGGCCCTGGACATCACCTCAACGACGAAGCGCGAGATTCACCTGCTGCTCACCGACATCATCATGCCGCGCATGAGCGGGCTCGAACTCTCGGACCGGATTCAAGCTGTCTGCCCGGAGATCAAGGTGCTGTACATGTCCGGCTACACCGATCGGGCTCTTACTCACGCGGGAAAACTTTCGGCCGAAACACCCTTCCTTCAAAAACCTTTCTCCCCCGCGCAGCTGGTCCGCAAGGTCCGCGAGACGCTCGACGCTTGAGGGGCCCCCGGAGCCGGACGACAGCGTGGCGGGGGGCGAGGGAGTTGAGGGGGGGTCCCATCCGCCGAGGCTGGATACTATTTCCCCTTCCTTGAGCAGGATTCATGATGGATCCCTAATCCTTGGTATGTTTCAAGCGGTTTGGTGCTCCGATCCATAGGGGATCGCGTTTTCTGATCATGAGACAACTTTCGTCTGCTATCGTTGTCCACCGGATTTGTTCTGACACAAGGTGGGCAGTGATTCCTTGTGGCATTGAGTTCAATCATGGGATATGATCGGCCAGTAACTCGAGCCGCCTACGCCCGTACCCGGCCCGACATTTTATCTTCTCTTCCGCAAGCCGAATGATTTGGAGGAATAGCGAAGGGGAAATCTCCAATAGGTTGTGCGGCCACCCCAGCCAGAGGGCCGGATTTGAGGTCTAGTTGAAGGCTGCTCCGGGGCGCTGAGGGTTTTTACTTGGCGCACTACTACTCTAAACCGAGAAATTCAGCGCGGGTCACCCTGCGGCAGGTCTTTTTTCCGATCGAACTAGAGGTGGAATATGCTAGGGACACAGCACTCAGTCAGGGCTTCTCATTTCATATTATTGCTTTCAATCGCGCTCCTCCTGTTCTGTTTGCCGGCGGCGGGCGGGCCGTCTCCATACCCTGATATTTACACGGCACTCGACATGAGGGCGGAAGCGGCCACGCTCCCACGCGCGGGCACGGTTACATCACTCGATCCAACGGTCGCCCGGTCGCCGGAGGCCGTTGAGGCAGGCTATCAGCAGGCGTTCGAGCTGAAGAAAGACGCGGACAAGGATTCCTATTGTCCGGGCGACCTGATTACCTACACCCTCACGTTCACCAACAACACTCAAGTCGGGGCTGACGTCATCATCATGGACGATGTCCCCGCGGGAACGAGCTTTGTCTCGGCCACCGCCGGCGGGATGTTCGACCCCACCCCCGCGCCCGGTAACGTCACCTGGGACCTGGGAATGGTGACCAAGCAGATCACGGTCGTGTCCTACACCGTGCGGGTCGATTGCTCGATCCAGCGGGGGGCGACGATCGACAATCAGGCGCAGGCGACCATCCGCTTTCGCGAACAGACGACCCAGATTCTCAGTAATAGCATCGGTATCCCCGCGGGCAGGCAATGCCCGGTATGCATTGAAAAAACAGTGGACAAGGCATCCGTCTGTCCGGGCGATTTTTTGACCTACACGATCTCGGTGAGGAATCCCGGCATCTCCGCGATAGGTCCGGTACTCGTCGTTGATTCCATCCCTGCGAACACCACGTTCGTCTCGGCCAATCTCGGCGGCATGTTCACACCGGCGCCGCCGCCCGGCCAGGTTTCATGGAACCTCGCCTCGATCCCGCCTGCCGCCACCGTTGTTTTGAGCTTCACGGTTCAGGTCAACTGCGACGTTCGGCCGCGGACGATATTGAGCAATCAGGCCGCAATCCGAATCCCCGGAGCCGCGCCGATCATGACCAATGAGGTCCAGTCGGTCGTGTCGGCCAACTGTCCTCCCGTGTCCTTCCCTTGCGACGGTCCGCCTTGGGCGGAGCGGGAGATTACGGTGGAGCAGTATCCTCCGATTCTCGGGCAGCCCAACAAGATTTGCGTGACGGTAGTCAACAACACAAGCCTTCCAACGTCGAACTGTACGTTGACCTTCGGCGTAATCCCCTTCAGCTTCGGCGCGCCCTTCGTGACCATTGCCACCCTGACCAATGTCATGCTCGTACCGGGCGTGAACACCATCTGCGTGCCTTACACGCCTATGTTCAGCGGGCATACATGCGTCCAGGTGATCATTCACTGTCCAGGGTTCCCTGATCTTGTCAGCCAGCGCAACTTGGACAATACGGAAGTGATTCCGCCCGGTGGGAGCGACAGCTTGTCGTTCCTCATATGCAACCCGGATCCCAAAAAACCGCAGACGATTAATACCAACATCCTGGCCGGCTGTCCGGGCATGACCTTCATGCTCTCTGATCCGAATCCAACGCTTGCGCCGGGAGAATGTCTCGTCGAGACCCTCACCGTCATGGTGGATGCGTCGGTGCCGCCAGGCACGATGTGCACGGTCGATGTCGTCGGTTATCTCGGCAACCAGCTCGTGGGCGGCATTGAGAAGACGTTCACCGTTGGTCAGCCGCGATGCATCATCAGAAAACGAGCAGACCGGCAGATCGTCTGTCCGGGCGACCTGATCAAGTACACGATCGACGCCTACTGTCCGGACGCCAAGATGCTACTCGTGAAGGATTTCGTTCCTGCCAACACGACGTTTGTTTCGGCCTCCGCGCCCGGGCTATTTGACCCGATGACCGGTGAAGTGGCCTGGCTGTTTCCCGGCACGAACAACGCCACCATGACTTTGGTGGTGAGAGTGGACGCTTCCGCACCGCCCGGCTCAACGATCATCGATGTCGCGCAGATCGAAGCCCCTGGATCACAGGCATCGAATCCGGTCACGACGCTCGTGTCGCGCGAATGCCAATCCGGCATTCGGGTGGTGAAGAATGTCGATCGACAGCTCGTTTGTCCCGGCGAGTTCCTGAACTACGCGATCACGATCACGAACAACACGGCGGCGGCGATCGGTCCGTTCAACGTGGTCGATCCGGTGCCGGCGGGAACGACCTTCGTCGCGGCCAACCTGGGCGGGGTGTACAACCCGGCGCCGCCACCGGGCGTGGTGACATGGACGATTCCTTCACTGGCCCCGGGTGCAAGCGTGACCCTGGTGATGACCGTCCAGGTTGACTGCGATACCAAGCCGGGGACCACGATTGCAAATCGGGCATCCGTCTTGCTGGCCGCGGCCCCGCTCAATAGCAATACCGTCGTCTCTGTCGTCGGGCCCAACTGCCCGCCGGTGACGCACCCGTGCGACGGACCACCCTGGGCGGAGACCACCATCCAGCTTGAAAAGCCGCCGATCGTGGGCGAGACCAACCAGATCTGCGCGGTCATCATGAACAACTCCGGCGGGCCGCTGGCCGATTGCGTCATCCGGTTCGGATTCACCGCCGGTTTCTCAATGGGCGCGGTCTTCTTCCCCATCGGAGAGGTCACCCGCACGCTCCTGCCAGGCAATAATCTCGTCTGTATTCCGTGGACGCCGAACTTCAGCGGGCACGGATGCCTGAGCGCAACGATCGATTGTCCCGGATTCCCGGTGCAGATCAGCGCGCGGAATATCGACACCGAGATCGTGGATGTTGGACAGGTGGATCGCCTGCAATTCCTCCTGTGCAACCCTACGAGCGAAACCCAGCAGATTCAAACCAACGTGCTGGTCAGTTGTCCCGGGGTCACGGCGGAACTCTCCAATCCCAATCCCATCCTCGATCCGGGCGAGTGCATCGTCGAATACGTCACCGTGCATGTCGGACCAGGTGTGCCTGCAGGCACGATGTGCAATATCGACGTGGTCGAATACATCGATAACGAACTGATCGGCGGTGTGCGAAAGATCATCACCGTCGGCACACCCCACTGTCGCATCGTCAAGAAAGCCGACCGCGACACCGCCTGTCCCGGGGATATCATCGACTATCTGATCACGGCGCAGTGCAATGGCCAGGCCGGCGCGCTTGTTATCACCGACGCCATCCCGGGAGGAACCTCCTTCATGGATGCCTCCGACGGCGGCATGCTGGATCCGGTGCGCGGCGTTGTCACCTGGGTGATCAAGGGAGGCATGCCGGCCATGGTTCACCTCCGCGTGATGGTGGATCCGGATGCGCCGGTGCCCGGTCTCATTCGGAACATTGCGCAGGTCGAGCTGCCGGAGTCGCGCGGCTCTGAACCCGTCGACGTGAGGATCACGCCCAACTGTCCGCCTTCCAGGTTGACCATAAAGAAGACGGTCGATAAGAAGGAGGTTTGCCCCTGCGACTTCCTCCACTACACGGTCACGGTTACGAACAACACGGCGGCCGCGATCGGCCCGCTTAAGATCATTGAGCCGGTTCCGGTGGGGACGGTATTCGTTGCCGCCAGTGCGCCCGGCATCTTCTCACCCGCGCCTGCGCCGGGATTGGTTACCTGGATCATTCCCGCGCTGGGCGCAGGCGCGAGCGTGAATGTCTCGATGACGGTGCAGGTCCCCTGCACGGCCCGACCCGGAAAACCGATCATCAATCGCGCCGTCGTGGTAGACCCCACCGGTCTGCAGTTGAGCTCGGACCCGACCGTTACCCTGGTCTCGCGCAATTGCCCGCCGGTGACACATCCGTTTGACGGCCCGCCCTGGGCCGAGACGACGATCACGCTTCAAAGCGAGCCGCCCATCCTGGGACGCGCCAATCAGATTTGCGCGGGCATCGTCAACAACACCGGCGCTCCGATCTCCGATTGCACGTTGCTTTTTGGCGTGCTGCCCTTCGGTTTCGGTGCGTCCTTCTCTCCGGTGGGTACGCTGACCAACGTCATGCTTCAACCGGGAATGAATACGATCTGCGTGCCCTACACGCCGAGCTTCACCGGGCATACCTGCGTGCAGGTGATCATTCGTTGTCCGGGCTTTCCCGATCAGATCAGTCAACGCAACCTGGACAACACGGAGATCATCCCACCCGGCGGCAGCGACAGCCTCCAGTTTACCGTTTGCAATCCGGATCCAAACAACCCGAGCGTCATCCAGCTGAATACGCTGATCAGCTGCCCGGGCGTGACCGTCACGGTCTCGCCTTCGGTGCTCAACCTGGGTCCTGGCCAATGCCAGACCGTGATATTGACGGTGAATGTCGCTCCCGGCGTTCCGGCGGGCACCATGTGCGTCTTCGACGTGGTGGGCTATCTCGCCAACACCATCGCCCCCGTCCTCGTTGGCGGGGTACAGAAGAAGATCACCGTGGGTTCCCCCGGCTGCGCGATCCGGAAACGGGCCAACAAGGAAACGGCAGCCCCGGGTGACACGATCATTTACACGATCGACGTTCAGTGCCAGGAGTCGCCGAAAACACTCTTGTTCACGGACAAGGTGCCGGACCACACCACGTTCGTTTCGGCGACAGGGGGCGGCATCTTCAACGCCATCACCGGTGAGGTGACGTGGATGATGAGCGGACCGTCATCAGCTTCCGTGAATATGACAGTGCGGGTCGACCCGAACACGCCCAGGCAGACGGTGATTCGGAACATGGCCCAATTGCAGCTGCCGTTCTCCGCTTCTTCCAATGTGGTGAACGTCCTGGTTCCGTAACGCTAATTTCCAAGTGAAGGGGATCGCGGTTTGCGTTTGGCCGCCGTGATCCTCTTCAGTCGTACCTCCTACTTCCGAAGCGCCCTCCTCAAATCCAGCGTATTTTGGCAACCACAGCCCCGCATCAGGCAGCTCTGGTTCTCCCCTGGGACCGCACGCATCCTACGTGCCTATGTGCGATAGCATGATATCCCCGTTCTGGATCCGGTAGGTGCTACAAGGGCAAGCAGGATGTGTGCGCTCCCAGGGGGGATCTCCGCGCGACTTCCGCTGGCGCTTCCCAACAGGGAGACGCGGAAACTATGTACAAACTCCGGTCGCGAACACTCTTCGGGCGGATTCGCATAGTTCGTGGATGCCCATCATTCAAGCATTTGGCGGGAGCCAAGAAAAAAGCGCCGATCCCGGCGCTTCCCGTACCTGACTTCTGGAGATTATTGGTAGCGGGAGGCGGACTCGAACCGCCGACCTAGGGGTTATGAATCCCTCGCTCTAACCGCCTGAGCTATCCCGCCATCCTGTTGACATTCATTAGCTTAATTCTATGACCGAATTGGTACCATCACCCCGGCTCGGCCCGTTAGGGTGGTGCGAAATGTGAATTCGACCCTCGTTTTTGATCCAATTGGCTTCATACGCGACGCCCGGGCATTCTCACCTAGTCGCACCGATTGCGTCAAGACGAACGACCTTAGACGATGGACTGAACGGTGCCGCCGAGATCCTCGGCCACTCAGACCTCTCCACGACCCGCCGCTACGCCGGTGTGATGAGCGAGACCTACGACCGGGCCGCACAAATCCTGGAAACCAGTGTGCGCGGGCACGCCCGGTAAATCCAAGTGGAATGAGAGAGGGCATGCGGATTCAGGGTGTCTCTCTGCGGCTCAGCGCCTCCGCGTGAGATTCTGCATTTCCAGTAGAATATGCCCGAGGTTCCTGAGTCGCTCTGGTACAATGGCGTTGTCGAAGAACTCGACAACGGTGTGCGCACTCCAGGGGAGCGCGCGAGGCACTACGATGACAGTGGAGACAACGATTCAGACCATGGTAGAGAGGATCGTGCAACGATTCGAACCGCTGCGCGTCATCCTCTTTGGTTCTCGAGCCAGGGGAACCGCCTTCGCTCAGAGTGATGTTGATTTGCTGGTCGTGTTGCCCCGAGTGGAGGACAAGCGTCGGACGACGGTGGAAATCCGACGTATGCTTGGAGACCTTCCGCTTAGCAAGGACATAATCGTCACGACGCCAGACGAAATCGCTCGCCGTGGCGAATTGACTGGAAGCATGCTGGGATCGGCTTTGCGAGAGGGAAAGGTCCTCTATGAGCGACCCTGAGTTGCTCAGGGAGGTCGCTCGCTGGTTGCGGTTTGCGAGTGAGGACCTTCACGCAGCCGAGACGTTGTCTCGGGAGAAAGAGTTCATTCCACGTCACGTCTGCTGGCTCGCACAGCAGGCGGCCGAGAAAGCCCTGAAGGGGGCCCTCGTTTCACAGCGGATCGAGTTTCCATTTAGGCACGATTTAGATGTATTACGTAACTTGCTTCCGGACGGTTGGGAGGTAAGACGTAAGCATCCTGATCTGGCGGAGCTCACAGAGTGGGCGATCGAAGCACGTTATCCCGGCGACTGGCCGGATCCGACCGCGGAGGACGCCCAGAAGGCCTGTCTCGAGGCTCAGGCTGTTTACGAATGTGTGATCACAGACCTTCAGCGGCATGGTATTCATATCGACCACCCGCAGAGCGATCAATAAGTCTGGCTTGCGGTGGGAAACCTATTCCAGAGGGTGCCTTCGAGGGGTGTCAACCGCCGCGTTAGCTGCGATCTGACTTGGACCTATGTTCAGAGTCTCTGCGGCTCAGCGCCTCCGCGTGAGATGGTACATTTCTGGCAAGCGCACATCAATCGAAGCTGACAGGCACCCCCGCAGCTTATCGGCCAAGCGTGTAGTCTGTACTTGGCGCAGCGACAGGCGTATTCTTTGCCCATGAGCGCAGAACCGATCATCCAGGGCTTCCGCAAACTGCCGGCGGCGGAGAAGATAAGACTTGTGCAGGAACTCTGGGACGAGATCGCTGAGGAAGCCACCGAGCTGCCGCTGACGGAGGCGCAAAGGCGGCTGCTCGACGAGCGCATTGCCGAGCACGAGGCGAATCCCGACGATGTGGAGCCTTGGCAGCAGGCCCGTGACGAGATCCTGCGCAACCTGTGAAGTACTCCCTTTTCGTCAGATCGCCTGCGAAGGCCGACATCCGAAAAGCCGCGCTCTGGTATGAGCTGCAGCGCCCGGGATTGGGGAGGGAGTTCGTCCACCAAGTTGATGCCGCACTGAATAGGTTGACCGAGAATCCCCAACAGTACCAAATGCTTTACCGGGAAGTCCGCCGCGCCATAGTCCATCGGTTTCCATACGGAGCCTTCTACCGGGTCGAAGCAGACAAGATCATCGTGTTCTGCGTCACTGATCTTCGGCAGGACCCGGCCACCTGGAAAGCCCGTGTTCCGCCGAAGTAGTGAGGCACCGAACGACCAGGACGGTTAAGTGATCATGCAGCGCCGCAGCGAGCGGAGGCCGCGGATCCAAAGACTGTTTACGGTCACTGCAGCACAGCGCCTCAGCGTGAAAACCTGCACCTCCAGTAAAACGGCCCGAGCTCCCGGAGACGATTTCGTACGATCGCATTGTCGAGAAGGTTGGCCCGGGATTCTTGCTCCGGGAGGCAGCGGGGCAGTTCAATGACCGTGGCGGCAACGATTCAAATGATGGTTGATCGGATCGTGCAACTTTTCGAGCCACTCTGCGTCATCCTTTTCGGTTCCCGCGCCAGGGGGACGGCCATTGCTGAAAGTGATGTCGATATGCTCGTCGTGTGCTCGCAAGTGGCGGACAAACACCGGGTGATTATGGAGATCCGGCATTGCCTCGGCGATCCTCCCGTCAGCGAGGACATCATCGTCACGACGCCAGAGGAAATATCACGCCGCGCCAATCTGACCGGAAGTGTGCTCGGATCCGCGCTATGCGAGGGAGGGGTTCACGATGACCAACCTTGAACTGGTTGCAGAGGTCACGGTGAGGAGCGCTTCGCCAGAGAGGACCACCCGCTCCAGGTCGTTACCGGCTTCCTCAGACCCTACTACTCGACAAGCCATGGTGCGAACCGGGCCTCGACTTCTTCCTGAGTTGCAACGCGGCCTGCCTCGAAGTCCTCGAGCCCACGGCGGATCTTCTCCAAGATGTAGAGGTGATACTGGACGTCCTCCAGTGGGCAGTCATCGGGGAGCTGCTGGACCAAAGCCACAAGATCCTGCTTTACCGTGCCCATGAGATACGTCCTGGTAAAACACTACCTGCCTCAAATCGTCGCGTCAACCGACCGAGGTACCTAACCCGCGGAGTGAGTAAGCCGCGCCGGGTTCAAACTCTGGACGCAACAGCGGGGCACGTTCGCTCCAATAATTCGGCCGCCGCTTCCCATGCGCAACTGCCACCACCAGGATGGCATCGGGTTCGTACGCGTGAACCAACAAAAAAATCGTTGAAGAGGAACTTCTCTGAGACTACTTGAGACGGGCCTCCCAAGTTTGGGATGTTCTCGCACCGCATCGATGGTGCGCTGGAAATCGTCCAGGAAATCGGAACCGAGCCCGGTTGATGCACGCTCGTAGAAAATGGAGGCTTCAGTCATTTCCTCTTCGGCTGGAGGAAGAAACTGATAGCCGATCATTTGAGTCGATTGCGCGCCCTGCCCATCACCTCATCCCCGGGGAGACTATCGAGCGCTCCGGCCAAGTGAGCATCATATCGTCGTTGACACTCTTCAAGCCAAAGGCGTGCTGCGTCGGGATCAGCCGCCTCGTCGAGTTCTTCAATCAGCATCCGTGCCAATGAGGCCTTCTGGCTAGGAGTTAACGCGCGAGCGTGTTTTTCCACATCTTCAAAGGTTGGCATCACATTCAAATTCTATCCGGTCGCTCATTTGATTGCCAAGTCTGCCGCTAAGGTGGCTGTTCTCTCAGATGACGCTCGCATGAACCCCCGTTCCGAACTCTTCCTCGACCTCGTCCGCCGTGTCGAATCCGTGTTCATCTGTGTGCATCCGTGGTTAATTCCTGGGCCTGCGGGACCGGGTCATCGCGCCCGGTTGCCCTTCAGCTTTACGAACTCTCACCGGTAAGCTCTGAGACGTACTGGAACTTCGCACCGGCTTCCGGATTGTCTCGATTCTTCAAGCAGATTCCCCAGAAGCAGCTCGGTTGACAGCCCACTCCGACCAGAGCTCTGGCGCCGGGGAAAAGGGGCGAACGTGAAGAGACTTGTAAGCGCTGGGCCTTCTCTGAAACCCGAATCTTGAGCGGCCAGCTGCTCCAGAGCGAATCCAGCTGCACTCGGACTGAAGCGAAACGGGTCGTTTTGGAAGGCGGGGTTCAGGTTCATGCTGACCCCTGTTCCGAACTCTTCCGTGACATCGTC
>JACQTD010000039.1 GCA_016210985.1 Acidobacteriota bacterium
CAAGCCGCTGCTCATCTTCGATTTCACGAAGAATCCGATGCCCCGGCAGATCTGTCCCGAACTGTCGGCAGGAATGGAGGCCGTGTTGGTGCGGGCGGTGGAATATAAGCCCGAGCACCGCTTCGCGTCCGCGCGCGAGATGAAACAGGCGCTGGTGACTCATCTGGCGGAGCTCGAGCAAACGGCTTCGGAGCTGCTCCGGGAGGCGGAAGGAACGGCGTTTGACGCGCTCGCACCCGAGAACGAACCGGCGGCCGGCTCCCACGAGCACCTCGGCGTCGAGGCGGTCCCGAACGGGCCTCCGGTCGAGCGTGTGTATTGCTGCCATTGCGGAATGTCGATTAACGGCCACGACGTTTTCTGCGCGCATTGCGGAGGACGCCAGCCGACCTCACTCGAATGGCCGCGTGACTCCGCCCGGTTGCTCGTGCTTGACAGGGAAACGCGGGAGATCAAGGGTACCTTCTTCCTTTTCAAGGACAGCCACCTTCTTGGAAGGACCGATGCCAATTCGGGCATATTCCCCGAAATCGACCTCTCTCCCTTCGATCCCTCCTCAAAGGTGTCGCGGCGTCACGCAAGGATTTGGCGATCGAGCGAGGAGTTCTTCCTCGAGGATCTTAACAGCGCCAATGGCACGCTCCTGAATGAAGCTGAGGCCGTCTCCCCGAAACAGGCGCGCCCCCTCAAGGATGGCGACATCCTCCGCGTGGGTGACACACGGCTCATTTTTCGCGAAGGGGCATAATGAGGCCGGCCCGAGATCCTGAATATCGAGGCGATCTCTCAAGTCCACATCGTGGCGATCTCTCGGAGCCGAGGGTCCAATCTCGCGAGGGGATGACGCCCGCTCTAATCGGCGACAGAGTAGCCGCGCAACTGATCGATTTTCTTCTCGGCATGGGTTTCGTGCTGGCCTACCAGGCAACCCTGACGGTGCTCGCCATCCGTGTCATTTTCCTTGAATTGATGATCCAGTGCGCGTTGATTTTCCTCACGGTCTGTACCATCAACCTGCTCGGTGTAGCCGGTGACCGGGGATCAACCGTGGGAAAACGGCTGATGGGGTTGTGGGTGCTCAGCGAGCATGGCGAGAGCATTGGACGCGCGCGCGCGATTCTGAGGGCCACTCTTGGGTACGCGATATCGGGCTTCTGTTTCGGACTGGGATTTCTGTGGGCGCTATGGGATTCCGAAGGGCGTTGCTGGCATGATAGGCTATTCGGTACGCGCGTGGTGAAGTGGCATAAGTCATGATTCGAATTAATGTTAAGTCGGCGGGCAAGCCGCCGGTGGTGATTGATCTCTCGAAACTCCGTACGACGATCGGCCGCTCCGTCCGGAACGAAATCTGCCTAGAGGACCCCTTCGCCTCCCGCCTTCACGCTGAGTTGCGGTGCGAAGGGGATGTCTGCTGGCTGACCGATCTTGGAAGCGCGAACGGCACTTATCATAACAGCGCTCGCATCACCGGAACCGTGCAGTTGTTTCCCGGTGACCGCCTCCAGATCGGCGAGACCGTGATCGAGCTGCAGCTTCCGCAGTCGCCTAGGCGAACGGTGTCCGAGGTTACGGTTTCGCCCGTCATCACCGCCGAGGTCGTAGCCAATCCCCAGACGACGCTTTCGCCGGGCGACCGCACCACCATTACCTCGGGACTGCTCTCCGTGATCGAGACCGTCCGGAGCGCGGCCGGCGCCAGGGAAGCCACCGACGACACCGCGCGCGGTAAGGATCTCTTCGCGGTGATCAGCAAGGTGGGCGTTGCGCTCCTCTCCCAGTCTTCGCTTGACGAAGTGCTCAACCAGATCGTCGGTCTCGTTTTTGAGGCCATTCCGGCCGACCGCGCTTTCCTTCTGATGCGGAGCGAGACTGACGGTGAGCTGACCTGCAAGGTGGCGAGCTATCGAGGCCGACAGCCCTCCGAATCCGAACGACAGGTGAAGATCAGCCGCTCCATCACCGATGAGGTCGTGGCGAAGGGCGCCTCGGTGCTCACCTCCGACGCGATGCAGGACGAACGGTTCCGCAAGCACGAATCAGTGGTCCTCAGCGGCCTCCGCTCGGTGATGGCGGTGCCGCTCTCGGTGAACCGGCAGGTCATCGGGATGATCTACGTCGACAGCCCAATGAGCCTCAATTGCTTCACGGATGACGACCTTCGGCTGCTGACGACGATCGCGAGCGTGGCCGCGATCAAGCTCGAAAATGCGCTCTTGCTCGAGCAGCGGATCGAAAACGTGCGGATCAAGCAGCAGCTCAACAGCGCCCGGGACATCCAGTTCCGCCTGCTGCCGGTCACGCCGCCCAGTGTGAACAATTACGACATGACCGGCATCAGCTTTCCCTGTTTCGAGGTCGGCGGCGACTACTTTGACTTTGTCCAGCGCGCGGACGGCCGTCTCCTCATCGCGCTCGGCGACGTCTCGGGAAAGGGCATGGACGCGGCGATGCTCATGTCCTCTCTGCATGCCAGCGTCAGGGCACAGGCCACCACGCAGTCCTCCATCGGCCGGCTCGTTTCGGAGATCAACCTCTATCTCCACGAGAGCACCCCATCGAACAAATTCGTGACGCTCTTCAGCGGCATGCTTGATCCCATCCGGCACGTTCTGACTTATTCCAACGCCGGTCACAACCCGCCCCTGCTCATTCGATCCACCGACGGAGCGGTCTGCTGTCTCGAAGAGGGAGGGTTGCCCGTCGGTATCACCGCGCCCATGGAATATCTGGAAGCGGAGGTCCGGTTCGAGTGTGGAGACGTGCTGATCGCCTACAGCGACGGCATCAGCGAGAGCGCCAATGACCAGGGCGAAGAGTTTACCGAGTCCCGCCTGATTGACGTCGTCCGCAAGTACCGCACCGCCACCGCCAGCCAACTGCGCGACCGTATCGACGAGGCCTTGATCCAGTTTGTCGGCAAGGCGCCGCCCGTCGATGACATGACCCTGGTGATCGTCAAGCGGGTGGCCTGATTCATGAATCAGCGATCCGGCCGGGAGTTGGCGCTTCGTTATGATCTCCTGATCGCACCCCTTTGGGGCGAAGTATTGGGTGAGTGGGTCGAGGAGCGTCTCGATCTCTCCGAAGATGCGCGCGTGCTTGAACTCAACTGCGGGACGGGCGGGTTGTCGGTAGCGATGGCCACCTCGCTCTGCGGTAAGGGAGAAGTCATCGGCGTCGACCACGATCGGGACCGGCTTGAACTCGCCGAGGCCAAGGCGAGTGTGGTGAAATTGCAGAATTTGACCTTTCGTCTTCGCGAGGCCGACGAGGCCCTGAATCACGAAGCGCCCTACACCGTGACGATCGGCGATGCCGCTACGTTCAACGGGCAGGGAACGGCCGAACTCCTCGCGGAACTCGTCCGCCGGACCGCGCACGACGGTCAGGTGGGTTTAAAGTTGATTACCCGTGGAAGCTTCGGAGAGTTCTTCTCCATCTTCTGGGAAGCGCTCTACGACTGCGACCTCACCGGCCACGGCGGTGGTGTGGAGGCCTTGATTGAGCAGTTTCCAACCGTATCCGAGAGCCAGGCGATGATGCGGGACCACGGGTTGGCCCACGTTCACGCCTATGTGGAGAAGAAAGACTTTCGATTTGCCACTGCCGAGGAAGTTTTCGATTTTCCATTGATCGAAGACTATTTCGTCACCGGCTGGTTCGAGTTCCTTCCCGACCCCGAAACCCGGGCCCGGGTTCGCGAACGCATGGTGGAGATCATCCACCGCGAAACCCGGACCCAGCCCTTTGACCTGTCGGTCAAGACCACCCTCCTCACCGGCAGGAAAGATCTTTAGTCCGCCCGGCGACACGGAGGTTGCGACCCAGCCCCCTCTCCCGGTCAGACGGGCCAGGGGGGCATAGAATGCCTCGAATGGGAGCGATTCTGATCGTTACTCCGACTGGCAATGCCGCCTGATATGAGATCACCGCCACTATCTACCCGACGAGCGTTGCGATCGATGTGGCCCGCCATCGAGTTTACATCACCTCGGTTTTCAGCCTATTTGTCGTCGACTTTCCGAGCGGCGTGGCTCAGGAGATTTCGGGATTCGAATATGCCTCGGGGGTCGCCGTCGCACGAAACGGAGATGTCCTTGTCGCGGATCTCGGCCGGAACTTTTTCGATGCCACGGCGGATGAAGCGATCTACCGGCTCGATCCTGGTTCATTCTCCCGCCGCCTGGCCGCGAATCATCCATGGGTTTCACCCGCGCATCTCGATGTGGACCGGGATGGAATGCTGCTGGTGCTCGACTCCCCGGCGGGACCGTCCACGGATTCCCAAACCAGCTCATTCCGGCGAATGCGGATTCACGTTCGTCGCGGGTTGGGGTCTCGTCCCCGGAGCAGGCGGACTGGATATCGTGCCGTAGCGGTATCCGGTAACGCATGGAATCCGCGTGGTCACCCCGGAGAAGCGTCAGGATTTGGCCGCGCGTCGCCAGGCCCATTCCATCGAGGCTGTTTTCCCCGCGCGCGGGCCCTCGATCCGGGCGTGGAGTGATCCTTCCCTCCCGATCCAGTAGATAATGCGTTGTGGGAAGTCGTGGTTGGGGTTCTCGAAGACTGCCCGCTGTCCGGCTACCTCGACGAGTTTGAACGGCGTGGCCGGGCGGCCCATCGGACTGGCCCAATAGACGATCTCTCCCTTCGACGCTTCGATCCTTAAGAATTCAAAGGAGACCGTGCGTCCTCCGGCTACGTCACGGTGAAGCGCAAGCATGGTGTTGCCTTTGGCGGGCATCCACAGTTCCTCCATTTCGACGCCGTTCTGGGTCCCTGTCCAGGTTCCGGTCATCCACTCCAAAGCCGAGAGGTCTTTTGTTTGCGCATCACCCGTCGATCCGGAAATGCGGATGATCCGCGACAGCGTCTTGGGGGCGAGACCGACCCCGGCCTGGAATTGCCGTTCGAGCTGGCGCGGGCTCCAGCCCGTCATCCGGGCGAGTTCCGCCACGTGCACTCGCCCACGGGTGAGTTGGTCGAAGGAGGAGGAACCGGGTGAGCTCTCCTGCGACGAAGCTGCGAGGCTGGGTCTCCCAGCAGCCCTCCGGTGTCCGGTATTCGAAAGGCGCGCCGAGATGGAAAATCCACTCGATACAGCCGTCCGGCAGGATTCTTTCGGTCTGTGAAGCCGCTCCTGCACCGCCCCCGCCGCATGCGAACCACAGGCATTCGACGTGGCCGGCGAGTTCGGGAGCGGGCTTCAGTTCGTGGTAGTTTATCATGGCCGGGGTGCCGGGTCATTGTTCCATGCCGGTCGTATGAGTCCAAGCGAGGTTCGTAGTCCCGGCTTGCGGCCGGAAGTCTTGCTTCGGCAAGGCCCGCCTTATAGGCGGAACTAC
>JACQTD010000314.1 GCA_016210985.1 Acidobacteriota bacterium
GTTCCGGCCTGCCCATTAACATCACGAATGACCTCTCCCTGGAACTGCGGTCCTCCGAAGAAGAGGTAGATCTCACCGGCGTCGACCCGGCCGTTGTCCGGCCCGTCGGCTCTCGGGGCTGCTACCGCGAGGTCATCGAAACCATCTCGGTTGAGGTCACCGGCCGCGACTTCGCCGAGACCCAGGGCATCGTTGGGATCACCGCCATAAATAAGCACATCGGCGCTACCGCTCCGGGAAAGATCCCGGACCGGCCGGGCCAGCATGGTTACGCCGCCCAGAAAGACGTAGGCCTGCCCGGCATTCGGCCGGCCCCGGTTCGGTCCGTCGGCTACCGGCGCTGAAGCGAAGAGATCGGCGATGCCGTCGCCATTGAAATCACCGTTCGCGAGCCGGAGACCGAAGGTGCTTTGAGGTTCGGGGCCGGCGATGACAATGTCGGGAGCGGCGGGCGCCGGGGCCGATAGATCGCGGAACGGATCGCTCTGCTCGACCGGGGAGCCGAAGAGAACATAAGCCGAGCCGGCTGCGAAGGCACCGGGCTGCAGGCCTACCGTGTTGGGCGCGGAAACGGCCAGATCATTCAGGCCATCGCCATTGAAATCCGCGATCGAGGTGGCCGCGCCCAAACCGTCGAGCGCTTTCACGCCATAGATAGTCAGGTCGGGAGGCGCGCCGAACTGCCCTGCCACATCCCGGATCGAGCCTGGGCGGAGACCCCGGCTGCCGAAAAAGACATGGATCGACCCGCAGAACGAACGAGCCGCGCCGGGACCGTCGCTGCCCGGGGCGCCCATCACGACATCGTCGATTCCGTCGTTATTCACATCCCCGACCGAGACCGAGACGCCGAGCCGGTCCTCGTTGAATCCCCCATAAATCGTCAGATCCGCGCCGAGAGCGAGATCGAGCACGGTTCCTCCGGCGAGGATCGGCTGTCCGAAGACGGCATACACGGCGCCGGAGTGAAGCCGGAGGTTCATGGGGCCCGGGGAGAGGTGAGTCCCGATCACCATGTCAGCCAGTCCGTCGCCGTTCAGGTCGCCGGCCGCAACAACATCGGATTGATCTCCGGGATTGGCGCCGATGACGACGGCGTCGACCTTGCCGGCGGCACCGAGGTCAATCGTCACCGGGGTAGCCGGCGTATCCTGCGCCCAGGCCGGCCCACGAAGCGGGTTCGCCGGCATCGCCAGGAGCAGGGCCGCCGCGGCGGCCCAAACGCGGAAGCGCCGTGCCCTCGAGCACAGTGTCGGCCTTGAGGTTACCGTCATGAGGCTCTATCGGGCAGGTCGGGTAGAGGCCTTGCGCACATAGGTACCGCTGCGGCCGCCGGACTTGGATTCGAGGCAAATCGCGCCAATCTCCATCTCCCGATCGACGGCCTTGCACATGTCGTAAATCGTCAGTGCCGCTACCGCGGCGGCGGTGAGCGCCTCCATCTCGACGCCGGTCGTCGAGTTGGTGGAAGCCGAAGAACGAATGGCCACGCCTCCCGACTTCAATTCGGCCTGGACGTCCACATGGGTGAGAGGAAGGGGGTGGCAGAGCGGGATCAGCTCCGACGTGCGCTTCGCGGCCATGATCCCGGCGAGGCGGGCGGTCTCGAGCGGATCGCCTTTCGGCGTCCGCTGGGCGCGCACGAGTCGTACCGTGGCCGGCGCCATACGGACGAATCCGCTGGCGGTGGCCTGGCGATGCGTCACATTCTTGGCGCCGACATCCACCATGGTGGCGCGGCCCTTGTCCAAATGGCTCAGTCTTTTTTTCATTCAGCCTTGGTCCATTTTCCAGGCGCATCCTGGAAGTAATACGGTTTCCGCCAGATCTCCCTTCGAGGCGCGCTCCACGTTTTCACGAATGACGAGCAGCGCGTTAGCCCGCCGGAAGGCGACGAGGTCCGATGAGCCGACCCATTTGAGCTGAGCCACCGACGCGCTCCCATCCTGAATGCCGAGCTTCGCCGGGAAGTAACTTCTTCGGTCGGGGTGGTGGGTCACGTCCCCGGCCAATACGGCCCGGACCCTGGGAAGATCGATCTCGGCGGCTCCCTGCAGCGCGAGCAACGCAGGGTAGGCAAACATGAGAAAAGTAACCGCGACCGAAACCGGGTTTCCCGGCAGCCCGAAGATGATGCGGTCGCCTCGCCGCGCGAACACGGTGGGTTTTCCGGGATGAATGCAGACCTTGTCGAAGAGAATCTCCGCTTTCAATTCAAGAAGAATGGACTTTACGAGGTCATAGTCGCCCATCGAGACGCCGCCGGAGAGCACCAGCAGATCATCGGATTCGATGCCACGCCGGATACCCTCCCTGAGGCGATCGGGGTCATCCGGCAGGATGCCGAGATTCCTGGCTTCGATTCCGGCATCGCGCGCGTAGGCGCTGAGCGCATAACTGTTAGAATTTCGGATTTGCGCGGGACCGGGTTTCACGTCCACGTCAACTAGTTCCGTGCCGGTCGCGAACAGCGCCATGCTCGGCCGGCGAGCCACGCAGACCCGTGCTATGCCAAAAGTAGCCAGTACGGCGATCTCCCCTGCAGAGACCCTCGTACCGCCGGGGATAATCGTGCTGCCCCTTTTGACTTCACTGCCGCGGGGGCCGATGTTCTGACCGGGCCGGACCGCTTCATCAATCCGTACGCCGCCTTCGACGTCCTCGGTCACCTCAAATTTCTGAACGGCGTCGGCGCCCGGCGGGACAGGAGCGCCGGTCATGATCCGAACCGCGTGGCCGGGCTGCAGCGTTTCGCGGAACTCGGTTCCGGCCGCAACCTCGCCGGCTACTTTAAGGATCACTCCCGGCCGAGAGGCATCCCGTGACTGCAGCGCGTATCCATCCATTCGCGCCCGGTCGAAAGGCGGCAGGTCGATATCGGCCACAATATCGCCGGCCAGAATCCTCCCTGCGCTGTCGGTTAAAGGGATCTCTTCTGACGGCAGCGGAACCAGATTGTCGAGGACGATCTGCCGCGCCTGTTCGACGGAAATCACGACATCAACCATATCAAATGGTTGAGCGGCCGGGCAAGCAGCCGACCGGGGATCGGCCGACCGTGCTTCTAGAGACAAAACGGGAGTGAGGCTGATTATGAAGTGCCACCCTCGGGCGGCACGGGTTCGTAGTACCGGCTTCAGCCGGGTTTTGCCTCCGCAAGGCCCGGCTGAAGTCGGAACTTCCGGACGAAGCCGTGGTTTGTAGTACCGGCTTCAGCCGGGTTTTGCCTCCGCAAGGCCCGGCTGAAGCCGGTACTACGAACAATGCGGAAGAGGGGCACGGCTGCCGCCGGTGCTGGCAACGGGCTAATGTTCGATGCTAACTTATCCGTTCGACGGGTCGGCCATGATACAAAATCTGCCTTTTGACGAGCGGGGCATGATCTCCGCGGTAATCCAGGTACGGCGCGACGGTCAGACGCTCACGGAGGGACTGATGAATGCCGAGGCGCTGCTCCGGTCGCTCAAGACCGGTCGGCCCCACCTGATCCGGCCGGGATCTCCAAGTCTGATTGAACCATGGGATTCGGAGGGCCGCGAGCTTCATATCGCGGATGTCGTCCTGTCCGACCTGGAGTCGAAACTGCTCGTGCTCGTGGATTGGATCGCCTCCGGGTCGGAGGGCCATCTGCGCGTCGCGCCACCCTTCGAATCTCTGGCGGAAAACCTGGGACGTCCGATCGCGGTTGATCCGCTGTCCTTGGAATCAGCGCTGCTGCTCGATCAGCTGATCTACAGAATCAGGAGCCGAAAGCGCTCCGGAAATGAACGTTCCGTGACCACCCGGCTCTTCGATGCCGGCCTGGACGGCATCCTGCTCGAGCTGGGGGGGCAGGTCCATCAGCTGATGCTCGCGGCCAAGAGCGGACACCACGTCGACGTCCGGGCGAGGATGAGCCATCTCCTGCACGCCTTTCTGGTGCTGATGGTTGAACGCGGGTTGAGCCTGGAGGATCTGGTCCGGCCGCTCGCCGGGCGCGCCGGGCTGGATGAGCCCGTCGGACGGGGCGGCTGATTCCGCGGAACGATACCGACGATGCCCAAACTCCTCCCTGACTCCTACGAGTCCCTTCGCGCATTAAACGCCGAGCAGGGTCTGATTCCAGTAGTCAAAGTGATTCCCGCGGATCTCTTGACGCCGGTGTCGGCTTACATGAAGATCCGGGGGCAAAGCCCCTACGCGTTCCTGCTGGAGTCGGTGGAAGGCGGCGAGCGACTCGCGCGTTACAGTTTTCTCGGAACCAGGCCGAGAATGGTCATGCGCGCTTGCGGCGGCCGGATCCTGGTGGAGAAGGAGGATGGCGTGACGAATCAGCCGGGGCCGGTCCTCGACTTTCTGCGGAACGAACTCGGGAGCCGCGAGGTGATTCGACATGCCGATCTGCCTCCGTTCCTGGGCGGCGCTGTCGGGTACCTTGGCTACGATGCCGTCTCCTGGTTCGAGTCGGTTGATCTCCGCTCGCGGGATGATCTCGACATCGATACCAGCGTGCTGATGTTCTCTCCCAACCTGCTGGCCTTCGATCATCTCAAGCATCAAATCCACATCATCGCCACGATCGCCGGCGGCGGGTCGGAGGCAGGACTGAGGGAGCGCTATGTGCAGGCCTGCGCCGAGATTGAGCGCATCGAACAATGGTTGCGCCACGAGCGTCCATCGACGACCGGCCGCCGCGATGACCAGCCGCTTTCTTTCCAGTCGAACACCACACCCGAGGAATTCGGGCAGAAGGTCCGCTCCATCAAGGATGCCATCACCCGCGGGGACGCCTATCAGGTCGTCCTTTCCCAGAGGTTGACCGCGGAGATCGGCGATCTCGATCCCTTGCTGATCTATCGGGCGCTCCGTATGATCAATCCATCTCCGTACATGTTTTTCCTGGAGCTGAACGACCTTACCCTGGTCGGCGCGTCACCGGAGATGCTGGTTCGATGTTCCGGCCGGCAGCTCTCGTACCGTCCGATTGCGGGCACTCGGCCACGGGGCGAGACCGAGGAGGAGGACCGGCGGCTCGAAGTAGAACTGCTGGGGGACGAAAAGGAACGTGCCGAGCACGTCATGCTGGTCGATCTCGGAAGGAACGATCTCGGCCGGGTATCGTCGTATGGCTCGGTGCGGGTCGATGAGTTCATGAAGGTGGAGCGCTACTCCCACGTGATGCACCTGGTTTCGGCGGTCAGCGGCACGCTCGCCGCGGGGAGGGACTGCTTCGATGCCCTGGCAGCCTGCATGCCCGCCGGCACGGTGACGGGCGCGCCGAAGGTAAGCGCGATGAACATGATCGATCAGCTCGAAGGACTGAGACGAGGGACTTACGCCGGCGCGGTGCTTTACGCCGACTATTCGGGAAACCTCGATTCGTGCATCGCGATCCGAACGCTGTTGATCAAGGATAGGGTGGCGTACCTCCAGGCCGGCGCCGGGATTGTCGCGGACTCCGATCCGCAGCGTGAGTACGA
>JACQTD010000315.1 GCA_016210985.1 Acidobacteriota bacterium
CAACCGGCCGCAAAGCGACCGGCCTATTCGCCCTTCGGGTAAGCCGTCTGAAGACGGCTTGAGATCTCCGCAAACGGCGGAGGCCAGTCCGAGAACATCATTCGACAGACGAATATCCGACATCCAGTTCTCGCTCTGAGCCGCCGGGCGCAAAAGGTAGAAACTCCAGCGCCCGCCGAAGGGCAAGGCCGAACGCGAAAAAGGTATCTGCTTTCCCCAGGCCCTTCGTCCGTAAACGCCCGGGTGGCGTAAAATGTTACGCACCTATCTTGGGTCCCGTGCCGAGGCCAGCCATGAATCATCCTGAGTGGATTCGAGCGTTTTGCGTAATCGTCGTCTGCGGCCAGCTCTGTCTGTCCCCTGCCCGGCAGTCCGACCCGATGCCTTCACGTCATGGACGTTCGGAGGCAGCGGTTGGGTACCTTTTCGTCAGTCCGAATACCGGCTCGAACCTCTCGCTGGCGAAGGCGCTGAGCGAACTCGAATCCGCGGGTGAACACAACCTCCTGCTGGCGGCAAGACGTCTCACCGGCTGCCTGGGAGCGCGGGCTATCATCGCAAAGACGCTCGGGAACTGGACCGATGGCGCCGAGCCCTCGCTGCTGATCAAACTCCGGGCCGTGGACGAAACGCTTCGTTATGTCAATTCGAGGCTGGGACTCGAGGCTCGCCAGAAGGCCGTACTCTGCTTTCAGGAGCGAGCCGGCGGGAGCGCGACCCTGTATCGCATCTACCTGAGGTCGGCTCGACGCGATCTCACGGCCGTCGCGAGGACACTCGAGCGGAACGGCATTATCAATCGCACCTTCCTCCCGCGGAAGTCGAATCTCATCGTCTACATTGTGGACCCGACAGGCGAGCTACACCCGCGCATCGTCCCGGCAGTCGCTCGGCTCGGCGGTCGGTTCGAATTCATCAAGGGCGATGCCGGTTTCATCGGTGACGCCGATGATCGGGAGCGGGGTTTGGCCGCGTTTGCCGCCGAAATAAGGAACTACGAAGCGCGCCACCCGAAGGTGAAAAAGAACTGCGGTGACACGGAGGGCATCCTCCGCTCAACTGGGCATCCGGAACACCCGAAGGGCGACGGGCTGCACCGCGCCCGGACAGAGTTCGATGAGCGATGACAATTCGCTCCTGGAGAAAATGCGGAAGAGCATCATGTAGGTCGCCGCGCCGGTCAGTATCTGGAGGATCAGCACCAGCCAGGAGGGCGCTCCGGCACCGGCCGAGACGCCCCCGAGCAAACCGACCGCCAATCCCATCAGGAGCAAATCCAGCGTGAGCCGGGCAAGGGAGCGGACTACGGTGAGCATCTGCAGTCCGGCCACCCGATGGCTGATCCAGAAGACGGCCGGCATCAGCGCGGCTGAAGTGACCGCGTAGGCTATGCCGACCGCCAGGGAGGAGCCCCCGAGATAGCCGGCGCCCGCAAAGACGAGTAGGAAAACGGGCGTGACCGCAAGTTGCCAGAGAAACAACACGCGTGCGGAGCCTACGGCAACCCAGACCGACCCGAGGAGCGAAGCCAGCGCTTGAGGGGCGGCGAGCAGGAGGAAGATCCGTACGAGGGGTAAGGCCGTTTCCCATCGATCCCCGAAGAGCAGGCTGACCAGCCTTTCGGCTACAAAAGCACCACCCACAAAGATCGGCGCCGCCAGGCGGGCGGTCAGCACGACCGCCCGCGTCACTCCCCGGGCCAGTCTCTCGGGATCATCCATGATCCGGCCGATGGTCGGAACTAGCGCGTTACTGACCGTTCCCGTGATCAGGCTGAGAGGCCGGGTGAGTTGCCCATACGCGAACGCGTACAGTCCCAGCTGAACGGGACCCAGCAGTTTCCCGATGATCAGATTATCGCCCTGCCGCGCGCCGTAATTGAGGAGTTGAAACCCGAGCAGGGAACCGCTCTCCTTTATCAGGCCATGAAGTCCCGATAATCGGGGCTTGGCCCAGATGAGGGGTTTCACCAATGCGGTGGACCAGATCGAGGAGCAGAGGGCGGCGGCCAGACCCGGCGCTACAAGCGCCCAGGCGCCGGCGCCGGCAACCGCAAGCCAGATGGCCAGCAACGCAGCCAGCAACTGAGGGATCACCGCCAGGATCCCCAGGTGTCCGAATTTCAACTCGCGCTGTAGCAGGGCCAACGGCACTACGCCGGCAAAGCTGATCGGAATCGATAGCCCGGCGGCCTGCAAAAGCAGGCTGGCTTCGCCGATTTCGAAGCCCGCGGCAATGGCCGGCGCCGCGAAGAGGTAAGCGACGCCCAGGACGAGACCGGAAACGGTCAGCAGGATCCATGCGGCCGCGAGACTCCCAGCCTGTTTAAGCCGGCCTGATGCGATCGCCGGCGCGAATCCCAGCCCTCCGAACACCTGCGCGAACGCGACCGTGGTCTGCGCCACGGCGACCGTACCATAGTCGCCCGGCGCGAGGTGGCGCGCGACGATCACGCTCGCGCCCAAGCCAATCAGCTGGACGCTGACGGCGGAGATCAACAACCTGACCGCCCCGCCCGCGGCCCCTCTGCCCAGGGACGGGCTCGCGATCGAGGGGGGCGCGCCCGGATCCACCGGATCGAGCGATGCTCCTGAGACGACCGGGGGCTCCAGCATCAGCGCTCGTCCAATCGGACAGGCCGGTTCAGCCGCAAGGACCGCTCAGCGGCCTCGCAAACCCTTACCACCCGCGCCGCCTCGTCGAACGGGACCAATACCGCCTCTTGACCTCGGCAGGCGTTAATAAAGTTATCGATGATCCGGGAACAGGCCGCCTCGTGGTCGTAGACGCTGAAGGGAGGCCGCCGAAGCTCGTGCCGCCTCACCAGCAGACGCTTGAACAGATTCAAGACGGTTCCCGCCCCGGCGGTGGCATGACGATCGACCATATCTCCCTTCAGAAGTTGAAATCCCTCGCCGGGGATATATCGAAGGTTGTCACAGAGACTTCCCCGCTCTCCGAGGATGACGAGATCGTTGAATTGCGGGAAACGCGCGCAATTGTTCGCATGAATCGACCCGATCGCGCCGCACGGAAAACGCAGCGTCGCCTGAACGAGAGTGTAAGCGCCCGCGTACTCGGGATAGAGGAGCTTTCCCGCGCAGGCCGAAACTTCCACCGGCTCTTCATCCAGCAAATGCAGGATCAGGTCGACGGGATGGCAGGCCGCGCCGAACAGAACGCTTTGTCCCTTCCCGGTGAGACGCCAATCATCGAACTGGCGGGCGCGAGAACGCATGTCATGCCAATAGTTGGCCGCCACGTAACCGATAGGGCCGAGTTCTCCGCTATGGACACGCCGGATCGCCGCGGCAAATGCCGGTACGAAGCGCATCTGATGATGAACCGCCAGCACGGCGGCGGGATGGCGCGCCCTCGCTGCTTCCAAGCGCGGCAGCTGAGAGACGCTCCCAACCATAGGCTTCTCGATCAGCACCGCCTTGCCGGCATCGAGCGCCTGCGCCGCGTAGTCAGCATGGGTGTCATCGGGCGTGCAGACGGATACGGCATCCACTTCAGGCCAGATCTCTTCGATGACTTTCCTGACGGGAATCCCTTCAATGTCACCCTGATGTTTGGGATCGAAGTAACAGACCACCCGCGCCCCGCCATGGCGGGCAAACCGGCGGGAATGAGCCCTTCCGGCCCCGCCGGCGCCGAAGATGGCCACTCGCACGCTTCCTTCCTTCATGGCATCACTGGCGGCTTCCGAGCGATCATGAGATGCAGCCACGAGTAACGGCCGCCGTCGTTGATTTTGGACAGCTTCAACCCGCACCATTGTGCGGCTTCCACGGTCGCCCGGCGAAACGCGCGCATGGGCAGGCTCCGAAACGCGCGTTCCTGCATCCAATAAGCCAACTCCTGCATAAAGGTCGTCCAGAAATTTCCCAGCGGCTTGATCACCATCACTTCCAATCCGGCTTCGTCAGCCAGGAGTGCCAGCCCGAAGCGCGTGAAGCGGAAGTAGTCACGCGGTTCTTCATGCAAGTGCCAAAACTGAGGCGCGGTCAGGATCAACGTGCCCCCCGGCTTCAGGACTCTCGCGATCTCCTGCATTACGGCATGCGGCCGCGGCACATGTTCAAGCACCGTCGTCAACAGCACGGTGTCGATCACGGAGGTTCGGAATGGAAGCGCCTCAGCCACGCCGACCACTTCCGGTCTAACCCCGCGTTCCCCCGCCTCCGGGTGGTCGAACCCTACATATTTTCCGCCGTGCCCTTCAACAAAGGCCCTCCCGGGCTGTCCACCGCATCCGATGTCCGCAACCAGACGTCCCCGCACGAAGGGTGCGGTCATGTCGGCTTCGGCATTGAGAATCCGAAAAATCAGCCGGTTGTGAGGA
The DNA here is from genome assembly GCA_016210985.1 of Acidobacteriota bacterium. Taxonomy (GTDB): domain Bacteria; phylum Acidobacteriota; class Blastocatellia; order HR10; family JACQTD01; genus JACQTD01. Next base: position 4,349 of record JACQTD010000315.1, read on the forward strand.
TGGGGAGTGCCGAAGGGTCCCTGAGGCTCGTCGGACATCGATCCGGTCCGGTTACCGTGCTCCGGCCGGTTCAAGCGATCGCAACACCCGGGCCGGTACTCCTGCAACCAGGCACTGCGCGGGAACATCCCGGGTCACTACCGCGCCGGCGGCGACCATCGCGCAAGACCCGATTTCAACCCCTGCAAGGATGATCGCGCCCGCACCGATATAAGCCCCGGTTCGGACCACGATGGGCGAAACCGACGGGACTTGACCTTGATCCTTGAGCGGACTCTGGCCGACGTCGAAATGAGTCAGCAGTGTAGCTCGCATGGAGATGGTCACCCGATCCTCCAAGGTCACCCTCTCGGCCAGGTCGATGAAGACGTCCTTTCCGATGTGACAGCGGTCGCCTACCGCCAATCGTCCGAATCCCTGTTCAGCATTGTGCAACAGGAGCGGCGAATGGATCATGCAGTGCTCCCCGACACTCGCCCCGAACCGTCGAAGGATTCTCGGGTTTCGGCTCGTGCCCGCCAGCATCAGGAGCTTGAGCGCGCCTCCGACGCCAAAGGCCTGAAGCGCGAGATCGGACCGGTCAACCAATCGCCCCACGATCCACTTCAATAAGCGGACCACCCCGCTCACGAATCCACCTCCTCCTCCCTCCGCCGCCGCGACCCGCGGCTTTCGACCCCGGGTTGCCGCCGCGGATCATTCGAAGTTACCCGCGCGCGCAACTCGGTACTCACCACGATCGCCACGAGCACGAGAAACACCAGCCCGTTGGATGTGATCTGGAGATTGAAGTCTACCAGACTATGCACCAGGATGCCGCAGACTCCTACCGTCGCCCCGAGCGCAGCGGCGCGATCTTCTCGCCGGGGACTCCCCAGCGCCCGGCGCGACCGGGTGACGAGAAAGTAGAGGAAGCATCCGCCCAGCGCTCCGCCCACCAGCCCGGTGTCGGAGAGGATCTGGAGATAATCGTTATGGGCCTCTCCGACGGTGAAAACCCCCGGCGACTCATCGTAGAGCGGGTAGGCCCGGGGAAAGGCGCCCAGGCCGACACCGAACAAGGGGTGTTGTTCGAAGATCCGGAGTGCGACGCGCCACGTCGCCGGTCGGGATTGGGGGAGAACCCTCGATTCCAGGATCTCAGCCTTGGTACCTGCCCACCTCGACATCAGGGGCTCGGCGCCGATCCAGATCACGCCCAGGCCGATGATCATCGCGATCAGGATCACGCCGCCCAGTCGCGCCGGCCAACGGCGCTCCACCGAGCTTCGACCTGCGTCCCAGTCCTTCAGTTGCCGGAATCTCAGCCGTTCCCTGTCGGCCAGCATCGGCAGCAGCAACAGCTCGATGCCGAGGCTCATGAGCCCGCCACGGGACAGCGAGTATACCGCCGCGCAGGCCATCGTCACGGCACAGAAGCCATAGAGCACCCATCGATCGCGGCTCACCCCCCGGGAGAAGATCATGGCCAGCGGCAGCGGAAAGAGGAGCACCATGAGGCCCGCGAAATGGTTCCGATTCACAAACGGCCCGAAGGAGCCGCCCGCGAATTCCGACGGCCGAATCCAGAGAATTTTATCGTCCGGCGTCAGCTTGTGGAGGATGCCGGCCAACGCCACGGCCACCCCGAGCAGCACAAGCGTGTGGACAACTACGCTCACGCGGCGTTGGGAATCCATCGATTGCGCCGCGATCATGAAGTACCCGACGAGCACTGCGAGTTTGACCACCGCGGGCAGCGTCAGCGAGGGATCGATTGAAATCGTCCGCCAATCCGTGAACGGCGGGGGCAGAACCGCCTTTTCATCCGGGAGGAAGCGCGCGCCGACGGACTCGGGCAGGGGCGCCACCTGCAGCAGGCACGCCGCCAGGAAGAGGAGCAGGCAGACATGAACCGGGGTCAGCCAAACTTTCAGCTCCCCCGCCATCAACGCCTTTAGCAGGGCCAGTCCCAACAGCAGAAGCAGGAAGATGCCAAGCGCGTCGACGGCGTATTGCTCGACGGATCCGAAGAGCCAGGGCGCAATGCAGACGGCCGTCAGCAGCCCGAAAAGGATCGATCGGTCAAGCCATTCGCGCATGCTCGAAGACGGAAATCAGCGATTCGTTTCCACCGGCACCATCGAGAAGTCGTCGAGCCACACGCGGCCCGAAACGTAATCGATCAAGCCGGAGGATGGGAGTCGCTCGATGCTCAACAGGAGCCACTCGGCGGACCCGCTCGTCACAAAGGAGAGGGTCTGCTCGCTCCATTGGGAACGCGGCTTGATCGGCTGCGACATCCACCAGGGTTCGGCAGTGGTCGGATCCTGGAGCTTCACGACGAGCCCGCTCCCGGCGGTCAGCGCCGCCGACTTATGATGAAAGGACAGGACGTACCGCGTCGAAGGTTCCACGGGCAGATATTGCGTCACACCGGCGAAATGCACACGGCTGTCCCCCGGGAACTCGATGACCAACGCGCGGCTACCGTCGCGGTGTTCCTGCTCATCCTGCCTGACGTGGACCTCGGCGGAACTCTCCGCCCGCCAATCGACAGCCGTTTGCGTGATCGGCTTCTCAAAATCGCCATTCCAGACAAGCGGTTTCAACGCCTCCCGCGACGGCCACTCCCGCCATACCTCCCTGGCGTGGTGCCACTCCCGGAATCGGATCAACCGGTCGAGCAGGGACCAGCCGGTGGACTGATGAATTCCGCCGGCGCCGGCAAGATTCCTCCAGATGGTGATCGCGCCGGCGAACTGCCGTTGCTCGGCGAGAAAGTCCACGGCCGTGGCCCTTGCGGAAGGAGCATTCAATCTGCCCACGAAGGCGAGCATACCCGCGAGGCTTTCTCCCGAGCTTCTCCACACCAGCTCGAAGATGTTGGCCAGGGCATCGGGATTCGCTTCGGCCAATCCGGCCAGTCCGTCGTAAGCCATCGCCAGGTTTCCCGATCGAAGCTGAAGATTCGCGAGTACCCAGCGAGGCTGAAAGTGCCGGGGCGCCAGCGCCACCCCTGCGCGGCAGGCCTGTTCGGCCTCAGCGGTTCGGCCCTGACGTTCGAGGAGTCGGCCGTAGTCAAGCCACAACGAAGCATCGTAGGGGGAGAGCCGTATAGCGGTTTCGAGCAATTCCTGGGATCGATCGGGTTCGAATTCATCCGGGTCGTACATGTGCACGACGGCAAGCTGGTGCAACCACTGCGGGCTGCGGGGCGAAATCTGAAGGGCGGCCCGCAACCCATCCGCATCCTGATAGAGCAGCGCGATCGCCGATGCCTTGAGGTCCCGGATCAACCATGAGCCGGCCTGGAAGAAAGCTCCGCCGATGAGGACACAGCCAAGCATACGCGGCAGCACGCCCCGCAGTTTGAGCGTGAAATATCCGGAAGATTCGAGGGCCTTGGTCATCACCCAGGCCTGAACATTCTCCTCGACGTGCATGGAAGCGGTGAATGCTACAGCGAGGCGAGTATAGTGCGTTCAAGCGCGGATGTCCCGCGCAAATCGAAGATGGGATTCGGGAGGTGGAATGACTGAGGCTACTTGGGGAGCACCGGGCTCACCGGCGGCGCATCCTCACCGCGTGCGACGGTCAGGGCCAGTCCGATCACCAGTGGACCCGCAATCAAAGCCGGGATGATGATGCCCAGGCGTTTCTTCTTCTTGTCCTTCTTGGCGCTCTGACCTTCCCAGCTGGCGTAAGTCTCGCCGGCATGGATCGTCACCTCGCGATAGCCATCCTTCACGATGGCATTCTTCGAACCCGCTTCCACGGCAGCTCCGCGCTCAGAACTGGTTACACGATAGGCCCCATTCCGCTCCGCGTCGACGCGGAGTTTGGCGGTGTTGACCGTAGCCGGCAAGGACTGCGGCCGCAGCGCGATCGATCCGCGGACCACTTCGATCACAATTCGGCCATCGGCCCGTGCCACCCGGACCAGGGAATTGGGCTCGACGGATAGCACGCCTCCCTTCTCACGAAAGGAGACGATCGCGCCGCTCTGCTCGCGGGTTTCGATCTCTTGATTGCTGTAAACCGTAGAGCCGGAAACGGCCCGCTGTCCGTTCACGTTGACCGTGCCGTTGACCACAACTTCTCCGATACCTTTCTCCTGGCCCCATGCCGGCCGAAGGGCAAGGAAGAAGATCGCCACCAGAAGTAAGATCCCGAGATTTCTGCTTTCCCTCATGCGGCTGGTTCCTCCTAATTCATGACCCCCACTATCGTTCGAGAGAAAGCTGCCTTGATTAAAATACAGGCAACATTCAGATACTAGTTTGCGCGATAAATTAAAGTCAAGGAAATAGATCTTGCATGATGGCGGGCGACTCCGGCGGCGGGATATTCCCCGGTTTTGGTTGACGTCCGGCGTTTTCCCTGTTATAGAATGCCCTTCGTCCTGCACTGTGAACAATCAGCACACCCAGCCACCACTCGCGAGCACTGCCCGGTACAGGAGTTTAATCATCCGATAGAATTTCGAGACCTGCGGCCGAATCGGGTATGGCCCATGGGTGCTTGGCGTCCGAAGACGGCACATGGGGCTTTGCCAGGCTTAGAATCGTGTGAGGGATAAGGATATGATCGAAACAACGTTCGGCGATTGGCTCCGCATCCGATTTCGTCAGGCCGTCGTGTGCGCTCTCGTTCTGCATCTGGGTCCGCTGACCGGCGCTTCCGGACAGCTCCAGGCGGATTCCTTGGATGAGCAGGATGCCACGATGATTGATTTGAGCGATCCCTCCTCCGCCTTTCTCAAGCTCTATAATTCGACGGCGGATGACACCCGGGTCGGGAGCATTTTTGGAGAAGGCTACACGCAGCCGGTTGCGACCGGCGACATCAACGGGGACGGCTTGCGCGACGTCATCGTGGGCGCACCATACTCGAGGGGGCCGGACAACAGGCGGAACCTGGCAGGAAAGGTGGTAGCTTATTTTGGCCGGAAGGACGGCACCCTGACCGGCGTCCGCGATGGGGCAACCGCCGCGCCTCCAGCCGGCACCGGGACCGATGTCACGATATACGGGAGCACCAACACCGGTCTCGGAAGCGTCATCACGATCGCCGACCTGAACGGCGACGGGATCGACGATTTTGCTATCGGGGCGCCGAGTGCATCCCCGGCCATGAACCAAGGAACTTTCGGCGCGGTCTATATCTATTTTGGGAGCCGTAGCTTCACTTCCGGCACCATGCTCGATCTTGCCTCGCAAGTGGGCCCGCCACCCGATGCCGTTTTTGGGGGCATCAGTTCGCTTTCACTTTCCGGGGGCGCACTGGCCGCGGGCGATGTAAATAATGACGGCAAGACCGACCTGCTGGTCGGTGCCCAGTTTTGGAATAAAGGGACCTCCGGGCTCGTCGGCGCCGCGTTTCTTTTCCTGGGCCGGCCGAATCTGACAGGGTTTCGGTCGATGGCTGTGCCGGTTACCGACCCCAGCGGCCCGGACGGCGCGTTTGCGGGGATTGACGGTGGAGACCACTGTGGACAGGCCGTCGCCGTCGGCGATCTCAACGGGGATCGCATCGGTGACCTGATTATCGCTGCCGGGTACGCCGACGGGCCGACTAATGGTCGGGCGGATTCGGGTGAAATCTACGTGATCCTGGGAGGGCCGATTTTTTCCGGGCGGGTCCCCATTGACCTGGCCGCAGCCCCCGCGGACATCCCCATCATCCGCATCTATGGCGGAAGCAACGGAGATGCGATCGGCGCTTCCCTGATACTTGGCGACTTTAACGGAGATACCCGGGCAGATCTGTTGGCGGGGGCGGCGATCGACAAGTCCGTTGAAGTGAACGATACCGGCTTCTTCCATATCTTTTTCGGCGGAAGTAACTTCGCTCAAGGCGCCGTGCGCGATCTATCAACCGGTCCCGCGCCGACGGGATCGGGAGCGGACGCCAAGATCATAGGGCCCGGCCGCAATCAGGATTTTCAGCGGGCGGGTGCGGCCGCCGACGTGAACGGCGATGGCCGATCGGATCTCCTCCTGCCCGCCTCGCTGGTGCCGAAGGGATTGGCCCAGGGCGCCGGAGCCGTCTATCTTATTCTGGGAAGGCCCACCTTCACCCGGGGCGTCGTCCTCAACATGTCGAGCTCCGAACCGGGAGTCGGACCCGACATGATCATCCTCGGCGCCATGGCACAGGATCGTGCGGGGAGCGGGGTTGCGATCGGAGATATCAATGGCGACGGAAAGCCCGAGTTGCTGATTTCGTCCGCCGGGGGAGACGGTCCCACAGGTGCGAGAGCAAACTCCGGGACGGTCTATGCACTCAATCCCCCTCTGCTCTGACCCTCACACTTGAACACGAGCGGCAAGCAAAACCGCTGCCGAAGCTGGTTTCGTTCATCAGCGTCGGACAGCACTGTCTCGTGACGTCGACATGAGTGTGGACTCCAGGCGACAGGTCCGTACCCGACGCTAGGAGGGGAGGATCGCGTCCCCGCTCCCAATTCCCTCAGCCTGTTTCACTTTCCGGGAATCTCCGGGGTGGGCATCGCCCTGGCATTCGGCTTGCATGCTTTTATCAATGATGCCGCTACAAACTACGATTTCATACACGGGAGAAGTGAGTGGAGTTGGGCTTCACACCGGCGCCGAGGTGAGAGCCGTACTAAACCCCGCCCCCGCCTTTACCGGCGTGGTCTTTCGGCGGACGGACCTGGATGGATTCGAAATCCCGGCCTCGCCGCTGCATGTCGCGCACGTCAGTTATGCCACGGCGCTGGTCTCGCGCGGCGTCATGGTAGCCACCGTCGAACACCTCCTCGCGGCCATCCGCGGCTGCGGGATCGATAATGTGTACGTCGACATCGACGGCATGGAAGTACCCATTCTGGATGGCAGCTCCAAGGTTTTCGTCGACGTCCTTCGCAGGGCCGGCACCGCCGTGCTACACGCCCCTCGACGACACCTGCGTATCAAGAAGAAGATCGAAGTTGCGGATGCGTCGAAGCACATCGCCATCGAGCCCTCCGACCGGTACTCCCTGGACTGCACGATCGAGTTTTCGCATCCCCTGATCGGCCATCAGCGCGTCGAGGTCGAAATTTCAAACGGCGCGTTCGAGCGGGAGCTGGCAGCGGCCCGCACCTTCGGGTTCCTCGACTGGGACGAGCCCCTCAGGAAGAAGGGTCTCATCCGCGGCAGCTCGCTGGAGAATGCGATTGTGCTGTCGGCCGAGGGCATGATCAATCCGGAACCGCTTCGCTTCAGGGATGAATTCGTACGTCACAAGGCGTTGGATCTCTTCGGCGATCTCGCTTTGCTGGGCATGCCGATCAAGGGCCACGTCACCGCTTTCCGCGCCGGCCATGCGCTTCACAACGCGCTGGTCTCCAAATTGCTGAGGGATCCGGAGGCGTGGGCCATCCTCGAAGACTAAGATTCGGACTTCCCTCGGAGTACCCACTGAACCGCGCCGGTCGGGTTCACCACTCCCCACCCCTGCTGATCCACCGGGACCCGGCGCAGGCGTTGCGCGGTCAAGAGCAGTCCGCGCTTAACTTCCGATGGGGTCAAGGCCGGGTTGGCTTCGATCATCTGAGCCACAATGGAAGAAGTGATCGGCGCTGCGAACGAGGTGCCGTCTACGTGCTTGTAGTCCGCTGAAATCACCTTGTGCTCCGCGATCAGCATCTGGACCGCGGCGCGTATCTCCTCGGGTGGTGAATCCATCATTTGATCGAGATTCGGATCAGCACCCTTCCCCCTCTCGAGCAGCATCGGCAGTTGCCGGTCGCCGGCCCTGTCGAGCGCCATGAGCAGGCGGGCCTGGTCCGCCACCGAAGTGCCCGGTAGGATCGGGCCGGCAAGCCAGATTGCGGGAGCGATGACTTCGGGTTTTTGAAGCCCGTCGATCGTGGGCCCATAGCTCGAACGGTACATTTGCCGGCCGCTCCAATCCAGCCGGTTCTCATCATCGAGCCCGCCGACGGTGATGACCGCCGGGCAATTCGCCGGCGGTACCACCGGGTGGTCCGGCTCCCAACCCCGATTCCCCGCCGCCGCGACGACCACGAGGCCCGCGCGAACTGCGTCTTCCGCCGCGCGGCTAAGCCCGTCGGTGAGGTAGGACACGTTTTCATCGCCCCCGCAGGAGATGTTGAGAATTCGAATATCGAATTTCTCCCGGTGCGCAATCACCCATTCGATGCCCTCCCGGATACGGTCGTGTTCGATGCGGGATTGAGAACCCACCTTGACCAGCACCAGTTCGGCTTCGGAGGCGATGCCCCGGTAGGCGCCGTCGGAAAGCGCGCCGTTGCCCGCCGCCACGACCGAAGTCATCATACCGTGCCAGCTGTCGACCGAGACTTCTTCCAGTTCACGCCGCAACGCGTCGGCGCCGGCAGCTGGCCGGAGCACATTGTGATACCCCTTGATGCGGTTCGCCGGGGTCACCAGGTCGGGAGGAGGGTAGAAGCCCGAATCGAGGAACGCGATCGTCACGCCCCGGCCGGTATAGGCCGGTTCGGAGCGAAGGCGCAGCGGCGTGGGGACAATGGCCGCCCCGGGATGGTTGAAGAAGGGGCTGAATTGCTTTAGCTCCTCGTCCATCCTGCGGTACTCATCGAGACACCGGGCGCAAACCGGCTCAGCCCGGTGCCAGTGGGGATGGTTCCGTTCGAGGAGTCGCACGGCGCCCTCATCTTCCGCCGAGGGCTGACCGAGTCGCGTCATCCTCACCGGACGGCGGCAGATCGGGCAGAGCATCCGATCAATCATCCCCCTCCGGGCCTCCTGAAAACGAAGCGATCAATGGCCTGGGCCAGACCATCCTCGTCGTTGGTGCCGGTGAGGTAAAATCCCCCTTGTTTCAAGGGCTCTTCGGCGTTCCCCATGAGCACGCCGGTCCCTGAAAACTCAAGCATCTCGAGATCATTATGATTGTCCCCAACCGCCATCACTTCTCCAGGCGAGATGCCATAGTGCCGGGCCACGGCCGCCAGCGCCGCCGCCTTCGAAGCTGAGGCATCCACCATATCGACGAACATCATGTCCCGATCGGCGTAAGCCGTCTTGAATACCTTCGCCGCCGAGCCGATCTCGTCGTGCAGCGCTCGGGAGAATTGGTGCATGGCGTCGTAACCGCCAAGCGAAGACATCTGAATCGGGTCGTGATCGAGATACGCCATGAGATCGCTTACCGTGTGAACCGGATAGTCCGGGCGGCTGACGTACTGGATCAGATGATGGTTATGCTTGGAGATCCCTTCGATGACGCCCTGCCCCGACCCATACGGATCGTCGTTGCAGACGGCGTCGCGCCCCGCCGACCTGGCCACCCTGACGAACCTTGCCGCAATTGCTCTTGAAAGCGGCCTGAAATCGATCGTCGTCAGGTCGGCGACGTTCTTGGTCAGTGCGCCATTGTGCGAAATCAAGGGCGTCGTCAGGTTCAGTTCCTGGGCGACCTTCCGGGCCGAGACGAACCTGCGGCCGGTGACCAGCACGATCGGGATGCCCGCCGCCGCCACCTGACCGATCGTCCGGCGGGTTCGCTCGCTGATCTCAGACCGGGAATCGAGCAACGTCCCATCGATATCCAGTGCCAGGAGTCGGATCGTCATAAGCCCTTTCCCAAAGGCCGGCGAATCTAGCATCGCCCCCGGAGACCGGCAAGTGTGACCGATTGGGCCGCGGTACCTGGTCACCGGCGAATTCGCCTAAGTGCGGCATTCCTGATAGCCTGTACCATCCCTCGCTCGCAGCCGCACGGGTGGTACCTGCGGTGAGGAAGCGCACGGCCCCATGCATGTGACCCAACTCCGCTGTTCAGCCTGCCCCCGGAGGTATTCGGCCCGAGAACTTCACCATTTATGCGAGTGCGGTAAACCGCTGCTCGTGGACTATGACCTCCGAGCCGCGGCCTCCCGGCTGACACCCGGCGGGTTGGCCGGGGGCGAGAAGAGTCTCTGGCGATATCGAGAACTGCTTCCTGTCGAGGACGCCGGGAACATCGTCACGCTGGGAGAAGGGTTCACGCCGCTATTGGAGTTGCGGCGACTTGGGGGCAACCTCGGATTGGGTAACCTGTACTTGAAAGACGAATCGGCCAATCCAACCGGATCCTTCAAGGCGAGGGGCATGGCGGTAGCCGTCTCCATGGCTTTGGAATTGGGTGTACGCGCCCTGGCCGTGCCTTCGGCAGGAAATGCGGGAGGGGCGCTCGCCGCCTACGCCGCTTCGGCCGGGATCGAAGCGCATATCTTCATGCCCCTGGATGTCCCGGTCGCGAACCGAATCGAATCGATGCAGTATGGCGCCCGGGTCACCCTCGTTGACGGCCTGATCACGGATTGCGCACGCGCGGTGCGGGAGGGAGTCGAACGATTCGGCTGGCACGATGTGTCCACTCTCAAGGAGCCGTATCGTTTGGAAGGCAAGAAGACCATGGGTTACGAACTGGCTGAACAGTTCCAATTCCGGCTGCCGGAAGTGGTCCTCTATCCCACGGGAGGAGGCACCGGCCTGATCGGAATGTGGAAGGCCTTCGATGAGATGGAACAGATGGGATGGATCGACGAGCGGCGCCCTCGCATGTACACCGTTCAAGCCGAGGGTTGCGCACCGATCGTCAGGGCTTTTGAAGCGCAGCGCCAGGAGGCGGACGAGGTGGTGGGAGCCCATACGGTGGCGGCGGGGCTCCGTGTCCCCCGGGCGATCGGCGATTTTCTAATGCTGGAGGTACTGCGCGGGAGCAGGGGCGGGGCCGTCGCTGTCAGGGACGATGAAATCCTGGCCGCTGTCACCGAGATCGCCGCCGCCGAGGGCGTGTTTGCGGCGCCCGAGGGAGCGGCCTGCCTTCCCGCCCTGCGGCGCCTGATTCAAACCGGGACCGTTCGGGCCGATGACAGGGTCGTCATGTTCAACACCGGTTCCGGATTCAAGTATCTCGAACTCTTCACCTGAGTCGGGTCGGAACCGCCGTCTCAGTGGAACTCCTGGAGAAGGAGGCCCTCCCGGGAGCCGGCCATCGCTGATGCCGGGCCACCGGCGACCGGTGGTCCTTTCCCGGGCCCGGCGGATTGGTCTACTATGATCCTTCGGCGATGACCATGAGCGCGGAAGGCAGGAATGTACGTCTGGAGGCCCGGCGGCACGAAGTGTTGGAGGCCGTCGTGCGGAGGTACACGGCCAACGGTGAACCCGTGGGTTCGAAGGTGGTGGCCGAGACCTCGCGCGAGGGCCTCAGTCCGGCCACGATCCGTCACCTGATGGCTCAGTTGGAGGAAGATGGCTTGCTGAGCCAGCCTCACACTTCGGCCGGACGCATACCCACCGACAAGGGCTATCGCCGCTATGTGGACCGGCTGGTCCGCGACCTGCGGATCATGCGATCCGACCAGACGGCGATCGACCGGCGGATGCAGGCCCTCGAGGGGATCGGCGTCGAAGAGCTGCTGGAGCGGGTGGCGGAAATGCTCTCGGGGCTATCTCGAAATGTCGCCATCCTGCTCTCCCCGGCCGCCGGCGCCGAGCGCCTGAGACACATCAGTTTCGTGCGGCTTCCGGGACGGAGGATCCTGGTGGTGCTGGTATCCGGCACCGCGCAGGTGAAGGATTGTATCGTCAGGGCCGAAGAGGACTTCTCGCAGGAAGAACTAGACCGGATGTCCCGGTATCTCCTCGATCATTTCGCCGGGAAGGACCTGATTACGATTCGGAACGACCTCGTGGACCGGATGCACGAGGAGCGAAACCTTTACCGCCGGGCCTGGAGACAGGCCCTGTCGCTTTGCGAAGAAAGCCTCCGGACCTGTGCCGAGGGTCCTCGGGAGGTCTTCGTCGATGGAACCGCCCATTTCATCCGGAAACCCGACTTCAGCGATCTCCAGCGGCTCAGTGAGCTGTGCGCGATGTTCGCTCAGAAGGAACGGCTCGTTCGCATTCTCAGCGATGTCCTCGGCGCGGAGTCGGAACTGCAAGTGCGGATCGGCGCAGAAAGCGGGATTGCTGCAATGCGCGATTGCGCGATCATCACTGCCCGGTATGCCGGGCTGAATGCTGCCATCGGCCATGTGGGCGTCGTCGGCCCGATGCGGATGCCCTACGATCGAATGATCCCGGTCGTGGCTTATGTCGCGAGCAGCGTCGAGCGCATCCTGCGGAACTGAAGCGCCACACCGAGATGACCAAGAAGGATGATCGAAAGACGGGCGGAGCCGGCGGCACCCGAATTCCCATTCGTTTTTTCTCCCGCAAGCCGGCGGGTGATCGGGAACCGAACCCGGAAGAGGCTTCCTCCATACAGGAGGAGCCCCTTGCGGCCCAGGGTAAGGATGCGCTCGCTGAGCGGACCACGTCGGAACTGGAGCCTGTGATGGATGAAGCCCATGAGCAACTCGCCCGGTCGGACGACCCCGAGGCGATGGACACCGCGAATCGAACCTCCTCGCTTGAGAAGGAGCGGGCGGCTCTGCAGGAGCAGTTGCTCAGGGTGGCGGCTGAATTTGACAACTACCGGAAACGGGTCGAGCGCGACCGGAACGCCGAGATCGACCGCTCGCGCGGGAGGATCATCGAAGCCTTCCTGCCAATCGTCGACAACCTCCACCGGGCGCTGGCCATGGCGAAGTCTGATGGCCACGCCTCCAGCCTCGTGTCCGGCATCGAACTGATCGGCCGTCAATTTGACGAGGTCCTCGCCAGCTTCGATGTCAGACCCATTCCGACGGCCGGCGCGATCTTCGATCCTGCCATGCATGAGGCCATCGCCACCGCGCCGGCGGAAGACCTACCGGAGAATACGATCCTGGAAGAGTACCAGCGGGGATACATGTCGGGCGATCAGCTCCTGCGGCCGGCCCGCGTCAAGGTCGCTACGCGTTGATCTGCCCGCCGTTGCGCATCCCTCCCCACGGGCCGCCACCATGGCGGGCCGGGGGGAGGAGGCCGTCCCGAAGCGCCGGTGTTGCTTTTTGGACGGACTCTGGGCAAACTAACCCGCTTTCGGGAGCCCGAATCCGGGAGAGCGAATTTGGACAAGCGTGATTATTACGAGGTTCTGGGCGTAGGCAGGAGCGCCAACGAGCAAGAGCTCAAGGTCGCCTACAGGAAACTGGCGCTTCAGTATCATCCCGATCGCAACCCTGGCGATCGCGAAGCCGAAGAGCGATTCAAAGAGTTGGGTGAAGCTTACGGTATCCTCAGTGATGCCGAAAAGCGCTCACGGTATGACCGGTTCGGCCACGCGGCATTCGCCCCCGGCACCAGCGGCTATGGCGGAGCCGATCCCTTCACGACGTTCGAGGATTTACTCGGAGATTTCTTCGGATTCGGCGATGTCTTCGGTGCCCCTACCCGAAAGCGGAGCCGCGCCCGACGGGGCGCCGATCTTCGGTTCGATCTGGAGCTGACGCTGGAGGATGCGGCCCAGGGTTTCCAGCGCGAAGTCCGGATTCCACGCCTCGACCAGTGCGCAACCTGCCGGGGCACAGGCGCCCGGCCCGGGACGACCACTACGCCCTGCGGACAATGCGCCGGAACCGGTCAGGTGCGATACCAGCAGGGATTCTTCACCGTGAGTCGCGCCTGCGGTATCTGCCAGGGCAGTGGCACGGTGGTGAAGAATCCGTGCGAGGACTGTCGGGGACAAGGGCGCGTTCAGCGCGAGCGCGTGCTCGAAGTGAAGATTCCGGCAGGCGTCGACAATGATTCCCGGCTCCGCATCCAGGGCGAGGGAGAGGCCGGTTCGATGGGAGGCCCCTCGGGTGATCTCTACATCGTTCTGCACGTCGCCGATCATGAGGTCTTCGAACGACAGGGCGCGGATCTTCATTGTGCGGTTTCGATCACGTTTTCGCAGGCGGCGCTGGGCAGCGAGATTCATGTGCCGACGCTGATCGACGGCGAGGAAGTGATCAAGGTCCCGCCCGGTACACAAACGAACGCGGTGTTCAAACTCAGAGGTCGGGGCGTGCCCAAACTCGAACGCGCGGGACGCGGCGATCTGTTCGTTACCGTAAAGGTGAGCACGCCGTCAAAACTCACCAAGGAGCAACGGAGGCTCTTCGAGGAACTCGCGAAGCTCGAGGGCAGGTCGACTCCACAGGATGCGGGCGTCTTCAAGAAAGTCAAGGATATGCTGGGCTGATGAAGCAGCGCTGCCGGCACTGCGGTACCCGGCCAGGCCGGAGAACCTGTCCTGCCCTGAGTGGCTTCCTCTGCGGGTCGTGCTGCGCCGACCTGCGAATGATCGACCTGGCCTGCCCGGAATCCTGTCCCCATTTGAGGGAAGCCCGCCAGCACGCCCAGGCGCGGCGCACCTCGGCCATCGTGAACCGGCTGGCGGGTGACGGAAAGTTAGCGTTGCTCCGGCGCATCAGTGAGCTGGAAGTTCTCGTGTTTCGGATTGAGAAAGCCGTTGTCGAGCTCCAGCGCGATCGGTTCCGTGACCTCACCGACGCCGAAGTCCTCGATGGGATCGAATCGGCCCTGGCCACCGCCGGAACGGCGGAAAAAGGCATCATCTACGATCATCAGGCGCCAACCCCTCGGGCCCAGACCGTCAGCGACGCTATTCTGCGCGAAATCGATGAAGTGAAGAAGAAGCTCGAAGAACATAGCGAGGCCCGGTTTCTGAACGACAAGGTGCTGGCCGAGTTGCTGGAGTTCATCCGCGCGTGGATCAGGCTGGAGATGTCCGCCGACGGGCAGGACTACTTGCGGAACATTGCACTCCAGCATCCCTACCCGGAAGAAAAGAGCAAGCTGATCGTCACTCCGTAGCGTCCAGTAGTGGAAGCCGACCGGGCTCCCCGCCGAGTTCGATCTTCGACAAACGTGGGTACTGCTTCGGCAGCGACTCGGGAACCCGGACCGGGACGCCGCTCAAACTCGACCGGATTTCGAGCGCATTGACCACCGCTTTTCCTTCGAAGTGGTTATTGGTGATGACGTAGACTTCCCGGGTATCCGAAGCGATGCTGCGGATCCGTTCGATCCAGGGTTCCAGTTCCACGGGGGTGTAGAGGTAATTGTAGCGCTCGACCCCGCCTGGAGTATCGGTGAACCAGTCCTGGTAATTTCGACCGTGAAGCCTGACATACCCCACCGCTGAAGTAACCACTTCACCAGGTGCGAGCGAGCGGGCGAAGACCGGCTGGTCGATGTTGCATGTCCCTGCGCCGCGGGTGCGGAGTTCCTCAAGGATGTCGGCGCTGTTCCAGGAGCGGTGTCGTACCTCGACCACGCGAGGGAGGTCGGAGAACCGATCCAGCAGACCGAACAGGTAGCTTCGGGAAGCCGGCTCGTTCTTGAATGACCAGGGAAACTGAATCAATACCGCACCAAGGAGGCCGGCCTCCGTCAGCGGTCGGATACCTTCGCGGAAAGCACGTTCGTCATCAGGCCTTACCGAGGAGACCTCATGCGTGAAGGACCTGAATAGCTTGGCTGTAAACCTGAAATCGGGATGCGCAGCCACCCTGCCGGCCCATGCGGCCGCTGACTTTGCTTGAGGCGGGCGATAGAAACTGCTGTTGATCTCTATGGTGTCGAAATAGCCGGCCAGGTAGGCGAGCGGATCGAACCCTCTGGGCGCCGGTTTTGGATAAACAATCCCATTCCAATCTTCATAAGACCAGCCTGCAGGCCCAACCCTGATGATCGCTTTGGACTGGGGTCTCCTCGTGCTCATGCGAGTTAGAGATTACACGGTTATCATGAATTGTCACGGCGGACTGACTGCGACGTGCTTAAGACGGAACTACGAACTCGATGGTCCGCGACCGAAGAAAAAGATCAGCGAGTGAGGGGGCGTTCCATTCCCTCCCGGGCCTGACCGTAGGCGCCGCCGGCCACAGGACCGAGATCCACTGCGAGGCGATACTCCACTACCGCGGCCGCCCGCTCACCGAAATAGTCCAGTATTCTCCCGGCAGCGACTCTCGCCTGGGAAGCGATCCACAGTTCAGCCGGTGGGCGGGCCCGCTCGGCAGCCCGCTGGTACAACTTGACGGCCTCGAGCAGGTGATCGACGATCTGATCCTGGGCGGTATCAGGATTCGGCGCCCGGGCCGGGTCGACCTCACTCGCCAGACCGCTCATAACCTGCGCAAGCCCGTAGACCGTGCGCGTCTGCTCTGGATCGGTCTTCAATAACTCCTCCAGGATCAGTTTGGCCGCCGCATACTTGCGCCCCTGGATGAGGGCGTCGGCCAAGGTCAGCTGTTCTTGCATCGGTTTCCGTACGAACCGGGCACTCCGTTCGGAGTGCTTTTTTTCCAGCCTCGCCCGCAGCGCTTCGACTTCGGAAATCCGGTCGAACTCCCGGCCGAACTGGATCGACCGGATCATCTCTTCATAATAACCGGCGATGTCGACGCCGACCCGCTCCCAGGGAATGAGCTTGTCATAGAAATGAAAAGCCAGGATTGCGCCTCGCTGATATTGCTGGCAAAGGCCGTTGAGGGCGTCATCCTCGCGATCCGAGATCACCTGGGGTTCCGTCGCGGGAACCGAGAGGATCTTCATGCGGGCTTCGGCGGCCGCGGAGAGCGATTGGGTCGCGATCGAGAACGCCGTCTCGCTGACCTCCGTCTCGCGACCGGTGACCTTCTTGTAAAGGAGCTGGAAGGCTTCGGACCTTGACCGAATCTCCCTCGCGTGGAGCTCACCGAGCGGTTCGAGCGCGAAGCGGAGTGTGCCTATCCGCACGGCGGAAGCCAACGCTTCCCTCGAGGGTCCCACCGCTACCAGGTAGTCGTCCCCCACTTCCCCATCCAATTCGACACCGGCTCCATTCGGAATATCATTTCGAACGTAAGCCGAATCCCGGGCGTCGAGCGGGTTGACGAGCACGTAGAGTCGGCGCTCCCGAATTCTGGTCGCAGGGCGGATGGCTGCCGCGTTCTTGTCTCCCCGGCGGGATTTTGCAGAGGCCTTCCCCTTCGCTTTAGTGCCCCTGGGGGTCCCACGCGCATGGATAACAAGCATCGGCCGCGTGTGCAAGTAGTTGATCGTCTCGAAGACGGTTCTGGCGGCTTCCTCCCTGAACTCCCGAATCAGTCCCTGCTGATCGCCGGCGTATCGGCTCATCAGCTTACCGAGTCCGGCACTCTCGTAAAACTCCCGGAGCAACGGTACGAAGTCGAGTACGCTTACCACATCTTCCGGAAGGTCCTGCTGCTCAATACCAACGGCAAAAGACGGCGGCGGGGAGATCAGAAAGCTGAGCGCCACGTAGCGCGCCACCTGGCCCGGTTCTTCCACCCCGACGAGCCGGTGGGCCCGGTAATAGGCCCTGAGGCGATCGCGCAATCGGGAATCGATCCGTGCGAGATCGGCCCGCAGCGTCTCCCGAAGCGGGGATCCGGGACCGGAAGGGCTCTCGTAATCGTATCCGCCGACGTTGAGCGCGGCCATGACGGCAAAGAGCCGCGGATCGAGGTCCACCGCAGTGTTCGTCTGCTCCAGGATTTCGCCCATTTCCGGCGAAATGTGCTGCCTGGACGGCTGGTCAGAACTCGGTTTTGTCGCCTGGACGGAGCCGGTAGGTCCGGTCCTGCTGCCCATCGGGCGATGCAACCTCCCCAGCGACAGGTGAACGGGTGCGCAAAGGAAAAGTACGACGACCAGCCATACCGCCGGCAGCCGTGGCCTGCCAAGCTGAAGGTCGTTCGTAGTGTTCAAACCGTGCCGGGTGCGCGGGCGGCGGGCGTTACCCCTGACTGAAGCTCTGAACGGCACGACTTTCGTCATCGAACGTCTCAAGCACAGTCAGTAACTTGGTGATCCTCAGAAGATCGTGGATCCTTCTGGGCAGGTTCACCAGCCGCAACTGGCCGCCCTTGCTGGTCACCGTCGTGTACGCACTGACCAGCTCCCCGATACCGGAGCTGTCCACGTAACTGACCTCGGCGAAATTAAGGAGGAGTTTCATCCGCCCCTCCTCGATCAAGCGGCGGATGGCTTCGCGGAATTGCGCGCTGCCATCGCCGAGCGTGATCTTGCCCTGCAGATCAAGGATGCTAATACCCGAAGTTTGACGCTGAGAGATGGTGAACATGATCGCTGCGGCCTCACCACTGCGTCTTCCGACGCATCATGCGGACGACGGTGCCCCCGGCGGGGCGGGCGGTATACTCCACCTCGTCCATGAAGGTCCGCATGTAAAAGATGCCGCGACCGTTCGGCTTCAGGAGGTTCTCAGGATCAAGCGGATTCGGTACCTGAGCTGGGTCGAAGCCCTCTCCCTGGTCGGCAATGCGAACCGTAATTTTATCCGAGTTGACCGAAAACTGTATGTCAACCTGCTTCTCATCATCGCCCTTATTGCCGTGCTTGATGGCATTAATGACGCCTTCGCGCACGGCCATTCCGATCCAGAGCGTCGTGTCCTCATCGAAGCCGACCATTCGTGCCAGGTTGTTGGCGATCATCTCCGCCAGCTCGACGAAACCAAAATTGCTGGCGATGGTCAGACCGACCGTGCCCTTCTCAAC
>JACQTD010000317.1 GCA_016210985.1 Acidobacteriota bacterium
CTCTGCCGGCGCACTCCAAACAGACCGCACCGGCCAAGCAGAATGTTGATCTCCGCAAGTTGACCTACTGCCCGGTCCGGCCTACCGACGGTCTCTGTCGCCGCCGGGAAGTGTCTTGTGAGCACCCCATCCATTCGGTATTATCGCCGTGATGTTCGCATGGAGGCGTATTCTGCGGATGACCAAGAAACTGAAAGTCTTCGTGGCTCTTCTTTTCGTCGTGACTTCATCGGTACTCCTGGTTCAGTCGTTCCGAGGCTCTTCGCGGCCCGAATTCAAGGATCGGTCCACCCCGGGGCTGGCCCGCGCGATTGAAGCGGCGGAGGGGGCCCCGGCGGGGCAGCCGGCTGAGACCGGGGCGGAGAAAGCCGAGGCCCTGAAGTCGATCCTGGGCGAGGATGACGGGATGGCCTGTGCGATCTTCTTCGCGGCCGATCTCTCAGGCAACCTCGAAACCTGTGGCTGACCGAAGAATCCTCTAGGCGGCGTGGCACGTCGCCAGGGCTACATCGCGGAGTTTGCGAAGCGGTATCCGCAAGTCCCGCACCTCCACATCGACGCCGGCCACCTGTTCGGCGAGCGACTCGATTTTTCGTCGAAGGTGCTGAGTGAGGATATCGTTCTGGGAAATGAATGGGTGATCCGGGCGCTCGACCCGATGAGGGTTGCCGCCGCCAACGTATCCTTCCAGGATCTCCCGCAACTCGATCTCTCTTTCTCCCCGCAGACCTACCCGAGTCTGGTGCAGACTTATCCCGCGGTTCGCGGCCTGATCTCAGCGAATATCCGTCCGATTAAGGAGGGTTACCCGAAATTGGAGCCTTTCACGATTCGGGAGATCACCGGTCCACGGCTTCCGAAGCCCCTGCGCGTCGGCATCGTGGGATTCACCGAACGGGGAAGACTTCAGCTGGCACCCAAGAACTTTACAGTGGATGATCCGTTTCCCGCGGCACGTAAGCTGGTTCCCCGGATCCGCCCGAAGTGTGATCTGCTGATTGCATTGGCGTACATGCCCAAGCCGATGGCGTCTCGCCTTGCACAGGAGAATCCCGGCATCGACATCGTCCTCAACGCCAACGAGTATGTTTTACCGGGACCGCCGGAATCGTTTGGCAAGACCAAACTCCTGCAATGCATCAATGAGGGAAAGATTCTAGGTGAATTGCGGATCTACCTCGACGAGAAAGGACGGGTACGGGAGACCACGGACCGGAGTATCAGCCTTGACGGAGCCATTCCCGATGACCGGCTGCTGGCCGAGATCCGTGAGAACGCCCGAAAGCAACTCTCAGCAGTCCAGGACCGGCTCGCCAGGGTCCAGGCCGCGCAGCTGGGCGCGGAGAATCCGATTCTGGGCACGACCGCGCCCGGCTCGGGAAGGCGCGTGTTCGCAGGCGCCGGGACCTGTCAGAGCTGTCATGAACGGGAATACCAGATCTGGGAGGAATCAGCGCACGCGCACGCCTTCGCCACGCTGCAGCGCGTCCGCCGCGAGAACGAGCAGGATTGCATTTCCTGCCATGTGACAGGTTTCGAGGAACCGACGGGCTACGTCAACATATTCACCACGCCGCGAATGAAGGACGTGCAATGCGAGTCCTGCCACACCGCCGGTTCCAATCACATCAACAATCCGGTTCTGCCCTATGGAAAAGTCAAAATGCCCGACAACTGCATAACCTGTCACAATCCCGAGAATGATCCGGATTTCAACCTGGAAGCGTACTGGGCCAAGATCAAGCATTGATGGACGCGAACGAATGGACGATCTCTATGCTTACCTGCCCCCCCTGATCGAGCGCTGGAGCTCGCAAGAATCGGTTCGGGAGCAGGCGGTACTCGGCGGCTGGGACCGTATCGTCGGCGAACCGGTCAGCCGGCATTGTACCCCCTACCGGATCTTCGACCGGCGGTTGATCGTGCTGACGTCGGATCGAACCTGGAAGACCCAGATGGAGCGCATCTCGGGCGAGATCCTGCGCCGCTTGAACCAACTGATGGGGCACGGCAGCGTTACCTTCATTGAGTATCGGGTCGACGCCGCCCGCGCGGGCGTGCGCTCACCGGAGAACGCGCCCGGGAAAAACTCCGCGTTGCCCGCAAAGACCCGCAAGGCGCTTCAAGCGGCCTCCACGCAGATCGAGGACGCCGATCTCCGCGAGCGCTATCTTCGTGCGGCCACGAAGTACCTGGCCCGCCGGGCATATCAAGAGCGCACGGGCGTGATTTCCGGAACTGGTGCCGGGGAACCGTCGGGGTAAATGCGGATTCACTTCATCCGAATGATCCGGCAAGATTTACACTGCTTGACACTTCCCGCGATCATCCGTTTAACTCGGCGCTCGTTTCGCCCTCTGGACGGGTACGGGAGAAAGACATGCCGATTAACACCGACGAAGTGGTGAAGATTTCTGAACTCGCCCACCTGGAGCTCACGCCGGACGAGGTGCAGATGTTCAGCCGCCAGCTCTCGGAGATCGTGTCCTATGTCGAAAAGCTCAATCAGCTGGATACCACGGACGTACCGCCGATGATGCATGCCGGCACCTCAAGCGGCTCCACGCTTCGTGAAGATGTAGCGGCGCCCTCCCTCGGACAGGCGGTCGCGACGAGCAACGCGCCGGAATGCCGGCATGGCCAGTTCCGCGTCCCGAAGGTGATCGAGTAACCGCGCACCTCGGGTTTATCTCGCTGATCCACATGCTGGATTCGATCGCGTCATACCACGAAGCGCTTCGCGCAGGCACAACTACGGTGCGGGCGACGTGTGACACGTATTTTGAGCGCATTGAACGCTTGAACCCCAGTCTCGGGATTTACCTCGCCCTCAACCGCGAGGCGGCCGAGGCCAGGGCCGAGGGCATTGACCGGGAGATTTCGTCGGGCCGCCCTCTGCGACCGCTCGCCGGCGTGCCCTTGGCCGTCAAGGACGTGCTCTCTACCAAAGGGCTGAGGACGACTTGCGGCTCCAGGATTCTGCACGAGTACATTCCTCCGTTCACCGCCACGGCCGTGTCGCGATTAGTCGAAGCCGGCGCGGTCATTCTCGGGAAAACGAACTGCGACGAATTTGCCATGGGCTCCTCGAACGAAAACAGCGCATTTCAAGCCGCTCGGAATCCCTGGAACCCGGAATGCGTTCCCGGGGGGTCCTCCGGGGGATCCGCCGCCGCCGTTGCCGCTCGGCTGGCGTTGGTCGCGCTGGGGACCGATACCGGTGGATCGGTCAGGCAGCCGGCGTCGTTGTGCGGCGTCGTGGGACTCAAGCCCACTTACGGCAGAGTGTCGCGTTATGGCCTGATCGCTTTCGGGTCGTCACTTGATCACGTCGGGCCGCTGTCGCTCCGTGCCGCTGATGCGGCGCGGCTGCTACAGGTCATGGCCGGGCGCGATCCGCTCGACGCCACGTCTTCGAACGAACCGGTACCCGATTACCTGGCCACGATCGAGCACTCCGTCAAGGGACTTCGTGTCGGGGTTCCCCGGGAGTACTTCAGCAAAGGTCTGGATCCGGAAGTCTCCGAGGCGATTCATGCGGCCATCGATCGACTGGCCGGGCTCGGAGCGGAGATCGTCGAGGTGTCACTCCCGCATTCGGAATACGCCATCGCCTGTTATTATATCATTGCCACTGCGGAGGCTTCCTCGAACCTGGCGCGGTTTGATGGCGTCAGGTTCGGACATCG
Organism: Acidobacteriota bacterium; assembly: GCA_016210985.1. Classification (GTDB taxonomy): domain Bacteria; phylum Acidobacteriota; class Blastocatellia; order HR10; family JACQTD01; genus JACQTD01. Next base: position 3,690 of record JACQTD010000317.1, read on the forward strand.
TACGCGCCGGCGGGGCAGCCTGCGCGAGATGTACAAGCGGACTCGTGACGAAGGCTTCGGACCCGAAGTCAAGCGCCGGATCATGCTGGGCACTTACGTCCTTTCCGCCGGTTACTACGACGCCTACTACGCCAAGGCGCAGCGCGTTCGCACGCTCTTACGGCGTGATTTCATCAAGGCCTTTGAACGTTGTGACGTCATTGCCGGACCGACCTCGCCGACGGTGGCCTTCAAATTGGGGGAGAAGGCCGACGATCCGTTGTCGATGTACCTCTCCGATATCTACACCATCACCGCCAATCTAGCTGCCATCCCGGGCATCAGTTTCCCTTGCGGAGTATCGGGATCGGGGCTTCCAATCGGCCTGCAACTCCAAGCTCCCGACTTCCGCGAGGAGTTCCTCTTCCGCTTCACCCACCAGTACGAGCAGACTTACCCCTTCAACGCAGAGCCGAACATCTGAATTTTCTCCGCTGAGAGGGCCTGAGAACGAGGCCTGATCAAATCTTAATGTAATCGGGAAACCCCCCGGGAGCCCAGAAATCGGTTTTAATAAGTCCTGAACCAAGTGGGTGATTTCAGGTTTGAGCTAACGAGAAACATGAGGTTTCAATTGCGAAATCCAACCGCTTAAC
>JACQTD010000330.1 GCA_016210985.1 Acidobacteriota bacterium
GTGGAAGCCAAGTGAATCACTAACCACCGCGGAGACGGCTTCCCAGCCTCAGCCGTGTTCACACGGCTTACCCGAAGGGCAAATAGGCCGGTCCCTACGGGGCCGGTATCGCCGCGAAACGCCATGCAACCAGCCGCATTCATGCGGCTTACCCGAAGGGCAATTAGGCCGGTCCCTATGGGGCCGGTATCGGCGGCGGCCTGAGTCTCCAAGCCTCTCCTGCGCTCGTTAGGGCGCTTCAGCGTCCTTCCCTGCGGGTTCGGCTAAAGCCCGCCGAGAGAAGCCCGTTGAAACGGGCTCCGTGGTCCTTCTCCTTAACCTAACCGGCCGCGGAGCGACCGGCCTATTTGCCCTTCGGGTAAGCCGTCTGAAGACGGCTCGAGAACTCTGCCGACCCGTCTTCTCAAGCCGGCTCGTGATCTCCGCCAGCGGGGTGGCCAATCCAAGAACATATTTCGACAGACCTATACCGAAAATCCAGTTCTCGCCCCGAGCCGCCGGGCAAAATGTAGAAACTCCAGTGCACGCTTCCAGCGTGCCGCCTTGCGTCGGATGGTCCATGGATCGAGGGGGAGTGAGAGCTGCGGCGGCAGGCAGGGATGCCTGCGGTCCCAGGGGGCAGGGATGCCTGCGGTCCCGGGGCGGGGATTTGCCGATGGGCGGCCTGGCACGGTAGTATCGGTTGTTGGAAGGAGACCTATGAAACGCCAATGCTTCCTTGATCTGATGCTTGCGGCCGTGGCGGTTGGCGGTCTTACCATCGCTGCCGGACGAGCCGCTTGGGTACAGATGACGGACGGGGCGGCGCGGTCGAGCGAGGCCGTTGTTGATCGCGGCGCAAAGATCCGAGTTTACTCCGCACGGGAGAACGGGTTTATCATGACGGAAAAGGTGATCAAGAGCGACGACGAGTGGAGAAAACTGCTCACGGAAGAACAGTACGAAGTCACCCGCAAGAAGGGAACCGAGCGGGCGTTCACCGGAGCCTTTTGGAACAACCACGAGAAGGGGCTCTACCTCTGTGTTTGCTGCGGCAATGATCTCTTCAGCTCCGACAGCAAGTTCGAGTCCGGGACGGGCTGGCCGAGCTTTACCCGGCCGCTCGCGGCCCAGAACATACGGACTGAATCCGATAACAGCCACTTCATCGAGAGAACCGAGGTCGTTTGCTCGCGTTGCGGCGCGCACCTCGGCCACGTCTTTGAGGATGGTCCGAAACCGACCGGTCTGCGCTACTGTATGAACTCCGCATCCCTTCGATTCGTCAAGGATGAACCTTCGGATCGTTGAATCACCATGATCGTCAAGTCGTCGGTCCTGCCCGCATTGGATCGGAACGCATTCACGTCCTTCAAACAATGAGCAACGAGTGACGGGTCCCGCGGCTTCGTAATGGTAGGCGATCTCCCATCCGCCCGCGATACGGTGTCGCACCGGCAACAGCCCGAGCTGAATGCGTCCAGCCAGCTCGAGGTCCTCTTCCAGCGCTTTTTTCTGTGGAGTAGTAAGGTGATTCGGATTCAGCCCCCATGCTATACGAACGTCACCCCGGCAGGTTTCGCCGGATTGGGCCAGCATACAGGTCTTGGAGGAAGAATTTAACTTTTGCTACTGGAGTAAGTTACGCGATGCGGGCAGGAACGGCGACGTGGGAGCAGGGGGGTCAGCCGGGAGGCCACGTCATGGCGCGTCCTCCCAACAAGTGGAGGTGAATATGCGGAACCGTCTGTCCCCCGTGAGTGCCGGTATTCAGAACGACACGGTAGCCCTCCTCGGCGATCTGGAGCTGATTGGCCACCTTGGCAGCGATTCTGAGCAATTTGCCGAGAACGGCTTCATCGCTGTGCGCTGCGTCATTCAGGGATTCCATGTGATCGGTCGGGAAGATCAACACGTGTGTCGGCGCCTGCGGGTTGATGTCCCGGATGGCCAAAACCTGGTCGTCCTTGAACACAGTCTGGCTCGGGCGGTCACCCAGGGCGATTTGACATAAAAGACAATCGAATTCTCGCATCATGCTCTCCCGCTCTTATGCTGGCAGCTTGAACAGCGCAGAGCTATTCTCTCACAGGCCTTTACGGATGGGTAGCCCTTATTTTTCATGATTCACAAGATCTTTGGCACGCGACTAAATCGTCGCGCCCTTTCCGGGAGGCTGACTTTAGGGAAGCCGCTCGAGCACGAGGATTCGGGGTATCCCCTGCAGATCTTCCTTCACTTGCAGCAATGAATAAACGCCGGCCTCCACCAGTTCGAGAATTCCGGGATACTGGCCCGCGCCCATTTCACAAATCATGAACCCGCCGGCGCGGAGATACCTTTCACCTTGACACAAGAGTCGCCGATGAACGGAATCCGCGTTGTCCCCGGCGATCAGAGCCAGGTGAGGCTCATGCTCCCGAACTTCCCGTGGGAGGGTTTCCAACTCGTCGGTGGAGACATAGGGTGGGTTCGAGGCGATAAAATCCGCCTTCGGCGGCTCGGCCCATCCGTCGAACGCCTTGAACAGGTCGCCGTGCACGAAATGAATCCGGTCCTCGACGCCGTGCCGCAGGGCATTCCCTCGTGCCACGTTGAGGGCTTCAGCCGAGATGTCCACCGCGAAAACCCGTGATGCCGGAATACGCGAGGCGAGCGCGACCGCTATGCATCCCGATCCGGTGCCGACATCGATGATCGTCGGCGTGGGCTGCCGGTTCAGTTCCTGTACCGCGTCGACGATCAACTCGGTCTCGGGCCGCGGTACCAGCACATGAGGCGTGACTTCGAGGTCGAGACCATAGAATTCCTGGCGTCCGGTAATGTACTGCACCGGTTCGCCCGAGGCCCGGCGCTCCAGCAGGTGAAAATAGGACAATGCCGCTTCCAGCGCCACCGCGTGCGTCGGGTGAATGAGCACGAAGAGTGGGTCCACCTTCAACGCGAACTGGAGCAACAGGCCGGCTGTCCGGCGAGGCTCTTCGACCGAAGCGGCGGCAAGGATTTCCTTTCCGGCGCGAGTGAGTTCGGCTATCGTGTGAGGTGCCATCGAGGCCCCGTAGGGAGGGCGGCCCCAATAATCAATTCAAGCCGCGGCTGTCTGCTCTTTCAGGCGTTCAGCCTGGTGGTGGCTGATCAGCGGATCGATCAGACCATCCAGCTCGCCCTCGATGATCTGGTCGAGTTGATGGATGGTGAGACCGATGCGATGATCGGTGACCCGATTCTCCTTGAAGTTGTACGTGCGGATCTTCTCGGATCGGTCCCCGCTCTTTACCTGCTGCCGCCGCTGTGCGGAGATCTCCTGATGCTGTTTCGCCTGCTCAAGCTCGAGCAGGCGCGAGCGGAGTACGCGCATCGCCTTCTCCCGATTCTTGATCTGGGATTTCTCATCCTGGCAGGAGACGATCAGGCCGGTCGGAACATGAGTAATGCGGACCGCCGAATAGGTGGTGTTGACCGACTGCCCGCCCGGGCCCGATGAACAGAACGTATCGATGCGGATATCCTTGGGATCGACTTTGATGTCGACCTCCTCGGCCTCGGGCAGGACGGCGACCGTGATCGCGGAGGTGTGGATCCGGCCGCTGGCTTCGGTAACCGGCACCCGCTGGACGCGGTGCACCCCCGATTCGTGCTTAAGCCGCGAGTAGGCCCCTTTGCCTTCGATCATGATGATGGCTTCTTTGATGCCCCCGATCCCGGATTCCGACACGTCCATGATGTAGACCCGCCAGCCATGCCGCTCGGCATACCGGGAGTACATGCGCAGGGCCTCAGCCGCAAACAGCGAAGCCTCGTCGCCGCCGGTGCCGGCCCGGATCTCGAGCAGGACGTTCTTCTCATCCATCGGGTCCCGAGGCAGGAGCAGGAGTTTCAGCTCTTCCTCGCAGGCCCTGGCACGCGCCTCGAGATCTTCGAGCTCAAGCCGGGCCATCTCCTTCATCTCCCCGTCCGCCTCTTCATCGAGGAGTTGTCGCGTACTCGAAATGCCTTCGCGGAGCGCCTTGAATTCCGCGTACTTCTCCACGACCGGCTCGAGCTCGCGATGCTGCCTGGCCGTCTTCATGTAACACGAGGTATCGGCGATCGTGGCCGGATCGCCGAGCTGAGCGTTCAGCTCATCATATTTCCGCGTAATCTCGTTGAGTCGATCGAACATGGAAAGCACCCCTCGGGGGGAGTTCAGCCAAAAGAAAAGCCACAAGAGCGCCGTGGAACTCTTAACGGCAAGGCGGCGACTCGTTGTGGCTGGGGTAAAGCTAACTCTCGGCCGGCTGGGGCTTTAAAAAGTTTCCATAGCGCTTGTTAAAGCGTTCCACACGTCCCGCGCTGTCAACAAACTTCTGCTTCCCGGTGAAGAAGGGATGGCAGGCCGAGCAGATTTCCAAATGGATTTCCTTCTTCGTCGACCGGGTGGTGTAAGTCTCACCGCAAGCGCAGGAGACCACCGCCTCGACGTAGTCCGGGTGAATCTTCTCCTTCATGACCAAACGCCTCCAAGTTCAAAACCTTAGATTATAGGATCGATGAACATTCCGCGTCAACAGCGATACCAAGTCATCATCCGCTTCTCCGGGTGGAGAGTGTAAAGGTAAAATGTAACTTCGTGGAGGTGATCGGGACTCGTGCGCAGACTGATTTTTCATGTCTTGATTCAGGCCGCGATGCTTTCAACGCTCGCCACGCCAAGGCTCCACCCGGCGCAAGGATCGACTCGAGACGGTTGGCAAGATGTCGCACGACTCGGGACCCTCGCGGCCAGAACAGGGCATACCGCAGTCTGGACCGGTTCCGAAATGCTGGTTTGGGGCGGAACCGGACGCGCGGGAGTTCCCATTCGGACAGCGAATGCCGGCTTCAAGTACAATCCCACTACAGATACCTGGTCTCCAATCTCCACCCGGAACGCCCCGATTCCAACATCCGGTCACACGGCTGTGTGGACGGGAAGGGAGATGATCGTCTGGGGCGGGACTGACCCACCTCCCGGCGGCCGGTACGACCCATTTTCCGATTCTTGGTCTCCGATCTCATCCCTGAATTCTCCGATCCCGACATTGGGTCACAGCGCGGTATGGACCGGGCAGGAAATGATCATCTGGGGCGGGTATGGTGTCGGCAATGCCGCGGGAAAGGCTGGTCGATACAACCCCACATCAGACACTTGGACCCCCATCAGTGCAGTCGGCGCACTACGTACAAGGTACGGTCATTCCTCCGTATGGACGGGAAAGGAAATGATCGTTTGGGGCGGGCTCGAATCGAGCGGCAGCGCGGCCTATGATCCGAAAGCTGACCTATGGAGGGCCCTTCCGAGGATCGGAGCTCCCTCCGGGCGGTGGTTACATATCGCGATCTGGACGGGAAAGGAGATGATTGTTTGGGGCGGCGCCACAAATGAAACTGACTACTTCGCCTGGGGTATCCCTGGGGTGGACGACGGCGCACGGTATGATCCAGTCCTTGACCGGTGGTTTCCGCTTGAACGTTCCGGGTCACCTTCGGCCCGCCTGGGGCACACCGCCGTGTGGACGGGTTCCGAGATAATCATCTGGGGCGGAGGGGCCCAAGCAGGTGGGGTAGTGGGCCCACAATCGTACTTCGACTCGGGAGCGGCATACTCGCCGGAGCGCCAATCCTGGAGATCCATCACCTCCCAATCCGCGCCTGATCCAAGGTTCGGTCACACCGCTGTTTGGACAGGAAGAGAAATGGTGATTTGGGGAGGCCGCGGTCGGACGGGCCCGCTCGACACGGGCGGTCGATACGTCCCTTGACTTCCCTGATCGGTAACGGGTACAAAGACCCTCCCGCTTGGTCTGGCGGAAAGGGAGGTGAATTCGACTCAGTGGCTGTAATTCATGTAAACGATAGTGAAACGATCGAAGTAGCTTTGCGGCGGTTCAAAAGGAAAGTTCAGCAGGAGGACATCATCAAGGACATCAAGAAGCATTCCTTCTATCTGAAGCCGGGCGAAAAGAAACGCTTGAAGTCGGCTCTGGCGCGCAAGCGCAGCCGGCGCCGTGCCCGGCGCGAAGCCGAATAGGCCGATCGATTTCCACAGGCTCACCGTTCACAGGGCTGCACGGGCTTCTGGCCGATGCACCCCTCCCTTTTCCGGAATCCATCCGCGGTCACCGTAGATTGAGTGGCCGCGGATTTGTTTTTGGTTGCGTGGAAGAATTGCCACTCGGGACCGCGAGGGATATCGAGGTTCGGGATTGAGTGCGGATTGACGCAAAGCCGGGGACCCCACGGCGGGGGCCCACTACAGGCTGATTTGGGTGGGAGATGGATCCGAAGCGAACCCTGATCACGAACGCGCTGGTCCTTGCGACGATGGTTCCGGGGGCAACGCCGGTCCGGGACGGTTATGTTTGCATCGAAGGGGCATTGATCAGCGACGTCGGTTCAGGAGACGCCCCCGATTCATTCCACCCCGACGACGTGATCGACGCCCGCGGCATGGTTGTGCTGCCGGGTTTCGTCAATACCCACCACCACCTCTATCAGACCCTGACCCGCGCCTATCCGCCGGCGCTCGATTGCGAACTCTTTGACTGGCTCGTCGCCCTCTATCCAGTTTGGGCGAAGATCGACGAGGAAGCGGTACGGCTGAGCGCCCTCGTCGGCATGGCCGAGTTGATGCTCTCGGGGTGCACGACGACGACCGATCACCTTTACTTGTTTCCACGGGGAAAGACCCGGCTGATTGATGCGGAAATCTCCGCCGCGCATGCGATCGGCATCCGGTTTCATCCAACCCGCGGCAGCATGAGTCTGAGCGAGAAGGACGGGGGTCTCCCGCCCGACTCGGTGGTGCAGACTCCTGATGAAATCCTTCGCGATTCCGAGCGATTGATTGATGCCTATCATGATCCTGCGCCGGCGGCGATGGTCCGCATCGCCTTAGCGCCGTGCTCCCCTTTCTCGGTCACACAGGAACTGATGCGCGATACCGCGACGCTCGCCCGGGAAAAGGGTGTACGATTGCACACGCACCTCGCCGAGACCCGGGACGAGGAACGCTATTGTCTTGAGAAATTCGGGGTGCGACCCATCGAATACCTCGAGCGGGCCGGCTGGATGCGCGAAGATACCTGGCTCGCCCACGGCATCTTCTTCGATGACGCGGAGGTTGAAAGGCTCGGCCGGCACGGCGTCGGGGTTGCCCACTGCCCGAGTTCCAACATGAGACTCGGCTCCGGCATTTGCCGCGTTCGGGATCTTCAATCCGCGGGAAGCCCGGTCGGCCTTGGGGTGGACGGCAGCGCTTCGAACGATTCGTCCCACATGCTCGCGGAAGTGCGTCAATCGCTGCTGTTGACCCGGCTGGCCCACGGTGCCCGTGCGATGAAGACCCGGGAGGCATTCGCCCTGGCGACCACTGGAAGCGCAGCCTGTCTAGGGCGTGATGACATCGGCCAGATTGCTCCAGGAAAGGCCGCTGACGTAGCCCTGTTCAGCCTGGAGGACCTCGGGTACAGTGGCGCCGGGGATCCGCTCGCAGCGCTTCTGCTCTGCCAGCCCACGCGCGTTCACACCCTGCTCATTCACGGGAGGAGAGTGGTTGAGCAGGGACGACTGCTCACGATTGAGTTGGACCCGATCATCGAAGCACACCGGAAGCGATCGGCCGAGATGATCTCCTGAGATCCGATCATGCCGTCGACCATCCTGCTGAAAAATGCGACCTGCCTGGAGCCTGGCACCGCCCATCTCTTTTCCAGCGACGTTTTGATCGAAGGGGCGGAGATTCGCAGCGTCTCCGCGGGACTGCCGGCAGCGGGGAAGGAGACGGAATCGGTCGATCTCTCGGGAAAAGTACTGATGCCGGGTAATGTCTGCGCCCACACCCATCTTTACAGTTCGCTCGCACGCGGCATGCCGGGTCCCGGCGTTCCACCCACGAGTTTCACCGAGATCCTCGAGCGGATCTGGTGGCCTCTCGACCGGGCACTGGATCCCGAATTGACTTACGCCAGCGCGCTGGTCGGCGCGCTCGACGCGGTTCGAGCCGGGACAACCTGCTTGATTGACCATCACGCGTCGCCGGAGTCGATATCGGGGTCCCTGCAAACGGTTTCCCGGGCGCTCGAGGAGGTCGGTCTCCGCGGCATCCTCTGCTACGAGATCACCGATCGCAACGGAACGGAGGGGCGCGACGAAGGCTTGGCTGAGTCCGAGGCCTTCCTCACTGATCTGCGGTCGAATCCCCGGGCCCTCCTTCACGGCCTGGTCGGCGGCCACGCGTCCTTCACCCTCTCTGATGACACGCTGCGAAGATGCGCGGATCTGGTTGATCGCTTCGGAAACGGCTTTCACGTTCACGTGGCCGAGGATGAGTGCGATCAGCGGGACGCCCTGCTCAAGCATGGAGCCCGCGTGATCGACCGATTATCGGCGTTCGGCTTGTTGACCCGCCGCGCGGTGCTGGCCCATGGGGTACACTTGAATGATCAGGAAATCGCGAAGGTGCGTGAAGCGGGAGCCTGGCTCATTCACAATCCCAGATCCAACCTCAACAACGCGGTCGGTCACGCTCGAGTAGGCCAATTCGGGGATCGCGTGGCGCTCGGCACCGACGGCATCGGTGCGGACCTGTTCGAGGAATCCAAGTTCGGGTACTTCAAGGCCCGCGAGCTGTCGCTAAACTCGGACGCGGCCGATTTCCTGGCCATGGCGAGCCGTGGCGCGTCAATTGCGACGGAAGCCTTCGGCACGCCCCTCGGCAGGATCGAGCCCGGGGCCCTCGCAGACCTGGTCGTACTTGACTATGACCCCCCGACGCCGTTGACTCGCGAAAACCTTGCATGGCACTGGATCTTCGGAATCAATTCTTCCATGATCGAGAGCGTGATGATCCATGGGCGCTGGATCATCAGGGACCGCTCGTTTGTGAATCGGAATCTCTCGGAAGACTACTCGCGGGCGCGGAAGGTGGCGAA
>JACQTD010000031.1 GCA_016210985.1 Acidobacteriota bacterium
ACGGCGTGCGGTCATTACGGCACCCCTCGGGCGCACGGAGAGCCCTCCCACAAGTACGGTCTCTTCCATGAATGTCCCTGTAATTTGCCATCCGCGGTAAGGGACCCACTACTGAAAGGGGGCTCATTCGTCGCGGCCGTCCCCGCGTGATAGAATCAGGCAAGCTAAATCAGTTGCCCGCGGAAGGCTGCACGCTGCCTTTATGGAGTGCGGGGCGAGCGAAGCGCGGCCCCGCTTTGGCTGAGCTCTGGAGCCTCATGGCCACGGCAAAGCGCCGTCGCCGCTGCGCTTTGTCGGCGCACTCCAAAGCCCGATGAGTGTGCCTACAAAGGATTGCTCCGAGGGGACAACCCTGGATATAATAATAAAAAGGATGCTTTAGTCATGAGTGTGTGGCGCCCGCCGCGTCAACCGCGACTGAGAGTTCAATCAACCTTGCCTTGGAGGCATTGATTCAACGAGGGGGAAACAGTCGATGAAACGCCATTACCTGCTGGCCCTTCTGAGCGTACTACTGGGTTTCCTGAGCTTCACCGTCCAGATCGCCGCGCAGTCGACTGATCTCGGACGGATTGATTTTCCGACTTCCGGGGCGGCGGAGGCGCGTGAACACTTCCTGCGCGGAGTGCTTCTCCTGCATAGCTTCGAGTATGACGACGCCAGGGAGGAGTTTCGGAAGGCCAGTAAGCTCGATCCGGGTTTCGCCATGGCCTTCTGGGGTGAAAGCATGACCTACACTCACCCGCTCTGGAATCAGCAGGACCTCGAGGGGGGAAAGGCGGCCCTCCTTCGACTCGCGTCCACGTCGGAAGCCCGCCTCGCGAAGGCACCCACCGAGCGGGAGAAGGATTTTCTTCGGGCCGTCGAAATCCTTTATGGGGAGGGCGACCGGAACAGCCGGACCCGCGCTTATGCGGATTCGATGGCTCAGGTGCACGCCAGGTACCCAGATGACCTGGAGGCGGCGGCGTTCTACGCCTTGTCCATTCTGGGAACCTGCACTGAAGGAAGGGACATCCCCGCCTATATGAAAGCGGGCGCAATCGCCGAAGAAGTCTACGAAAAGAATCGCCAGCATCCCGGTGCGCTCCACTACATGATTCATTCCTACGACGATCCTGTGCACGCGCCGCTTGGACTGCGTCCCGCTCGCATTTACGCCAAGGTGGCCCCTGCTGCCGCCCACGCGCTGCACATGCCATCGCACATCTTCATCCCCATGGGTATGTGGGACGAGGCCGCCGCGTCCAACGAAGCTTCCTTTGCAGCCGGCGAGGAACGGGTGCGGCGAAAAGCGCTGCGGTCCGACCAGCGGAATTATCACGCGCTGTGGTGGCTGGAGTATGGCTACTTGCAGCAAGGGCGGTACCGCGATGCCCGCGGGCTGCTGGCGATGGTCGAGGAGGACGCGAAGAAGATCGGATCGAGGACAACCCGGGTCCATCTGGGGTACATGGCCGCCGCGTATGCGATTGAGACGCGGCAATGGAATGCGCTTTCGGCCGCCGCGGATACATCCGGTCTAGGACTGACCTCCGCCGGAATCAACCTCTTCGCGCGTGGCATGGCCGCCGTGAAGCAGGGAAACTTTGAGGCCGCTTCAAAAGTCTTGTCTGAACTCTGGGTTCGCCGCAAAGCCGAGGCTGGTCTTCACTCGCCACACGCCGGCCATCACGGTGCCTCCAGCCCACAATCGTCGAGTGATACGCAGGCGGTCGAGGTCATGGAGAAAGAACTCGAAGCCCTTTTGCGGCTGAAGGAGGGCAAGCCCGGCGAGGCTTTGGCGCTGATGCAGGACGCGACCAGGATCGAAGAAAGCATGAGCTTCGATGTAGGACCCCCGACGATCGTAAAGCCCTCGCACGAACTGCTCGGGGAGATGTTGCTCGAGTTGGGCCGTCCGGCTGAAGCCAGAGTACAGTTCGAGGCCGCGCTTGCTCGCGCGCCCAAGCGCGCCCTCTCGTTGCTCGGTCTGGCTCGCGCGGCGTCCGGAGCGGGAGATCGCGCGGCTGCAAACGAATGCTACGCCGAATTGAAGCGGGTCTGGCACCGCGCAGACCCGGACGTCAGCGCGTTGAAAGAGATCGCCGCTGTTTCCCATTAGCCCGGTACCGCGATGAAGAAGGTGACTATCAACCCTCGAGGGTTGGGAGGAAGAGGACCTATGCGACGATACCATGGCCACGTTGCCTTATCCCTTAGCTGCGGGATGGCCCTGTTGATGACCCTGCCCGGCCTTCCCTCACCGGGTGCCGGTGGTTCGGAGATCCCAGGTTCAGACGGACGCATCCCCATCTCCTTCGAGGCGAATGCCGGACAGACCGATTCCGAGATCAGGTTCTACACCAGGGGTCCCGGCTTCGGACTCTACTTGACTTCCGCCGAAGCCGTGATGACCTGTCGGAGCAAATCGGATCCCAGGAGCCTGGTTCGGCAACTGGGCTTAGCTTGCGGTGCCGTGCGCCCGCTCCCCCTTGAAGACCGGGTTGCGGTCGTGCGCATGCAGTTCCACGGTGCCAATCCCGAACCGGCGTTGGCAGGTGAACAAGAAGAGCTTGGAAGAAGCCATTATCTCTTCGGGAGCGATCCACAAGGCTGGTATGCCGGTGTCAAGCGATTCCGTCGTGTGCGTTATCAGGAGATTTACCCCGGCATAGACCTGGTTTTTTATGGGCAGAACGGAGAGCTTGAATACGACTTTGTGGTCGAACCCGGCGCCGACCCTGAGGCCATTCGACTCGGTTTCACGGGTGATATTGATAAACTCGCAGCGCTGAACGGCGACCTGGTCCTCGAAACTCCGGCGGGTGAGATTCGACAACGCAGGCCGAAAGTTTACCAGCCGAACGGCGACGGGCGGTCCCGTGTGGAAGGTTCGTTCAAGGTATCAGCATGTGAGCGCGATCCGGGAATCTTCACACACACGGTCGGCTTTCAGCTGGGGGCCTACGATCCAAACCGACCCCTGGTCATCGACCCCGCGCTCTCGTACGCAACCCACCTCGGGGGCCGGGATTTTGATATCGGTCGCGCCATTGCCGTTGATGCTGAAGGAAATACCTACATTACCGGGGCGACGGCTTCCCTGGATTTTCCGACAGACGACGCCCTCCAGGGAAGGAATGGGGGAGGCTTCTTTGACGTGTTCATAACCAAACTGAATAGCACGGGCACCGCCATCATCTATTCGACGTTTGTCGGAGGCGGAGGGGTCGATGATGGATACGGTATCGTTGTTGATGCTCAAGGGAATGCTTACGTAACCGGCCTGACCAACTCGGTCAATTTTCCGACGGTGAATGCCGTGCAGCCGTTGCTCCGGAGTGTCACCGACAGGGACGCCTTCATTCTTAAGCTCAATCCCGAAGGCGACGGCCTTGTTTACTCTACCTACCTGGGCGGTTCCGACGGGGATGCGGGAAGAACGATCAGCCTCGGAGACGATGGCAGCACCTACATTGCCGGTGAAACAAATTCAACGAACTTTCCCACCGTGAAGGCCTTCCAGTCCCGCCTGGGCGGATCGGTGGACGGTTTCGTGGCCGAGTTGAGCCCGGCAGGCGATGTCTTGGCCTTTTCGAGCTACCTGGGAGGGCGCTTAGATGATTTCGCCGAGAGCATAGCCGGGAACGGGGAAGGGCAGATCCTCGTTACCGGAGAGACCAGCTCATTCAATCTGTCAACCCCCAACGCGTTCCAGCCCACGTACGCAGGCGGTCAGTTCGATGCGTTTGCGGCGGGGATCGACACCGCGGAGGGCCGGCTTGTTTATTTGACCTATCTGGGGGGTCGTGGAAACGACTTCGGCTCAGGCATCACCACTGACCCGTTGGGGAATGTCTACATCGCCGGGTGGACGCTGTCGTCGGACTTCCCGACCGTCCGAGCCTGGCAATCGATGAACAAGGGGGGCAGTGACGCCTTCCTGGCTAAGCTCAGTCGGGATGGCACCGATCTGCTGTACGCCAGTTACCTGGGAGGAAGGGATGCCGACAACGGGATGAGCATCGCGCTGGATTCGTCGGGCAATGTAGTGATGGCGGGCTTTACGAGCTCAGTCGATTTCCCGTTGGTTGAACCGTTGAGACCGGCTCTGGGCGGGGACGGCGATCTTTTCGTGGTGAGATTTAACTCCGGGGGCACTGCCCTGCTCTTCTCCACATTCCTTGGCGGTCAGGGCGGTGAAGGGTTTGGCGGGGCGGGCCTGGCCGTCGGTCGGAATGGTGATATCTATGTAACGGATTCGACCTTCCCGACCGGCTTCGCGACCGGTTTCCCCACGACCCCTGGAGCGTTTCAGCAGGAATATGGCGGCGGACCAACGGACGCCATCGTGGTAAGAATCGTTAACTAACTCCCGGTCAGCGCGCCAACGGCACCCGATGTGACCGCAGGATCACACGGTCACGGGTCACGAGCGGTACCCGGTGGACGATGCTGGTGGCGGCGATCAACTCGTCCGCAGGATCGCCCCGAAAATCGAGATGACAGATCTCGCGGCAGACCGGGAGGTCGATGGGCCAGATGTGAATGGGCGCGAGCACCTGAATCAGTTCGGCGCTTTCGAGATCGATCTCGATCCGCCCTATTGGACGGAGCGCTGCAGGACGTGTCCGGCCTTACTTAAGGTCGCGACGACCCCACGGACTATCCTCCGCCTTCGACCCGCTTCTTCAGCGTCTCCAGACTCTTCTCCTGAGCGCCTCCCTGCTCCTTGTCGAGGATGCCACCCATCAGGAGCTTCATCCAGCCGCCCAAGGGTCCCATGCCGAAGGCCGCTTTGTCCGTCCAGGTGACCTTTGTACCGCCGGCCTCCCGGGCGAAGGCTATGTCACCGTCGACGCCGAAGCCGCCGGCCATCGTAAGTTTATATCGCACTCCCTTTTCCGGACTGCTCTCGACGATCTCGAGCTGGCCTTCTTCAATTTTCTCCCCTTTCCATTTCCACTTCGAACCCACGCCGCTCTCGGCACCCTCGAATTCGAATACGGCGGTAGGATCAGCTTCCTTGTTCCAAACACTCCAATCCGGCCAGGTCTTGAGCGTCGCCAAGCTCGGGTAAATCGTTTCGGGTTCCGCCCCGATTACCGTTGACCTGACGATGGATACATCGTCAGGCAGAACAAACCCGATCGCCAGGAGAACCAGCACAGCTACCAGCGCCCACTTGAGATATTTCATTCTGCTCCTCCCCGTAAGCCCTCGAGGGCCACGTTCTCACCTTCATATATTAAACATCTCCAGTTCCCTCTACCCGAAGCTCGGTCACCGATTCCTCAATCAATCCTTCAGCTGTGATCCGATAAATCCGACGGTCTTTGTGCGTAGGAGCACACGTTGTCCGACCTCAAATCGTGGTGTATTAATCCTGCGTACCTTGTTTGAAGTTTTCCATTTGAGCCGGCGAGACCGAGTTGGTCTTTGCGGTTTTTTTCTTAATCACCCAACATCACCTCAAAACATCAGCGAGGAGGAAAGGCATGAGTGCAATATCATTGAAGGTCAATGGACGCACCTACGACCTGGATGTCGATCCCGAGACCCCGTTGCTTTACGTCCTGACAGACGACCTCGCCCTGCGGGGCCCGAAGTTCGGATGCGGACTGGGCCAGTGCGGAGCTTGCGCGGTTATCATTGAAGGTGAAGCCATTCGTTCGTGTATCACCCCGGTCTCCACGGCCGCGGGGTTTCAGATCACGACGCTGGAAGGACTCGGCTCGCCCGAGAACCCTCACCCCATACAGAAGGCCTTTATCGATCAGCAGGTATTTCAATGCGGCACCTGCTCGAGCGGCATCATCATGACCGCCAAGGCCTTTCTTGATCAGAACCCGAAGGCGACCAAGGGCGAAATCGAGCAGGCGCTCGACAGCGTGATCTGCCGCTGCTTCGTTCAATACCGGGCGATGAATGCGATCAGCCAGTACCAGGGGGGACTAGCATGACATCGAATAAGACCATCCAACCAACTTACACCACGGACGCGCTGGACGCACTCGAGAAAGCAGGGCTGTCGCGCCGTACGTTCCTGAAAGGGACGGGCGCGATGATCGTCGGCTTCAGCACCGTAAGTGCGGCAGGACTACTCTCACCCGGCGAAGCCGCCGCCGCGGGCGCGCCGCTTCAGGGCTCGACCGATCGCAGAGACCAGCTCGATTCCTGGATCGCGATTCTGCATGACGGAACGATACTGGCCTATGCCGGCAAGTCGGAACTCGGCACGGGCATGTTCACCGTGCAGAGCCAGCTGGTCGCGGAGTACCTCGAGGTGCCTCTGAGCCGCGTCAAACTCACCATCTGCGACACGGCGCTTTGCCCCGACCAGGGGACGACTTCCGGGAGTCAATCGCATCCCACCAATTTCAACCATCGAAACCGGAGCCTGATGACGGCCGCCGCCACTGCCTTTCATGAATTGAAGAACCTTGCAGCCGCGAAGTTCGGCGTGACGGTTGATGATCTGGTCGTCGTCAACGGTGTGATCATCGTGAAGAACGATGCCACCAAGAACGTCACCTACGGCGAGCTG
Organism: Acidobacteriota bacterium; assembly: GCA_016210985.1. Classification (GTDB taxonomy): domain Bacteria; phylum Acidobacteriota; class Blastocatellia; order HR10; family JACQTD01; genus JACQTD01. The sequence goes on from JACQTD010000031.1 coordinate 6,530, forward strand.
GTGGGTGGTAAGGTCTTCAATCTTCAATTGGATTCCTCGATCAAGATCAAGGGCCCGAAGGAGTGGAAGATCCTCGGCACTTCCGTTCCGAGATATGACATACCCGACATCGTCACCGGCCGGCTCGAGTATGCCCGCGACGTCAGGGTACCGGGCATGGTTTACGGCCAGGTCGTCCGGCCGCCCAGAGTAGACGCCAAGGTCGTCAGCGTTGACGAGAGCTCGGTGGCGGACATTCCGGGTCTGGTCAAGGTCGTCGTCAAGAACAGCTTCGTAGGCGTGGTGGCCGAGAAACGGTATCAGGCCATCCGCGCGTCGGAGCGACTGAAAGTCGAGTGGACACAAGGCTTGCACCTGCCGAATCAAGCGACCTTCTACGATTGGATGCTTCAGCAGCCCAGGACCAATTCGAGGGTGGCGGACTCCCTGGACGTCGACGAGAAACTCGCGTCGGCGGCCAAGGTGATCCAGGCCACTTATCTCTATCCCTACAACATGCATGGCTCGCTCGGCGCATCCGCCGCCGTGGCTGACGTGAAAGAGAACAGTGCTACCGTTTGGTCGCCAACCCAGAGCGTTTACGGCGCTCAGCGCAGCACACTGGCGGTACTTCTCGGCATTCCCCAGGAGAACATCCGGGTCATCTGGAGAATGGGCTCGGGCTGCTACGGCTTGAACGGCGCGGATGCCGTCAGCTTCGACGCAGCCTTGCTTTCGCAGGCGGTAGGTCGGCCGGTCATGGTGCAACTCACCCGCAAAGACGAAATGGCCTGGGAGAATTACGGTACTCCCTATGTCCACAAGAACCAACTCGGCCTGGATGCCGCGGGAAACATCATCGCCTGGGATTCGGAGAGTTGGACCGCAGGTAAAGGCAGCCGTCCCAGTGGTGGTAGTCCCTACAACGTGGTCACCGGGAATCTCGCCGGATTCGAGGTTCCGGCGTTTAACCCAAGCACGGGTCCGGGCAATATTTCGACCTCCACCGGCAACGGAAGTAACCACGTTCCCAGTTATATCGCATTCGTGAAGGCGAACGGGCGCGCTTACATCGGGACGGTTACGAGCGAACGAATCACGACGCACGGGATTCGATCGCCATTCTGGACCGGACCGCTGAGGTCACCGAACCGCTTGCAGAACACCTTCGCGCATGAGTGCGTCATCGACGAGGCGGCGGCCTACGCCAAAGTAGACCCGGTTGAGTATCGCCTGCGTCACATCATCGATGACGACCCACTCACGGGGGTCACCAATGCGGGCAACAGCGGCGTCAGCGGCACCCGCATGAAGGATTGCATCAAGCTGGCCGCCGAGAAATTCGGTTGGGAGCATCGGGCGTCGCCGAAGGCCGGGAATCCCAAGACCGGCGTGGTAACTGGTCAAGCGATGGCAGCCTGCCTGTATGAGGGCCACAACGGGTATTGCGCCGTCGCCGCCGAGGTCGAGGTCAATCAGGATACGGGCGTCGTTAATATCCTGCGCATGGCCATTGCCTCCGATTCCGGACCGGTCTCCAATCCCAATGGCATCGCCAATCAGAACGAAGGCGGCGCCCTTCAGGGGATGAGCCGGGCGCTCGGGGAGGAGGTCACTTGGGACCATGAGAAGATCACCTCCATTGACTGGATCACCTATCCCACATGGAAATTCAGCAATGGCGTACCAGATATCTCGAACCACCAAATCAACAGGACGGACGGACAGCCCGCCAAGGGTTCCGGCGAGGTCTCGATCTCGGTCATGGCGGCCGTGCTTGCCAACGGAATCTTCGACGCCACCGGCGTGAGAATCCGAGAGGGTCACTTCAGTCCTGCAAAGGTCCTGGCTGCCCTCAAGGCTAGTTAGTCGGCCGTATCGCACTGGAGGGACTTACTGAGTTAAGTTCGCCCGCCATTCGCCTAGGCGAATGGCGGGTTTTTTCTTGGCTCGTAGTCCCGCCTTGGTTCGTAGTGGTGCCTATAAGGCGGGCCTTGCCGAAGCAAAACTTTCCGCCTGAAGGCGGGACTACGAACGGCCGCCGGGTTCGTAGTGGTGCCTTAAGGCGGGCCTTGCCGAAGCAGAACATTCCGCCTGAAGGCGGGACTACGAACGGTAGCCCTGGCTCGTAGTTCCGCCTTATAGGATTCAGGCGTCCGGTGCGGAGGCAAAAGGGCCTGTCCAGACGGAGTCTGTACTCCGCCTTGGCCCACCCGGGCAAAAAGCGGCCATTCGGGATGAGTCTAAATCAATGACTATTTATGACTTAAGCTAGACGTACTTCCAATGGTCCCCTACTCGATCAGTCGGATAGCGAGCTTTTCGCCTTTATTCCAGACGCGATTCGCTGAGCCCGGGGTTCACTTGGGATTGGTTCGACTGAGCGATCGTACGGTAGCCGACGGTACTTTAACTCGTTGTCGCCAGCCACGCCATCGTGTAGTTATTGGTGTTCCGGGCTAAAACCTCCTAGGAAGCGGCTATCGGCACTTCTTTACATTCGGGTTTTTGTTTCGATGATGTGCTGCGGACTACAGACGTTTTGTTGGACACTGGGATCCGCGCCCGTAAATATCCAAACCCGCGCAGGGATGAGCTTCTGTCTTAGCACTTATATAAATCCGGTCTCTTGATAACTCACGCCGGTAGCGGTATTCACCTGTAACTACCCTGACTGCCTGCCGGCATCTTTTAGCTGAGGCGAATCTTGAGAATCGTTGGCTGGGGAGCGGGCGAAAGCGACCGATGAGGTCTCTTTGGTTTTCTCTCCGACTGGGAACATCACCTCAACCAACCATCGAGGAGGAAAGGCATGAGTGCAATAACATTGAAGGTCAATGGACGCACCTACGACCTGGATGTCGATCCCGAGACCCCGTTGCTCTACGTCCTGACGGACGACCTTGCGCTGCGGGGCCCGAAGTTCGGATGTGGCTTGGGTCAGTGCGGGGCCTGCACGGTTATCATTGAAGGTGAAGCCATCCGTTCGTGTATCACCCCGGTCTCGACCGCCGCGGGATTCGAGATGACGACGCTGGAAGGACTCGGCTCGCCTGAGAATCTTCACCCGATTCAGAAGGCTTTTATCGATCAGCAGGTATTTCAATGCGGTACCTGCTCGAGCGGCATCATCCTGACCGCCAAGGCCTTTCTTGATCAGAACCCGAAGGCGACCAAGGGAGAGATTGAGGCGGCGCTTGATAGCGTGATCTGCCGCTGTTTCGTTCAGTATCGGGCGATGAAGGCCATCAGCCAGTATCAGGGGGGACTCGCATGAAAAGTAACAGAGAAGAAACCAATTTCACGGCGGAAGCATTCGAGGCGTTGGAGAAAGCCGGACTTTCGCGCCGCACATTCCTGAAGGGAACGGGCGCGATGATCGTCGGCTTCAGCGTGGCCGGCGCCGCCGATGTGCTCTCTCCGGAGTCAGAAGGCGTCATTTCGACGGCGGTTGCGCAGTCACCCGCCACGAACCGGGTTGACTCGTGGCTCGCGATCCTTCCGGATGGACAGATCCTCGCCTACTCAGGAAAATCCGAACTGGGCACGGGACTGTTTACAGCGCAGTCCCAGTTGGTTGCGGAAATGCTTGACGTGCCGCTAAGCCGCGTGAAACTGACCATCTGCGACACGGCGCTCTGCCCGAGTCAGGGTACAACCGCCGGGAGCCAGTCCCACCCCACCAATTTTACTACAAGCAATTCGAGTCTGATCAGTGCGTGCCTGACCGCTCGCGCCGAGTTGGTTAAACGGGCGGCGGCAAAGTTTGAAACCACCGAGGATAACCTGGTCGTGAAAGATGGCGTCATTATCGTCAAGAACGACGCCACAAAGAACGTTACCTACGGCGAGCTTATCGGCGGCGGACTCTTTAATGTCACCCCCCTCAACAATGCGATTCCTCGGAAGCACCCGAGCACGTGGAAGATCCTGGGAACGTCCGTTCCGCGTATGGACCTCCCGGATATTGTCACCGGGCGTCTCGAGTACGCGCGCGACTTCAGGGTGCCGGGCATGGTCTATGGAGTGGTCGTTCGGCCTCCTGTGATCGACGCCAAGGTCATCAGCGTGGATGAGAGTTCCGTGTCCGACATCCCCGGGCTGATCAAGGTCGTTGTCAAGAATGACTTTGTAGGTGTGGTAGCCGAAAAGCGGTACAACGCGCTTCGGGCTGCTGAACGGTTGAAAGTAGAGTGGGGCGGCGGATTGACGTTGCCAGCCAATGTTCCCGATTTTTACAAGAACCTGCCCAGCCACGCCGATCTGTACGCGTGGTTAGTGCAGCAACCCAGGACCAACGGAAAGTCAGTCGATTCCAAGGACGTGGATGAAACGTTGGCGTCCGCGACCAAGGTGATCGAGGCTACCTATTACCATCCCTACAACATGCACGGCTCGCTTGGTGCTTCAGCTGCAGTGGCTGATGTGCAGGCAGACCGGGCGACGGTTTGGTCACCGACACAGGGCGTGCAGCCCCTGCAAGCGGCCCTGGTGAATGTGCTCGGTCTTCCGGCGAATAACATCCGGGTGATCTGGAAAATGGGATCCGGCTGTTACGGACTGAACGGGGCCGATGCCGTATCCTTTGATGCGGCGATCCTCTCCCAAGCGGTTGGACGCCCGGTGTTTGTGCAGCTGTCTCGCAAGGACGAAATGGCCTGGGAGAACTACGGACCGGCCTACGTCCACAAACAGCGGATCGGGATCGATGCCCAAGGTAACATGATCGCCTGGGACCAGGAGAGCTGGTCGTCCGGCAAGGGCGGCCGACCGAATGCAACCGGCGGCACGCTGGTGAGCACTGCGACTGTCGGCCGGCCCCTCCCGGGATTCACGCCTGCAACCGGGCCCGCGAATGATCCCACCAACTTTGGCAATGGCGGCAACGCCGTTCCTTCGTACATGGCGGGATTTGTCGGTGGAAACCGTAATTGGTTCGGAACCATCCGAAGCGAGCGGGTTGTGACCCACAGCATCCGGTCGCCGTTCTGGACCGGACCGCTGCGCGCGCCCGCCCGGCTGCAGAACACCTGGAGCCAGGAGTCGATGATCGATGAGGTGGCCGCTCACGTCAATGCCGATCCGGTCGAGTATCGCCTGCGTCACATCATCGATGACGATCCGCTCCAGACCGTCAGTGGCACCCGCTTGAAAGACTGTATCAAGGCCGCTGCTGAGAAGTTCGGCTGGGATGCTCGTCCGTCACCGAAGGGTAATTCGACTACGGGTGTGGTCACGGGCCGAGGCATCGCCTGCATGCTTTATGAAGGGAACAATGGTTACGCGGCCGTAATTGCCGAGGTCGAAGTGAATCAGGAAACCGGCTTGGTCAAGGTCACAAAGATCACCATGGCCTCCGACTCCGGTCCCGTATCCAACCCGAATGGCATCGCCAACCAGAACGAAGGCGGCGCCCTCCAGGGCATGAGCCGGGCGCTCGGCGAAGACGTCACATGGGACAATGAGAAGGTCACCTCAATCGACTGGATCACCTATCCCACGTGGAAGTTCAGCCATGGCGTTCCCGATATGCAGAACGTGCTTATCAACCGGCCAGACGTCGCGAAAGCGATGGGTTCCGGCGAGGTCACGGTCACGGCGATTGCCGCGGCGATGGGCAACGCGATTTTCGACGCCACCGGCGCGAGAATCCGCCAGCTTCCGTTCACACCCGAGCGGGTACTGGACGCCCTCAAGACAAGGTTCCGCAAAGCAGCCCAATAAGCGGTTCCTGAATTAAGTTTGGTTCGCCCGCCATTCACTTCGGTGTCTGGCGGGTTTTTTCTTGGTTCGTAGTTCCGCCTTGGTTCGTAGTGGTGCCTTAAGGCGGGCCTAGCCGAGGCAGAACATTCCGCCTGAAGGCGGGACTACGAACGCCAGCCACGCTTGTAGTTCCGCCTTAAGGCGGGCCTTGCCGAGGCAGAACATTCCGCCTGAAGGCGGGACTACGAACCGATAAAGGCGTCCCTTCCTCGGGGACAATGAATTGATCGTAAACTCGATTGCCGGGCTGGATCGGAGGGCTTCAATCCACTCGTGAACATGCAGTTTTGTGCACAGAATTGCCTCATCAAGTTACCGTACTTTCGCACGGTGTGCCTCCGTAGTTTGCTTCGTTGTCTCGCCAAATCGGCCAGTGTATTCTTCAACCGTTGCGTCATTATTACTGCTATTAATTAATAAGCGCGTCAATTGCCGCTGAGAGGCTTTGGATTGCTGAATCGTTCGTCCGTGGACAGTGCGTGCTC
>JACQTD010000316.1 GCA_016210985.1 Acidobacteriota bacterium
GCATCTACCGTCGAGCTGCGATCTTGTTTCACGTACGGTAATGCGAGACAATGAGAATAATGTAAGGTGTAGAAAACACATCTAGTTAAATTCAAGCTCTCAATGATTCGATGTCGACAAGTTCAAGTAATGGATGAGTAGAGTGATTCGGTCGGTTCGGTATGCAAACCCGGCATGGCGCCCAGCACGGGTTTCTCGTCTTGGCTCCCTGGGTTAGATGATTCTTGAAGCTGCCTCTTTCGACCTAAGCAGCACGCTCATTAGTGGGCAATGCTTTCGATGGAACCGGGTCGAGGCGGGGAAGTGGCGGGGAATCGTACGGGGCACGGTGCTATCTGCGCATCAGATTGATGGCTTACTCCACACTGCATTTGAGTCGCCTGGAGGAATGGCGGAGGCGGGAAGCGAAGGGCTCAGGTATTACTTTGATCTTGAACAAGATTATGAATCTACCATTCGGCAACTCAAGGGCGATCCGCGAATGGATTCCTTAATCGAGCGGTGCGGTGGTCTTCATATTCTACGTCAAGACCCGTTCGAGGTGCTGATCTCCTTCATTATCTCAGCCTTCAACAACATTCTCAGGATCAAGCGATGTGTTCAAGGTGTCGCTCGAGGCTGGGGCGATTCCATCGGCGATTCCGGGAGCGGCGAGTTTGGTTTTCCAACTCCCACCGCACTGTCCCGGGCTTCCGAGGAAGCCCTTCGCGCCTGCGGGCTAGGGTACCGGGCAAGGTATGTCTTGGAGTCATCCGCTTGCGTGGCCGGACTAGGAGACGCATTCGACTCGCTTGTCGACCTCCCGACCGGGGAACTTCGCCAGGAACTCCTGCGCTTCCCCGGCGTCGGACCCAAGGTGGTCGAGTGTGTGCTCCTTTTCGGGTATCACCGGCTTGAGGCCTTTCCCATCGACGTATGGGTGAGGCGTGCCATGTGCGAGTTATTCTATCGCGGCAGGGAAACGAGCGATGATCGAATCGCTCGCCGCGCCCAGCGTGAATTCGGTGCCACAGCCGGCATCGCTCAGCAGTATCTTTTTACGGGATTCCGTACCGGGCGCGGGGAGAGAACCCACCGGCGGCCGCGGGAGGTGGTCTAGTTGAGCCGCGCAGAAAGGGTGGCCCTTCGGCGGTCATTGCTACGGTGGTACGCTCAGCATCAGCGGAGACTTCCATGGCGAGAAACTTCCGATCCCTATCGTATCCTGGTCTCGGAGTATCTCCTACAACAGACACGAGTCGATCAGGCACTGCCGTTTTACGAACGCTTAATCAATCAATTTCCATCTGTTCAATCACTTGCCGCAGCTCACTTAACCTCGCTTCTTAAGATATGGGAAGGCTTGGGATACTACCAGCGCGCACGCAACCTACATCGCACGGCCAAATTGATAGTAAACGAGTTAGGCGGCAGGATCCCATCAACCGTAGCTGGCCTCAGACAACTGCCTGGATGCGGACCGTACACCTCGGCTGCCGTGGCCAGTATCGCCTTTGACGTTCGGGAGCCTGTCCTCGACGGGAACGCAGTGAGAGTGCTCAGCAGGCTTGACGGGCTAACTGGAGATTTACGCATCAAAGCCGGTCGGGAGCTGTTGCGACAAGTCGCACTTCAGTTGCTCCCCCGCGATCAGCCCGGCCAGTTTAACCAAGCGCTCATGGAGTTGGGCTCGACGATTTGTCGGCCAAGGCGCCCGCGATGCGGTATCTGCTGCTGGAAAACCTCGTGCACGGCTTTCCGAGAAGGGCTCGTTGGACAGATTCCGATGATCCATAAGAAAGGGCCGCTCCCCAATCGCGAGATCGCGGTCGGGATCATCTGGTTTCAAGGCAAAGTTCTGGTCGCCCAGAGGAAGCCGGAGGCGCTGTTAGGCGGTCTTTGGGAATTCCCGGGAGGGAAGCGCAGGCCGCAAGAATCACTAAGAGACTGCTGTGCCCGAGAGATACTTGAAGAGGTCGGCCTCAGCGTTGAGGTTGTGGATAAGGTCACTGTCCTGAAGTACGCCTATAGTCACTTCAAAGTGCGGCTTCACGTGTTTCGATGCGTTGCCCGGACGACTCGGGCACGGGCAATCGCATGCCAGCGGGTTCGATGGGAATCTCCAGGGCGTCTTGACAAGTATCCATTCCCAGCCGCGAACAAGGCGTTGATTGAGGCTCTCAGGGAGAAGCGGATAGGCCCTCCGTGAAAAGGAGTCAGCGCTTCGGTTTCAGTGGCACTTCAAGACTACTACTGAAATATCATCCTGCTGCCGGTCCCTTCTTCCACTGAATGCGATGGCTTCATCGGCTAGTATATCCGCAAGTTGATCTGCCGGTCGGTTTCGGTGCAGGTGCATCAGTTCAATGATTCCATTGACTCCAAATTCTAATCCCTCCTGATTACGGGCTTCTGTGATACCATCGGTGTACATGACGAGAAGATCGCCCGCGTAAAGTTGTGCGTTCTGTTGTTCGTATCGAGCTTCCTCAAACAGCCCAAGGACCGTCCCACTGGCAGGTAACAGGTCTACGGTTCCGTCCCGATGCATAAGGAGAGGCGGCGGATGGCCGCCGTTTGACCATAGGATGGTTCGCTCGCTACCGCTCAGCACCAAGTAGAACAGGGTCAGGTACATCGGTTCAATGAACTCCTGGTACAGGGCCCGATTGGCCTTATTAAGGACGGTCGCGGGTTCTGCATACCTCCGCGCATAGGAGTTCACCGTGCTTCGAGAAACGGCCATCAACATCGCCGCAGACACCCCTTTTCCGCTTACGTCGCCGATAATGAGACCGGTTCGATCCGGACCCAGGGAAAGAAATTCATAGTAATCGCCGGCAAGATCCAGTGAGGGCCGGAAGCTCGCGCTCAGGCCGAATCCCGGCGGCACGGAGAAGTTTCTCGGGATGAGCGCCCGCTGTACTTTTGCCGCCAGGCGGAATTCGCGTTCGAACTTACGCTCCTTCTCGAGTACGGCTTCGAGCAGCCGGGCATTGGCGATTGAGGTTGCGATATGGCTGCCGACCGCGGTCAAGATCTCCACATGTTCTTCAGTAAAATAATCGGCTTGGGTGTTCTGAAAATCCAGGACCCCAATGACCTTTCCCTGGTAAATCAAGGGTACAGCCAGCTCTGAAATAGCCCGGGGATGAAGCTTGAGATACCGGCGATCGGTCCTTACATCGCCTACACGTACGGGTGTGCCCAGTTTGGCGGCGATCCCCGTGAGCCCCTCTCCGACGGGAATCCGCACCTTCTCGACCAAGTCATCGTGTTCGTACCCCTCCGCGACAGCGATCTCCAGTTCATTGGTCGACTCATCGAGTAGTAGGACGGCAAAGATCTGGTAGTCAATGACTTTGAGAATGGTTGTTGCAATGCGCTGGACCAGTTCCTTGACGGGCTTGAGATCGTTCAGTTCCCGACTGACCTCAACAATAACGCCGAGGTTTCGCGCCTGCCGCCATCGCGATTCGTAGAGCTGCGCGTTTCTGATCGCCTGCGCCAACTGGTTAGAGATCGTTTCCAACATGATCGCGTCTTCTGGTTCAAACTCGCCGACACGCTCACTCTCGACGTTGATGAATCCCAGGGGATCGCCTTCGAGTAGCGTCGGTACCACCAATTCCGACTGAATGGAGGGAACGCCGATCATGTAACGCGGGTCCTTTGACACGTCGTTGACGAGCACCGATTCACGGTTCCGTATGGCATAACCGATCAACCCTTTGCTGATATGCTGCCGGTAGCCTTCAGGATAGCCTTCCACGTGCAACCCGGTTTTGGCACGGATCGTGATCTCTTCCTTGAGCGGGTCGTAGATACCGATCATCACCGATTCGTAGTGGAGTTTCTCTCCGAGGGTATCCACTACCACTTGCAGCAACTCGTTCAGCTGAAGGCTGGAATTGGCCGCTTTGGCCACAGCATTGATGATTTCGAGTCGGGCCACGCGCCGGCGCAACCTGCCGAGCCTTCGCAGCCGCTTTGACTTGGTCTTCGTTGGACTAGGGGTTACGATCGTGACCTCCTACCTATTCTGTCGCTTCATCGCACTGCGGAGTCAGGGGCGGACTGAAGATGATCTCAGGCGTCGCTCGTGCGAAATGCTCCAGACATGTTAGGCGGTGAGGACCTCAGGAGACGCATTATACGCGATGCCCCTTGTCCGCACACTCTATCTTAGCTCGAAGCCGGCGCGATGCGCCTATCGATCTATGGTTCGAGGTGGCCCCGTCCATTTCAGTTCGCAGCGACGACCCACGGTATCGGGGTTCTTTCGACGGGGGCCTGCTTATCAAAGTTTTTGCGCAGTGATACTCTTCGGCGTCGTGTTCCGCGCGGTCTAAAACGGCCACGTGTTCAATGCGAGCAAGTGAACTTCGCTAATGCGGTTGAGGGAGGAATTCATGCTCAGACCAGGAGATAAAGCACCCAGCTTCAGCCTAAGAGATACCCAGGGCAAGACCGTAAAGCTTCAAGATTTGAAAGGGAAGAAGATCGCCCTCTATTTCTATCCCAAGGATATGACTCCTGGTTGTACAAAGGAGGCCTGCAATCTTCGGGACAACTTTAGCGCACTCAAGAGACACAACATCACGGTGCTTGGCGTGAGTTCCGATGATCAGATCTCCCACCAGCGATTCACCGAGAAATTCGAACTGCCCTTTCCGTTGCTGTCGGACCCTGAACACGAAATAGCCGAGAGGTATGGCGTATGGGGAGAGAAGAAGCTGTACGGAAAGACGTATATGGGAATCAAGCGCATGACGTTTATGATTGACGAGGAAGGGAGAATTGAGAGAATCATCGACAAGGTCGTGGTAGAGGACCATGCAGCACAGATCCTGGCGGGGCTGGGTTAAATCCGCACACGTCGCTCCGCCGCAAACAGCATGAGCGTACTCACACCGGAGACATGCCGTATCGTGCTGGTCCGCGCGCGCAATCCGCTAAATATCGGAGCGGCTGCCCGCGCCATGAAGAACTTCGGCTTCACCGATCTGGTACTGGTCGGCATTCATCCGCCGATTTGGGAAGAAGCACGATCTGCCGTCGGAGCGTGCGACATACTGGCTCAGGTCCGCGTGGTTCCATCCATTGCGGAAGCGGTTCAGGACTGCTCCCTCGTGGCAGGCACCACCACTGGCCGTCGTCACCCGCATGAGACGGAATATCTTACGCCGGCTGATTTCATCGATCAGCTTGGAGCCGGGACCTCGCGGGGGCGTACGGCCATCGTGTTTGGATCGGAGAAGACGGGGTTGAATCGCGAGGAGCTCAGTCATTGCCGCCACCGACTGCGGATCCCCACCGCTACCGACGCCCCATCCATGAACCTCGGTCAAGCTGTGGCCGTTTGTTGCTATGAATTCGCCCGTCGTGGTACGCCCCCGGTTGTCCGTGCCAACGGCGGGTCCGAGCCAGCGAGTCTGGGGGTAATGGAGGGGTTGGTGCAGGATCTCACTTGGCTATTCCAGCAGTCCGGGTTCTTTCCGCCGTCACGATTGAGGGTGATGGTTCCAAAACTGCGCCGAACGCTGTTACGCTTGGAGTTGAGTCACCAGGAAGCGTCGTTCTTCCGGGGAGCCACCCAGCAGATGGTTCAGTTTTTCGGACGACAAGGCAAGTGATGGGTAAGCCCGAATTCGTCGACCGGACCCGGAGCTTCCGCGCCTCC
>JACQTD010000332.1 GCA_016210985.1 Acidobacteriota bacterium
AGCCGCCGCGGTACCGGCCCCACAGGGACCGGCCTATTCGCCCTCCGGGTAAGCCGTGTGAACACGGCTGAGGCTGGGAAACCGTCTCTGCGGTGGTTAGTGATTCACTTGGCTTCCACTTGCAAAATGTAGAAACTCCAGGCCACTGAAGACATTCAGTGGGAGCATGACTTGCTCTTCCGCGTTGGGGGAAAAATCTTCGCCGCGATCGGCCTGGGCGGGGCGGTTCATACCCTCTCCTTCAAATGCACGCCCGAGGAGTTTTCCGAACTGGTGGAGCGCGAGGACATTGTTCCCGCGCCCTACTTGGCCAGGTATCATTGGGTCTGCCTGCAGCGCCTGGACGCCCTCGGCAAGCCGGAAATCAAAAGCCTGATCACCGATTCTTATGCCATGGTCTTCGCGAAGCTCCCGAAGAAACAGCGGGACGCGCCGCGGAATCCGGCCGGCGGCTCCAAGAAATGACCCCTCGATGTTCCTTCCGGGCCTGCTTCAAATCGTTCGGGGAAGCCCGTAAGATATGGTCTCAAATTGTTATCACGACCGGATGGGGAACAAATCGCATCCGGGATTCGTTCAGGTTCGGGATCGATACAGAATACCGGCGTTTCCGACTGGCGAGAAGATGGACGCGATGATCGAAGACACTGGAATCGGCGGGTCCAACGCCAGGTTTCCCGAGACGTGCTGGTCCGCCATCGTCGCCTCGGGGAGCGAGGACCCGGCCGAGCGCAGCCGGGCGTTCGACACGATCGTATCCATGTACTGGAAACCGGTCTACAAGTACATCCGCATCAAGTGGCACAAGTCGAACGAGGACGCCAAAGATCTTACCCAGGGATTCTTCGCCAAGTCGATCGAGAAGGACTTTTTCAGGTCGTACGATCCGGCGAAGGCCCGGTTTCGAACCTTCCTGCGGACCTGCCTGGACGGATTCCTCGCCAATGAAGAGAAGGCGGCCCGGCGAATAAAACGAGGCGGCGAGGCGGTGGTGCTCTCCCTCGATTTTGAGACGGCGGAAGGTGAATTGCGGCACCACGAACCGGCCGTCCAGGAGAGCATGGACGATTATTTCGAGAAAGAATTTACCCGGTCCTTCTTCGAACTGGCGGTCGATCGCCTCCGTTCGGAGATGGAGGGGCAAGGGAAGCAGACGCACTTCCTGCTCTTTGAAAAGCACGACCTCGAAGCGACCATCCCATCCGGCCGGGTAAGTTACGCGCAGCTGGCCTCGGAGTTCTCCCTTCCCGTGACCACGGTAACCAATTATCTTGCGGCGGCGCGCAAAGCCTTCCGCCGAATTGTGATGACTCACGTTCGGAGCGTGACGGCGACAGACGAGGAGTTCCGTCGCGAGGCCCGCGCCTTGCTCGGCGTTGAGGTGGAATGAGCTGGCTATCAGACGATACGGTCGAACGACTTCGGTGCCTGGTCGACCTCCCGGATCTGAACGGTTCGAAGTACCGGATTCTCAGGAGAATCGCTTCCGGAGGAATGGGCACGGTCTACCTCGCCGAGGACACCACCCTCGGCCGTAGCGTGGGTCTCAAAGTCATGAACGTGGACGGCGCCTCAAGCGACCTTGCGGGCCGGATGTTGCGCGAGGCCAGAATCGTGGCCCGGCTCGAACATCCGAGCATCGTCCCGATTCACGACGTGGGAACGCTGCCGGATGGACGGGTTTTCTATGCGATGAAATTCGTGCAGGGGAAGCGCCTCGACGAGTACGCACGGGAAGGGGTCTCCCAATCCGACCTGTTGCGCGGCTTCCAGAAAGTCTGTGAAGCCGTGGCCTTCGCCCATGCCCACGGGGTCATTCATCGGGACCTGAAGCCGGAGAACATCATGGTGGGCGCCTTCGGAGAAGTGCTTGTCATGGATTGGGGCGTGGCCAAAGTCACGTCCCAGGAGTCCTCACTCAAACCCGACCCGCAATGGGCCTTGCTCCAGGAGGAGCCCCGGATCTCGCACGAGGCCGAGACGCTCGTTTTCCAACCGGTATCACTCGCTGCGGGAGAACAGGTAAGAACCGCGCACGGCACGGTTATGGGGACCCCGATTTACATGGCGCCGGAACAGGCGCTCGGCCAGACCGAGCGGATCGATGAGCGAACGGATGTCTATGCGCTCGGCGCGACGCTCTATTTCCTCCTGACCGGCCGGCCGCCTTTCGAACCTTCCCACGCATCGGACGTCAGGGAGCGCGTCGTGCATGACACACCCCACCGCCCGCGTGAACTCGATGGGAACATCCCGCGGCCACTCGAGGCGATTTGCCTGAAGGCGATGGCCAAGGATCGACGCCTCCGCTACAGGAGCGCTGGTGAACTGGCCGAGGATGCCGCGCGATACCTGGATGGGAGGCCCGTTCAGGCCTATCGCGAAAATCTGCTGGAACGCGCGGGCAGATGGATGGATAGAAACCGGTTCATGATGTTGCTCATCCTGGCCTATCTGGTCATGCGGGTTCTGGTCCTTATTTTCACCGGACGCTAAAGACGGTGTGGGCTTCGTGTAAGAGAAGGATGGCCACGTCCAGGTAGCGAGCATGGATTTTAGTTAAAGATTAACTTCAAGGAGTGAGACCCATGTCAAGCAAAGTCAAAGCTATTCCCGAGGGACATCACACGCTTACGCCGCACATTGTCGTGCGCGGGGGCATGGATGCAATCGAGTTTTACAAACGTGCCTTTGGCGCCAAAGAGCTCATGGTCATGCCCGGCCCTGAGGGCAAAGTGATGCATGCCGAGATCCAGATTGGCGACTCGGTACTTTATCTCGCGGATGAATTCCCGGAGATGGGAGGGTGCCTGTCCCCGCAGGCCATTGGGGGCACCCCTGTGGTGCTTCACCTTTACGTGGAGGATGTGGACGCTCGATTCAATCAGGCGGTGGCCGCCGGCGCCGCGGTGCGCATGCCGTTGTCGGACATGTTCTGGGGTGATCGCTACGGCCAGGTCACCGATCCGTTCGGACACATCTGGTCTCTGGCTTCGCACAAGGAGGATCTGACACCAGAGGAGATCGGGAAGCGGGCGGCGGCCTTCTCCTGAGCGGAGGAATGGTATGTCAAAACCGGTTCTCGGATTGACCCTGGGCGCGGTTCTCGGCCTGCTGGATGGGCTCGGCGCTTTCTTCTACCCCGAGGTGGCCTCGCAGATGATGGGGATCATCCTCGGATCCACCTTCAAGGGCCTGCTCACCGGCCTCATCGCCGGATTCGTGGCGCGAAGACTCCAGTCTCTGCCCTTGGGGATCCTGGTCGGTCTCGTGACGGGATTGCTCCTGAGTTATCTGGTGGCCTCCTTCCCCGATGAGCAGGGCCGCCATTTCTACGTTGAGATCATGCTGCCGGGGAGTGTGCTCGGGGCCATCGTCGGATTTGCGACCCAGAGGTTTGGCGAGTTACCCAGGACGATCGCCGGCACGGCATAAGCGTGGGCCGCCCGAATTGCATTGGCGGCCGGGAGAATGGGGATGAACAAACTGCTTTTTCAATCGATGTTTTTCGTGGTCATGATCGGATGCGTCACCGTGGAGGTTCCGGCGCAAACAGAGCCGGCTCCCAAGCCCCCGGCGGCTTCGGCCGCTCCGGCAACACCGGCAGCCCCCACAACCGGATTTCGTGCCGAGTTTCTGAAACAACTCGACGCGGTGGAGAAGAAGGTGATCGATCTCGCACAGGCGATGCCCCCTGATAAATATTCCTGGAGACCGGCCGCCGGCGTGCGTTCCGTGAGCGAAGTGTACATGCACATAGCAGGCGGCAACTGGCTGATCGTACGGGCGCTGGGTGTTTCCCTTCCGGCCGGCATCTCCCGCGACATGGAAAAGATTTCCGACAAAGCCAAGGTCGTCGATCACCTGAAACAATCGTTCGAACACGTACGTCAGGCCGTCCTCGGCAAGTCCGATGCGGACTTGGATAAGCCTGCCAAACTCTTCGGCCGGGAGACCACGGTTCGTGATGTTTTCTTCACGGTCGGGATGCACATTCATGAGCATCTCGGCCAGTCGATCGCCTATGCCCGTTCCGCCGGAGTCGTTCCGCCCTGGAGCGCCGGCGCCCCCTAGGCCCCTCCGGGAGCGCACGGAGCTTGCGTGCGGTCCCGCGCCCGATCGTCCGCCGAATCATCCGGGAAAGCCTCGGCGCCTGGGATCTTGGGTTCGCCTGCCGGACCGCACGCAAGATGCGTGCGGTCCCTGGAGTTTCTACATTTTGCGCCCCGCGGGCCGTGCTACATAGCCCATAGGAATTCTCTGCCTGTGCCTGCCTCAGCTTCTCGGCATCGCTTCTGGCCCTTCAGGCCGCGGACGAACGGGTTCACGCGCGCAGCAGTCCCAAACCAGACGACGACAGCCTCCTTCACGAGCCTGAAGTGACAGAGCACCTATAAGGCTGGCG
>JACQTD010000320.1 GCA_016210985.1 Acidobacteriota bacterium
ACTACGAACCTGGCGGCCGTTCGTAGTACCGGCTTCAGCCGGAATGTTCTGCCTCGGCAAAGCCCGCCTTAAGGCGGGACTACGAACCCGGCGGCCGTTCGTAGTACCGGCTTCAGCCGGAATGTTTTGCGTCGGCAAAGCCCGCCTTAAGGCACCACTACGAACCCGGACAAGGTACGGCGATCAAGGTTGCTGATTCGGGTGAACCAGCATGATAATCTATGATGCGGTGACGTTATGAACGACCTCCTCTTTCCCAAGCTCGAGATTTATCTCGATGTCGAGACCCTTCGATTGGCGCACGAAGTCGAAGGCGGCTGGCAGAACATACCCGGATTCGGGCTCTCGGTGGCTGTCACATGGGATGAGGCGAACGCCTACCGAACATGGTGGGAGGCCGACTGTACGAAACTCATCGACGAATTGGGACGGTTCGACCGTATCGTCACCTTCAATGGTGAGCGCTTCGACTTCCAGGTCCTGGGCGCATACGGAAAGATCGACCACCTCCGCCCGCGGTCGTTCGATGTGCTGGTTGACTTGACTAAACGGCTGGGGCACAGGGTAAAACTGGAGTCCGTGGCCCAGCACACGCTTGGCCGCGGCAAAGGCGGCTCGGGGGTCGACGCCGTCGCCTGGTGGCGCGAGGGAAGGACCGCGGACGTGGCGGAGTACTGTCGCCAGGACGTCGAGATACTCGTGGAGATCGTCCGCTTCGCGCGCCAGAAGGGGCACGTGCTCATCGATCCGGCCCGGAAAGTTGCTGTCGGGTGGACGTGAATGTCGAAGCTCATTACCCGGCTGGTGATCAATGCTTTCGCGCTCGTGCTGGCTGCGGGCGTCGTTCCCGGCATCAACATCAAAGGGTTCTGGCCGGTCCTCAGCGCGGCCGTCATCATGGGACTGGTGAACGCCTTCATCAAACCCGTCGTCCTCCTGTTGACCCTCCCGATCAATATCCTCACCTTGGGCATCTTCACCCTGTTCATCAACGCGCTGATGCTCAAGCTGGTGGACTTCTTGGTGCCCGATTTCGATATCACCGGATTCGCGGCGGCTTTTTTCGGAGCGCTCCTGATCAGCGTCGTCAGCACGGTGCTCTCCCATCTCTCAAAGTGAGCCCGCTCACGTTCAAATCAACCGTTCGTACTGGCTGAGCTGGAGCTGCCAAACCGGAACGCCGCAGTAGCGGTCGCCTTCCGGGCACCAGGGCCGGGTGCCCGCCAGCTGCCGATGGCCGCAGGGCGGAAGCAGATACTTACCGATCAGCGGGTTGACCTCAGCGATCTGGCTCGCTTCGTCGAGGGACGCGCGCCAGATTTCCTCCTGGGCCAGGTAGCAGAGCCGCATGGCGTGTTTGTGGTGAAGATTGAGCAGGTCCGCCGACTCCGTGAACCGGATGGAGACCGCATTGGGGAGAAGATAACTCGCGAATTCATCGCTGACGCCGGCTTGGCGCAATTGACCTACCGCCTCCCATGTGCGCTCCATCACTTCCCGGTAGAGCCGGCTCGCCGCCTCATTCTCCAACACGAGCGGTGGGGTGATGTAGTCCGGATCGCCGGTCAGGTGCAGGGCCAGGCAGGGACGCGAGGCCGGGGTCATGCGGTGACGTTGATCCTGTGAATCGGCCGTGTGGCTGAGCCTTTTCTTAAACGTATAGCAGGGATGAAAGAGCGTCCGGGTCAGCTTGGAATGGGTGGACAGGTTGAGCGCATCGGCGAGGAGCGGATTCTTCGCCGGATTGAGCACGCCGTCGATGGCTGAGACGTCATCAAGTTGAGCCGGCGTCATACCCAGGACTTCACGTACGGCGTCGGCCAGAACCTCCTCGTTCCGCGTCTTGTAGTCGATCAGCTTCGAGACCCGGTCCCCCAGGTCCCTATCGAAGGCATCGAGGAACCGCTTGCAGTCGGCCGGCGCGGGTGGGTTCAGGCCCTCCGCAAACCGGTACTCGGGCGTCTGTTCGATCGGAAAAGGCTGCTCCAGGATCATTTCGTACAACGGATCAAGCCTGAGCAGTTCGTCGATCATCTTCTTCACGACCATCCGCTGTTCGAAGGGCGCATCGTACTGGTCGCACATCCGGTAATAACGCAGCAGCGTCAGGGCGCTGATCGTGTGATAGAGATAAGCGAACGTGGCGATCGGCAATACGTACCGGGCCACTTCGAGCGCGAGTTTCAAGACCGCATTCCGATATTTCTTCCGATCCATGTCACGGTGAGGAAAGATACGCCGGTATTCACGGTCCACGACCTCGGTGAGGACGTCCGCCAGGCGACGGTAAGCCTCCATCTGGATGGCCGTGGTTCGCGTGTAAATAGCGAGCGCCTCTCCTTTGAGCGGCGGGATGGCGATGGCGCCCGGTTTCACTTCCACGTACCGCTGGCTGACCTGCTCGGAGTTGTAGAAGGGATGGGAGTGAAGGAAACTCCAGAGGAAGTGCCGGGAGACGTTACTGATGGAGAACTGGAGATGGGCATGCTGGATCGTCGTGTGATGTCCGGCCGCGTAAAGGCTCTCCGCGAGTGATTCCGATCCCTCCCTCAAGTCTTCCTCCCTGACCACGCCCTTGGGCGAGTAACAGGTCCGGGCCGACGTGAGGATACTCTTGAAGGGGCTCGGAAAAGCCTTTTCAAGACGGACCTCGGGTTCAGGAGAGATGAAGTTTTCCATCCGGCCAGTCAGCGGCATCGCGCCGTATATTATCCAAATTCCGGTCCGGCAGACAGCCATATGACCGCGCTCCCGTGGTTTGACTCGCCGCCGTGCCAGGAGTAAGCTCTTTCATGCCCCTGCCCGGAGGAAGAAACAGATGAATGCCCGAATCTCGCGTCGTTTGCTGATAGCGTCGATAGGCGCCGTCATGCTCTGTTCTTCAATGCCGCCGGCGGCACTGGCCCAGCATCTGGTCTCCGCGCGTGCGGGCCTGGTCAACCATGCCGGACCGGAGGTGCAACTTCAGATGCCGGGAGAGTCCTCCTGGATCGACGTGGCGACTCACCAGCAACTCGAGGATGGAGTTC
This sequence comes from Acidobacteriota bacterium, assembly GCA_016210985.1. Taxonomy (GTDB): domain Bacteria; phylum Acidobacteriota; class Blastocatellia; order HR10; family JACQTD01; genus JACQTD01. The sequence continues at coordinate 3,030 of JACQTD010000320.1, forward strand.
AGATCAGGACCGGGCGGAACAGCCGGGCTGAATTGCTGCTGAATCCGGGATCCTTTCTAAGAATGGACCGGGATACGGTAGTGAGGGCGGCCCAAACGGATCTCAGCCGGATGGTTTTCGAACTTCGTTCAGGATCCGCCATCGTCGAAGCCGGTGGCCTTGAAAAGATTTTCACGATCCTCGTCGCCACGCCTGAGACGCTGGTGCGAATCACGAAGGACGGTCTCTATCGGGTCGACTTGAAACCAGGCGTCACGGAGCTCTCCATCCACAAGGGCAGTGCCATGCTTCAGCCGATTGGCGCAAGTGAGAAGAAGGTCGGCGACGGCAAGATGGCAAGGGTAACCGCCGGCGAAGTCGAGCTGTCCAAACTGGCCAATATCGGGAGAGATGAGTTCGACTACTGGAGCCAGGATCGAGCTGAAACCCTGATCGCGGCCAACCGCTCGCTGATGCGCCGTTCGGGGTTTGCCTACGGGCTCAGCTCAAACGGCTGGTACTACGATCCCCTGTTTGCGTTCTACACCTTCGTCCCGTTTGGATCGCCGTACTACTCCCCCTACTTCAACAACTACGGTTACTGGTGTGGAGGATACTTCGGCGGGTACGTCGGAGGGGGCTGGGCCGGTCCCTCGGTACCTCAGGTGAGCGGGAAACCCAACGGAGAACCATACCGCATCAGCCTGAAAGATCCGGGACAGCCGATCCGGGTAGCGACCTCGAGCTGGTTGGATATGGGTGGCGGCCGCTATTCGAGCCAGCCGGTTTATTCAGCCGCAAGCCGTGGGGGAAGCGCGGGTGGCGGCGCCATGACGATACCGTCATCGGCCCCGGTTTTCACCGGCACCGCAATGGCCCCGGCCGGCAAGGGCAGGCCCTAAGCCCAAGTGCTCATTTCTTCCGCGGCGGCTTGGAGGGTCTGATCTCGACCCGGCTGGGCAAACTTCGAGGGTGGTGACCGAGCAGGTCGACTACCACCCTCGCTACATCGTCCACTTCGAGCGCCCAATCCTGCTTTCCCGCCCGGCGCCCACCGCCGAAATCGGTATAGACGCTGCCCGGGAGTACATAACTCACGCGGATGTCCTCGTATCGGACATCCTGCATAAGCGCCTCGCTGAACCCGTTCAGTCCGAATTTCGAGGCGTTGTAGGCCACCCCTCCGGCGAAGGTATTGACGCCCGCGAGACTTCCGATATTGATGATATAGCCGCCGCCGCCCGCGCGCATGACCGGCACAACTTCATGGCAGCAGTAGAAGACGCCGGAGAGGTTAGTCTCAATAACCTCGCGCCAGACCTCCGGAGTCATTTCCGCGACGTGACCGAAATGGCCCACGCCGGCACTGTTCACCAGGACATCGATCGAACCGAATCGCTCCACGGTCCTGGCCACGAGTTCGCGGACGGCCTGGTCGCTCCGTACGTTGCAAACCGCTCCATCCACTTCCCCGCCCGGCGCCAAGGCGCGCAATTGCGCAACGCCACGCTCCGTCGTTTCCCTGGACTGGCCGCAGATCATCACCTTCATGTCCAGTTGCATCATCAGTGCTTTCGCGATCCCGAAGCCGATGCCGCGGGATCCTCCGGTGACCAGTGCAGTGCGTTGCTTGCCCGTCATAAACTTATCTCACCTCCCGGCAGAGTTCTTCAACATTCCACATCAGAAAATCAGGTATGACGCTCGCCTTGAGATTCTGGACCTCAGATTGAGCAGCTACTACCAGGTCCCTGGCCACCAGGTAGGTGAAGGGAACCTGCTCCAGCATGATGGCCTGCACTTCATCAAAGAGTCGCTTACGCTCGGACCGATCCAGGGTCTCCTCCTGGCGCGTCATCAACTCGTCGATCCGCGCCTCCCAAGGCGTTGACGGCTTGGATTGCACGGGATTCCACCAGTGCATGGACCCGCTGCTCCGTAGGATGTTGGCTTGCGCCGACGGATCGGTGTCGCCCAGAACGATGCTGAATAACACAGCTTCGTAGTCGAAGCTGTCCGTAATCCTCCCCAGCAAGGCCTTGCTTTCGATAGGAATCATTTCCATGCCGATGCCCAGCCTGCCCAAATCGTCCTGAATCACCAATCCGGCTCTGCGACGCGCCTCGGTTTCGGAATTCGTGACCAATACGAAGCTGACGGACCGGCCCTGCGCGTCTTCGAGCTTGCCGTCGCCATTCCGATCGACAAGACCCATCTCCGAGACCAGTCCACGGGCGCGTTCAGGATCATACTGAGCCCGGCCGTCTGAAGTACTAAACCAGTACTTGTTTCCGGGCGTAACCGGTCCCGCGATCGGAGTCGCGCTGTTCCCGAAAGCCGCTGCGGCAATGGCCGTCCGATCAATGGCGAGTGAGATCGCTTGCCGAAATCGGACATCCTCGAACCAGGCCCGTTTGACGGGATCAACCAGCGGGCGGTGGGTTTTCGGATTCGTGCCCGAATTGAGGTTGAACCACATGAGTTCTGAAATGAGGCTCGGCCCCAGGCGGATGACCTTGAACTGCCGCCCCGATCCTTCGGCCTCCAATCGCTTCGCGTCCTCCGGAGAAAGCGGACCGACGAGATCGAGTTCCGCGCTTTCGAATTTCAGGGTCTGCATGTTCCGATCGGGAACGATCAGAAAGATGACTTCGTCGAAATAAGGCAGCTGCACGCCATGCCGATCGGCTTTCCAGTAATACGGATTGCGTGCAAGGACCGTCTTCTCTCCAGGTACATACTCCTTCAGCACGAAAGGCCCGAGTCCCACCACCTGGTTCGGTTGAACGGACAAGTTCCAAGCGCCGGCCAGGCTACCCTCGCGGTGGAGGGGTTCCAGTATGTGACGCGGGAGGATAAAGAGCGCGTCGAGCAGCCTTTCGGGAGTTGGATGGGGTTTGACGAACCGCAGTCCTAACGTGAACTCATCGATCTTCTCGAATCCGATTGGACTCCCCCCGGGTGTCAGGATGTCCGTGACCGAACAACGAAGGGCCGGATCGTACAAAACACGAAAAGTGAACATGACGTCTTCGGACGTGAAGGGGTGTCCGTCCGAAAACTTCAGGCCCCGACGAAGTTGGAGGCGCAAGTTGCGCCGATCCGCGGAATAGATGGAAGACTCAACCAGCTCCGGCTCGGCCTCCTGCGACTGACGATTGATCCGGAAGAGCTTGGCCATCAGACACTCCGAGACCGAGAGCGTCTCCTGATCCTCGGCCATCAGGCCGTTGAACGATTTGGGCCCGGCCCGCTGGGCCGCGACCAACCGTCCGCCGCTCCGCCCTTCCAGCGACGGCAGGGTAAGAAACTGTGCGGCCGGATAGATCGACTGGATGGTCCGGCGTCGGGCGTCCGGTGCAGGGTCGGATCCGGTCTGGCAGGAGGCCAGCGTACAGACCGCCCCAGCCATCGCGATGCCTATCCATTTTCGCATACCCGTTTATCAACCGCCCGAAGTGCGGCTGGATTATACTCCCGTGAATAATGGAATCGGGCTCAATTTCTTTGATGGGATCGATATGATCATCCGGCGCAGGACCCGCCATGGTTGAACAGACAATCCTGATCGACGTGCCGGCCGACTTCGGTTTCTGGCCGGCGGCGATGAGTCATGGCTGGTGTGTGCTGCCGCCGTTTTCGGTGGATCGTAAGCGGCGGATCCTGTCCCGGATCGTCGATCTCGGAAACCAGCGGTTGGCGCGCGTCCACCTTACTTCGGAAACCGGCGGGCAGCTCAGCTTGAGGATTCAGAGTGATCGCAGGCTGGGTGGACCGGCCGCCGATCGGCTGATCGCCATTGTCCGAGGGTGTCTCCGCTGGGACGAATCGGTCAGCGGTCTGCATGCGCTCCTGGACGCGGAACCGGAGTTCCAGTGGGTCAAGTCGCTGAAGGCCGGGCGGCTTCTCCGGGCTCCCACCGTTTTCGAAGACGTGGTCAAGATGATACTCACGACCAACTGCAGCTGGGGACAGACTGAGCGGATGACGCGAAACCTGGTGAACGGCCTGGGCCAGCCGTGGGGCGAGGGCCTGCACGCTTTCCCGGGTGCCGAGGCGATTGCGGAGTGTAGTGTCGACTTCCTGACGGACGAAGTCCGCTTGGGCTACCGGGCATCCTACGTGCGGGAATTGGCCAGCCGGGTTCGAGCATGCTCGCTCGATGTGGAAAGTTGGCGAGAACCAGGTTGGCCGGCGGCCGACCTTTGGAGCGAGCTTCTGTCTGTCAAAGGAGTAGGGGAATATGCCGCACTTCTTAGGCTCTGTGCAGTCTGAGACTTAACCGCCGTCGTGATACGGCCCAGACCCCATCACATATCCGGAACCGTTAGGGCACATAAGTCGTTATGATGAACTGGAATAAGCACACATCAAGGCGATTGGGACGACCGGATGCTGAGAGATCTTCTCGCGCAGACTCTGCGCACGCTTTGGGGGCACAAGTTGCGGTCCGTGCTCACGATGCTGGGCATTGCATGGGGGGTCGGCTCGCTCCTACTGCTCATCGGCTTGGGTGAGGGCTTCCGGGCCGGGCAAATCCAGCAGTTGAGGTCGATTGGCGAAGACATCATGTTCCTCTACGGCGGGAGGATCCCGGCCGTTGAGGGCAGTTTCAGTTCCGCGCGGCCCTTTCGCCTGACCTACGACGATTATCTTGCAATAAGGACCGAGGCGAAGTTGGTCCGGGAGATCTCACCCGTCCTCAATCGCCAGGACATTCGTGCCTCGAGTGAATTCAACAGCACGAACGGTCAGGTATTCGGCGTCACGCCGAATTACAGCCGGATCCGAACGCTCCCGCTGATGACCGGCCGCTGGATGAATGATTTGGACAATATCGAAAAGCGCCGCGTGGCTGTCATCGGCCATGAGATGCTGAAGAACATGTTTCCCGGACGCCCGGCGGTTGGCAGCTCCATCCTGCTGAACGGTCATCGGTTCGAAGTGGTGGGCGTACTCGCAAAGATCGGGCGGGAAGACCGGAACGCCACGAACATCCGGGTCCTCGTCCCCATCAATACCATGAGGATGCTCTTCCCGCTGAAAGGCGATAACGCGGAGGGCGCGGTCTCGTATGTCAACTACCAGCCAAGGACGGCCGACGATCATGAGTCGGCGAAACAGGAAGTACACCGGATTGTCGGGCGCCGCCACGGCTTCGATGGGCTGGACGAGGACAGTTTTGACGAATGGGACACGATCCAGAACGCCAAGACGTTCGGAAAAATCTTTGATGCCATGAGCATTTTCCTGGGCGGGGTCGGCCTGGTGACCCTCGGACTGGGAGCCATCGGAATCATCAACATCATGCTGGTTTCGGTATCGGAGCGCACGAAGGAGATCGGTTTGCGGAAGGCCATCGGAGCGACCCATCGCCATATTCTCTGGCAGTTCTTCCTGGAAGGCGCACTCATGACCCTTCTGAGCGGGCTGCTCGGCGTGGCGGGGGCCGCGGGTCTGATGCGGTTGCTCGACCGCGTTCAATTGCCGGCGGGCTTCGACACCCCGCGAATTGTACCCGCATCGGCCGTGCTGGCTGTCGTATCCCTCTCCGTCGCCGGGATCGTAGCCGGCCTCTATCCCGCTAGAAAGGCGGCATTAATGACGCCGGTCGACGCGCTCAGGATGGAATGACCGTGGTACGCGATATCCTGACTGAAGCCTGGACCTCCCTCCGGCATAACCGGCGCCGAAGTACGCTCACGATGCTGGGCATGGCATGGGGCATCACGACTGTTGTGCTGCTGCTCGCCTACGGCTCGGGATTCGAGCGAACCATCATGAACTTCTTCGCGGCCTTCGGCACCAACCTGCTGGGCGTATTTCCAGGGCGTACCTCGCTCCAGGCCGGGGGTACGAAGGCGGGAACCGACATCCGATTCACCTTGGAGGATCTCGGAGTCATCACCGGAGAAGTCGGGATGGTCAAGCGTATCTCCCCGCTTGTGGCAGAGGAGATGAATGTCCAGTACGAGACCCGTACGCTCAAGTATCGAATATTGGGCGTCTACCCTTCCTTCGAGCGGATCCGCCGCACGGAACCCGCCCGAGGCCGATTCATCAACGAAGAGGATCAGATCAGTCACGCCCATGTCGCCGTGCTGGGAGACACGGTCAAGGAGAAGCTCTTCTCCGGACAGCCCGCTATCGGACAATACGTCCGCATCAACGGCATCTCGTTTCAGGTCATTGGCATTTTGGGAAGGAAGATCGAGATGGGGGATAACTCCGACAATCGTCAGGTCTATATCCCCTTCAGCGCCATGGGCGATCTTCGCGAGACCCGCTTTCTTCATGGCATCTTCATCGAAACCGAGGGCGGAACCGCGAAGAAGATCGAACATGCCGTCCGGACCGTTCTCGCGAGCCATCACCACTTCGATCCCAAGGACCCGCGCGCTATCAACACGTGGAATCTGATGGAGGACATGAGCGAGTTTCGCATCATCACTACGGCGTTGAAAGTGCTGCTGGCTTTCATCGGCACGCTTACGCTGGGCATTGGTGGCATCGGGGTGATGAATATCATGCTCGTCACAGTTACCCAGCGGACGCGGGAAATCGGCATGGAGAAAGCGATCGGTGCGAGGAAGCGGCATATTCTGCTTCAATTCCTGGCTGAGGCGCTCGCCATCACGTTCGGCGGCGGGATGGTCGGTATCCTCATCGCCTACCTGATTTCCTGGGCGGTCGGTCCCATCACGCTGTTCAGCGCTTTCTCGGATCAGAATACGACGGAGGGCGACATCTACCTGCGTATCGAACCCGCAACGCTGATCACCGCCGCCGGCATCCTGGCGATCGTAGGTCTGATCAGCGGAATGTTGCCGGCGATCAAAGCGTCACGACTCGATCCGGTTGAAGCCCTGCGGTACGAGTGAGCCCGCAGGACGGAGATACTTATGTCCCGAAAGAACGGAAAAAGGAATACATACATACTTATCGGCGTCGCCATCGCCATGCTCGTCGGCGGCGTGTTCGCCGTCAGCGCTTTCATGCGCGGCGGCGCTCCATTGGATCCGGCTAGACTGGCGAAAGTCGACAAAGGCGACCTGGCCAAGTCCGTGGTCGCTACCGGAAAGATTGAGGCGATCACCAAGGTTCAGGTCAAATCAAAGGCCAGCGGTATCGTGGAGACCCTGAATGTTCAATTTGGCGACACGGTGAAAACAGGTCAGATTCTCGCCGAACTCGATAAGGATCAACTCGAGGCCCGAGTCCGTGAATTGACGGCGCGACAGGAGAGCGAGAAGGCTAACTTTCAGGCCGCCCTGGCCTCCTATGAACGGAACAAGATTGAAGCCGTGGGGCCCGACTTGCCCTTCCTGAAACGCCAGGCCGACCGGTATCAGAGCATGCTCAACGACGGCATCATCCCTCCCCAGACCCTTGAGGACGCCCAGAAGAACTTTGAAATGGCGCTCAACCGGCAGCGGTCGGCCCAGTCGAATCTCTCCGTGGACGAAGCCAAGATAGCCCAGGCCCGGGCCCAGGTGGCCCAGGCTACAGCCGCGCTTCAGAACGCCGATGAGGATCTCCGGAACTCAACGATCCGGGCCCCAATCGACGGGATCGTGCTTTCCCGCGACGTCGAAATCGGAGATGCGGTCTCATCGATCCTTGTCCTCGGCTCGAACGCCACCCTCGTGATGACCCTTGGAGATACCAGCGAAGTCTATGTTAAGGGCAAAGTAGACGAGAGCGATATCGGAAGGGTTTTCCTGGACCAACCCGCCCGTATCACTGTGGAGTCCTTCAAGGACAAGAAATTCACCGGCAAAGTCACCAAGCTCTCTCCCCTCGGAGTCGAGAAGGACAATGTCACCACCTTCGAAGTCCGCGTATCCATCCTGAATCCCGGCGGTGAGTTGCGGGTCGGTATGACCGCGAACGCGGAAATCGTCCTCGAAGAACACAAGGACGCGCTGCGAATCCCCGAGGCCGCCATCCTCTATGACGCACAACGCAATGCCAGCGTGGAGACCCTCGACCCGAACCAGAAGTCGGG
>JACQTD010000046.1 GCA_016210985.1 Acidobacteriota bacterium
CCGGGCGCTAAATGTCGAAACTCCTGGGGGAGTGGTCCACCGCGGTGGACCACTCCCGGCCGTGCGTCGAGCCACCACCCCGATCACGTTCCATTTCCGGCGTACTGCCGGGGGCTCCACGGCGTGAGCCCCCTACAGCCAACCTCGATCATCCAACGACGGCCCGTTATCCGCGCAGGTAGGCGTCCCGGCCCTCCAGCCAGTCCTGTCGGGGAGGGACAAAGACGTCCAGGTCATCCGTATCCTCCAGCGCGATGGCGCTGTGCACGACATGGCTGGGGATCTCCAATACCTGACCGGGACGCGCAATGATCGTCTTCCCCTCGATCCGGAATTCCAATGCGCCCGACAGAACCATGGTGAACTGCTCATTCTCGTGACTGTGCTCCGGAACGATCGCGCCCTTCTTCAGGAAGATCCGCGCCACCATGCCCTTCTCGCCCGTGATCATCTTTCGTGAAATGGTCTGACTCAAGACCTCTTCTTCGATTTCATTCCAGTCGTGCAGTTTCATGAACACCCCCCATCCACGGATACACGCGGATGAACGCGAACAGGGTCGCGTTATTCAATCTGCGTGCATTCGTGGTCATCCGTGGACTTCGATCGTAACCGAATCCGACCGCCGCTCGCCAGCCCATAGTCCGACTGCTAAGATGCGCGGAAGGAGAATCGAGGAATGCAGGAAAAGAGCCGATATCTCAGCGGAAAGCGGATCGATCCGACACCCATTCAGGCCGGTATTTCGCTGGTCGACTTGATTGATGACAATTTCATGGCCTATAACGCCGCGCGCCTTCGCGAGGCTTGCCGGCTCTTCGTCAGCCGGATGCTCGAACCCGACGTAACCATCGGCATGAGCCTCACGGGCGCACTTACTCCGGCAGGGCTGGGCATCTCAGCAGTACTTCCCCTGATCGAACATGGATTCGTCGATTGGATCGTCTCGACGGGCGCGAATCTTTATCACGACACACACTTCGGCATCGGCCTGGCCATGCACCAGGGTGACCCCCGCATCGACGATGTGCTGTTGCGGGAAGAAGGCGTAGTGAGAATCTACGACATCTTCTTCGATTATCGCGTGCTGCTCTCGACCGACGAGTTCTTCCGCGAGGTTATTTCAGCGCCTGAGTTTCAACATGAGATGGGTACCGCGGAGTTTCATTATCGCGTGGGCCGGTATGTCGAAGAACGTGAACGGGTGCTCCAGCAAACAACCAAGTCCCTTCTTTCGGCGGCCTATCGGCAGGCCGTCCCGATCTACACCTCATCTCCGGGCGACAGCTCGATCGGCATGAATGTGGCGGCGAAAGCGCTTACCGGGAACAGGCTCCGTTTCGACGTCTCGCTCGATGTGAATGAGACGGCGGCCATCGTGCTCGACGCGAAACGAAGCGGGGGAAAAAGCGCGGTGTTCATTCTTGGCGGGGGCTCGCCGAAGAACTTTCTCCTGCAAACGGAGCCGCAGATTCAGGAAGTGCTCGGAATCGAGGAGCGCGGCCATGATTACTTCCTCCAGATCACCGATGCCCGCCCTGATACCGGCGGCCTCTCCGGCGCCACACCCAGCGAAGCCGTGAGCTGGAAGAAGGTCGATCCCGACAAACTGCCGGACGCGATCACCTGCTACGTCGACAGCACCATTGCACTGCCCATCATCACCGCCTATGCACTGGCCAAACATCCGCCGCGGAGTCCGAAACGGCTGTACGAGCGGCGGGAGGAGATGATGGGTAAACTCGAGGTGGAACATCGGAAGGCAGTGGGCGGCAGGCGGTAAACAGTAGGCGGTGGGCGGTGGGCAGTAGGCAGTAGGCAGTGGGCAGTGGGCAGTAGGCAGTGGGCAGCGAAAGAGCAGTTTCCCGCCATCGTGATCGTACTCGTCCTCGTGATCGTCCTCGGCAGTGAGTCAGGTCTGAGACCGTACTAGTGGCTGGAACTGTTTGGGCGGCGCGAAAACCGAGTACGATCACGAGGTGGAGTACGATCACGATGTAACACGAGCGCCTGGACCATGGGTGGAATTCCAGGAAAGATTACACTGATCACCGGTGCCGCCGGCGCGCTGGGTATGGTGGTAACGCGATCCTTCCTTCGGGCAGAGGCCCAGGTTGTTGCAGCCTATCGTACGGATCAGACTCAGGACGCGCTGGTATCCTTGGATCATCCGGACGCGCCGGAGTTGATGGCGGTGAAGGCCGACGTGACCAAGGAAAAGGACGTAGACCGCCTTTTTCAATCCGCGTACGACCGGTTCGGCCGGATCGATGCCCTGGTCAACCTGGCCGGCGGATATATAGGAGACATTCCGTTGGCCCAGCTGGAAGAGCAGACCTGGGATCACATGATGGCCATCAACCTGAAGTCCTGCTTCCTTTGCTGCCGGGCAGCGCTCCGGCACATGCTCGATCAGGGTTCCGGAGTCATCATCAATACGGCCTCGCGCGGGGCCGTGGAACCATATTCGGGGGCGGCCGCCTACAGCGTTTCAAAAGCGGGTGTCATTGCCCTGACGAAGGCGATTGCCGAAGAGGTTCGAGGGAAACAGATCAACGTAAACGTGATCCTGCCCGGCACAATAGATACTGAAGTCAACCGGCAGGCTATGCCGAAAGCCGATTTCGACGCCTGGGTATCGCCTCAAGCAATCGCCGACCTGATCCTCTTCCTCGCTTCGGATGAGGCCCGACACATCCACGGCGCGGCCATCCCAATTTTTGGGCGGCCATGATTCGAGTACGAAACCTTCAGGTTGTGGGAGTCCGGCAGAGCGAACGGTTACAAGTGAGAGCGAGTAGCCAGAATCGAAGATACCGGCACTGAAGTCCCCCTGGGACAGCACTTGCTTGACGCATCCGCGTGCTGTCCCCAGGGTATGGCACTACTCGTGAGCCTCGACGGTGACATAGGTGGTGCTGGAGGCGGGCATATCGAGCGCGACGCTCACATTTGCGCTTCCGTCCCCATTATCCGTGGCACCGCGCACGATGGCATGGAGGTCAATCGGCTCCCCTGCCCGGTTCTTCAGGACCGCGCTTACTTGGTAACTTCCCTTTTCACTCACGCGAGGAAGCCGAAACACCAGATTCTGCGCACGAACGAAAGCATCGGTAGAGTTGGAAACTCTGGCCGAAGCTGCAGGTTCGAATCCGTCATTACCTGCAATATACGTCACTTCCAAATGAAAGGGCTCGATGACCTGGAGGCTCACCTTGTCGCCATTGACGCGGACCAATACATAGTGGGAGAAGCCGCCGTCCTGAGGCTGGGCATACAGGGGGGCTCCACTGCCCGCGGTAGTGATATACCTGATACCGTCATGGGTTTCCTGGTGATAGAGGTGTTCATGCCCGGAGAAGACGATGCGAACCGGATATTTCCTGAAGAGTTCGTGAAGCTCGTCCCGATTGGCCCGGCTGGCGAAGCTCTGCTTCTTCTTGGGATCGAAGTCGGGATTGAGTACGGCGAACATCGGACGATGCATCATGCAGAAGATATGCCTGGCAGTCTTATTGGCCTCCAGGTCCGCCTGGAGCCATCCCAGTTGTTCCCCTTCGATCCTGCCCTCGCGCCCGATTTCATCGGTGTTGAGCACCACGAAATGCGATCCTGCGTAATCGAATGAGCCGTACAGCTCCTTGTAGCGCGCTTGGAGAATCTCAAAGGCTACCGGATTCTGATGAATCTCGTGGTTTCCGGGCGCATTGAAGAAAGGCACACCGGTCCGTTCGGCGAGGCTCTGGAACAAATCCAGTTCGTTCAGCAGGCGTTGCCGGCTGTCGCCGTATCCGTAAACGATGTCGCCCACGCTGAGCACGAACGCCGGTTGCAGCAGGCGAATCTCTTCAATAACCTGATAGATGGTTCGCGGCAGCGGCTTGCCCGGGCCGGTAGGCCGGTTGTCTCCCTGTACAATGAACTCATAGCTGTCGCCGGACGGTTCCACGAGCTGAAACGGGGTGAGCGATTGGATGAGACGGGTGGTGGAGGCAAGTGCTGATCCAACCACTACCAGCCATAAGATCGCGCTCGGGATCACCGTTCGGGACTTGAACATGTCGAATCTTCTCCTTTCATTTCGGGGTAAAGGTGATATCAAGCATCGATTCTGGGCCACATGCTAACACAGGCCCCGCGCGTGTGGATGCAACGGGAAGGGGGAACTACACCCCCGGGCGGCCGTTCGTAGTACCGGCTTCGGCCGGAATGTTCTGCCTCGGCAAAGCCCGCCTTAAGGCACCACTACGAACCTGGCGGCCGTTCGTAGTACCGGCTTCAGCCGGAATGTTCTGCCTCGGCAAAGCCCGCCTTAAGGCGGGACTACGAACC
>JACQTD010000321.1 GCA_016210985.1 Acidobacteriota bacterium
TCATTTCGTTGTAATCCGAGGGAACGGTGAAGAGCGAATCGTCGAGCGATTTCCGTTCGATCTTTGTCGCTTCCATGGACATCCGGGACTTGCCATTCTCGATCATGGTAAGTTTTAAGGGGAAAGCGCCGCCTTCCAGGAATTCCATCCACTCCGGATGCGCAGCGGCGGCGGCGAGCTGTTTGAGATTGAAAACCAGCGCTTTCATCGCCGCCAGACCGCCCATCTGACTCCCCATACCGAAATACCCGAGTCCTTTGGCGATGCAGACATCGATATGCTCCTTCTCTCCCATCACCCAGTGTTCGCACGGATGCCCGGCTATCGTTTCTTCCACGCCGGTACGCTTCAGCGGCGGGAAATCAGCCTTTTCGAGCTCCCCTTCGGGAGCCATGGTCTCTTTCTTACCCTTGAGTCCCTCTACAGTCTCCTTCAGGTCCATGGTCATGTACATCTTCATCGCCGGCATCAGCGTAGTCATCTTCCCGGCCTCGACATCCCAAAGCATAACACCCTGTGCGCCGGTCATCGCACCCATGTTCATCTCCATCCGACTGCGCTGTCCCTTGAGCGAATAGACGATTTCGGACGCCTTCTGGTTGTCGGTCTCCATCCTCATAGTTATGGTTCCTTCAAAGTCGCCGCCGCCATGAACAGCCCGCTTGACCGACTCCATGGCGGAAGAAGCGCCCGATGAGGGCTCGCCCGCCCCGGATTCCTGGTTCGATTTGCCGCAGGCGCCGGTAATCACTGCGAGTGAGAGGATCGGGATGCAGAGAAGCGATCTAAGCGCAGGTCTGGATTGTTGTCGAAGCATGTATGCCCTCCATTTTGTTCGCTGAGGATTACACATGGAGCCAGAAGTTGTCGAGGGAGACCGGCCTGGGGCCGCACGCATCTTGTGTGCCGTATTGCGTGAAGGAGTTCGAGTCTCGGGAAGCCGGACCAACCCACGCAATGCTGCACGCAAGATGCGTGCGGTCCCAGGGGTCGGTCCCAGGGCAAAGAGGGGGCATCCTGGTGGTTATTCGATCGGCGGTCTGATAGGATTTTTGCCCCATCGGGCCCCCATAAATGAGTCAAATGCCTTTCCGATATTGTGGACGGACGCTGATGGCCACGATCTGCGCTGCCCAGATCATCCTTGCCGAAGCGGGGACAGAGGATCTGGTCATCGGCATGTCAGCCGTCTTCTCAGGCAACTCCAGGGCCGTCGGCATCGAACGCTACCGCGGTTCGATGGCCTATTTTCGTGAAGTAAACCAGAACGGGGGCATTGGCAAGCGACGAATCGTCGTCAAGGCCTATGACGACGGATACAACCCGACCCAGACCATTCTCAACACGATCCAGCTGGTTGAGAAGGACCGGGTATTCCTGCTGTTTGGATATACGGGTACTCCGACTGTAGTGCGCATGTTGCCACTACTACAGCGATACCGGGAGGAGAAGATCCTTCTCTTTTTTCCCTTCAGCGGAGTCCAGTTACTTCGCCAGCCTCCGTATCAGGACGTGGTCTTCAAGTGCCGGGCCTCCAATTGGGATGAAACCGCCGGCCTGGTTGACAACCTCGTTTCGGTGGGAAGGATGCGATTCGCCGTTCTTTACCAGGGAGACGCCTTCGGCCGCAGCGGCTGGGATGGGGTTCGAAGGGCGCTAACCAGACATGGATTACGGATGGTGGCCGAGGCTACCTATCGAAGAGGAACGCCCTTCTCCGAGAGCATGCGGCCCCAGATCGACATTTTGAGGCGGGCGAATCCCGACGCCGTCATCGCGGTCGCAACCACTGCCAGTTGTGCCGCCCTGATCCGGGACGCCAGGGACGCCGGGTGGGAGATCCCGATCGCGGGCCTATCCGGCAGCGGAATTGAAGTCCTCGTTCAGATGCTCCAGGAGGCAGGCCACCCCAGCGGACGCGACTACACGAAGAACATCCTCGCATCACAGGTCGTTCCGAGCTACGAAAACACCACCCTCCCGGCCGTTCGGGAGTACCGAATGCTCATGGATCGCCATCGCCCGATGCCTTCCGTGGAACTGGTCAAGGAACCCTACGAACCGCTGCAATACACCTTCGCGAGCCTGGAGGGATTTCTGGACGCCAAGCTCCTGATCGAGATCTTCAGGCGTATGGGCGCGAATTTCGACCGTGCACGATTGAGGGAGGCGGCCGAATCGATAAAGGACTTCGACCTCGGTATCGGCGTCAAGGTCAGCTTTAGTCCTACAAAGCATCAAGCGCTCGATCAGGTGTATTACGCGACGGTCAAGGATGGCCGGATTATTCCACTCACGGATTGGTCTGCATGGAAATAAGGAAGATAACCAACCTCATCACGGATCACCTGTTCCGAAAGGTACTCCTGCTTTTCATCATTCTTTTCGGCGTCCTCGCCAATGCTTCCTCGGTCCTCGCCGGCTGGATTCTCTTCGAGCGATTGACCGAAGAGTTCACCAGCCGCGGAACCGCGATCGCCACCAGCGTGGCGGATGCGAGCGCGGAGACCATGGCCATCCGCGACATCTCCATGGTCCAGTCGGTGATCGACCAGTACACCGAAATCGGAGGCGTGGCCTATGTCTTCGTCAACGATTCGAACGGAGAAATCATTTGCCACACCTTCATTCCCGCCATCCCTCCGGAGATGCAGGCCGCTGCCCAATCGCCGGAAGTCCGGAACCTGGTCGAAGGCACACTGGTGCGCGAGATTGACATCGCGGACCTCGGTAATTACCTCGACGTTTCGGCTCCGATCCTGGCGGGCGTAGCCGGCACGGTCCATGTGGGAATGGACCGGGCGATCATCAACCGGCAGATCTGGACGGCCGTCCTATGGGAGCAGGGGATGATGGTGGCGCTCCTCCTCCTCACCATGCTGGCGGCCTATCTGTTCGTCAGACGGATATCCCTTCCCCTCACCGCGCTCGCGAAACATGCCCATTCCCTGGCGAAATCCGACTTCTCCCAAGCCATGGCGATCCCGTCAGACATCGAGATTCTGCCCACGCGCTCGCGGGACGAAATCGGCCGGCTTGCCGATTCGTTCATCGTCATGCAGCGGACGCTGGCCGAACATGTCGAGGACCTGCGCCGCTCCCGGGCGGAACTCGAGGAGTATAGCCACACCCTCGAAGACAAAGTCGCCGACCGGACCCGGGAGTTGACCGAGCAGAACGAGAAACTGGAACAGACCCTTGAGCAGCTCACGGCGATGCAGCGGCAGGTGGTCATGAAGGAGAAGATGGCGTCCCTGGGAGCGCTGACGGCCGGCATCGCCCACGAGATCAAGAACCCGCTCAATTTCGTCAACAATTTCTCGGAACTTTCCGTCGATCTGACCAAGGACCTGAAAATGACGCTCGAGGAACAGCAGGATCGGCTGGAGCCGGATAAGCTGGAACTGATCGCGGAACTCTTGAACGACTTGCAGCAGAACGTGAAAAAGATCAACGAACACGGCAAACGCGCCGACAGCATCGTGCGATCCATGCTGCTCCACTCGCGGGCGAAGCCCGGGGAGCGCCAGCCCACTGACATCAATCAGGTCCTCGACGAGTATGTGAATCTCGCCTATCACGGAATGCGGGCGCAGGACTCCTCGTTCAACATCACGATCGAGAAGGAATTCGATCCTCAGGTCGGCATGCTGGAAGTTGTACCTCAGGATGTGAGCCGCGTTTTTCTCAACATCCTCAACAACGCCTGTTATGCCGCGCATGAAAAAGCCAAGGAGGTCGGAAAACCCTTCTCGCCCAAGCTTTCGGCGCGTACCCGAAATCTCGGCGACCGGGTCGAGATCCGGATCCGCGACAACGGCAAGGGCATTCCTCCCGAGGTTCTGGGGAAGATCTTCAACCCGTTTTTCACCACCAAGCCGGCCGGCATCGGGACCGGACTGGGACTGTCGATGAGCTATGACATCATCGTCGGACAGCACAAGGGGGAGATCAAGGTCGATAGCGAACTCGGCGAACACGCGGAGTTCATCATTGTGTTACCCCGGAACGCCGGCGTGACCGCGGGGGTGAATCCATGAAAGTCATGGTGGTCGATGATGAGCCGGATGTGGAACTTCTCTTCCGGCAGAAGTTTCGGCGGGAGATTCGCGAGAACCGGCTGCATTTCGAGTTCGTCTCCTCCGGGGAGAGGGCGCTCGAGTATCTGGAAACCCTGGGCGGCGCCGACGTCGTGCTGATTCTCTCGGACATCAACATGCCGGGCATGACCGGCCTCGAACTGCTGAAGAAGATCAAGGAACGGCTTCCCCAGTTGAGGACGTTCATGATCACGGCGTATGGCGACGAGGAGAATTTTCGGACGGCCATGGCCTACGGGGCAGATGACTATTTGACCAAGCCCATCGACTTCAACGCCCTCAAATCGAAAATGTTCGACATGTAGCACGATTGACTCGCGGAGCAGGAGATGCCTTCAAGGATTCTGGTGGTAGATGATGAACCCGATCTCGAGCTGCTAATACGGCAGAAATTCCGGCAGCAGATCAGGGATAAAGAGTTCGAATTCCTCTTCGCCCACAACGGGGTAGAGGCCCTGGAGAAGTTGCAGGAAGTCAAGGAGATCGATATCGTGCTCAGCGATATCAACATGCCCGAAATGGACGGATTGACCCTGCTGTCGAGGCTCAGTGAACAGGGCCCGGTGTTGAAAGCCGTGATCGTGTCGGCCTATGGCGACATGGACAATATACGCACGGCCATGAACCGCGGCGCTTTCGACTTCCTGACCAAGCCCATCGACTTCAACGACCTGCAGATGACGCTCAACAAGACGCTGCAGGAGGTGGTGCTGCTCAAGCAGGGTTTGCGCGAGCATGAGCAATTGGTCTCCATCAAGCAGGAACTCGATATCGCCAGCCGCATACAGCAATCTATTCTCCCGCGTGAATTCAATCCGCCCGGCGGAGTTCCCGGCTATGAAATTTACGCTGAGATGATTCCGGCGAAACAGGTGGGAGGCGATTTCTATGATTTTTTCCTCATCGACGCCGACCGGCTCGGTTTTGTCATCGGCGACGTTTCGGGCAAGGGCGTCCCGGCCGCGATCTATATGGCCCTCAGCCGGGCCATGTTGCGAGCGACGGCGCTCCGGGGCCTGGCGCCGGGGGATTGTCTCGAGACGGTCAATAGCGTTCTCTGCCTCGAAAGCGATTCGGGCATGTTCGTCACCACCTGCTACTGCATCCTCCACCTACGGAGCGGTCTCATCGAATACTGCACCGGCGGCCACCAGCCACCCTACGTCCAGCGGGCCTCGGGGGCGGCGGTGGAAGTCCTGGAAGGCACGGGTGACATGGTGGTGGGGATGATGGGTAAGATGCCCTACCATACGAAGAAGACCTCCCTCAAGCCCGGGGACAGCCTGATCCTGTACACCGATGGCGTAACCGAAGCCATGAACCGGGAGGAGGAATTCTTCTCCGACGAGCGGCTGGCGGGCCTGCTTCAGCAGGTGCCGGGCGTGTCGCCCCGACAGATCATAGAGGGCGTCATCGGCGGCGTGAGAGCGTTTTCCAACGGCTTTGCCCAGAATGATGACATCACGGTACTGGCGCTCAGGTATCTCGGCGTCTAACCCGGCTCGAACTCGTCGTGGGGGCACAGATGTCAATCCGTTTACGGAACGATCTCGCCGAGATCCAACGGATGCACGATGCTGTGACGGCGTTCGCCGGCCGGTGCCGATTACCGGAGGAAGTGCGGTTGGCGCTGGATCTCTCGCTGGAGGAAGTCCTGGTCAATGTCATCTCCTACGGCTTTCCGGATCCGGGGTCCCATGAGATCGAGGTCATCATCCGCGTAGACGGAAAACGGTTGACGGCCGAGGTGCAGGATGACGGGCTGGCGTTCAATCCCCTGGAGCACCCGGAGCCGGAAACGGCCAAGCCAATCGATGAGCGGCCGGTCGGCGGATTGGGGATACACCTGATTCGACAATTGATGGAACGGATCGAGTACCATCGGCGGGGCGAAAAGAATGTGCTCGTGATGGACAAAAGTTGGGACCGGCCATAATCGCGCGGCCGATGAGCGAACCGCTGGGGGAAAGGTATTATGTTAGAGATCACCGAGGGGAAGGAAGGTCAGGTCACCGTTCTCGGACTGAAAGGCCGGCTCGATGTGGGCTCCTCAAAAACGTTGGGCGACAGGCTTTTGAAGGTGATGGAAGCCGAAACCAAGCTCGTCCTCGACCTGTCCGAATTGGATTACATCAGCAGTTCGGGCCTGCAGGTACTGCTCCTGGCCGCCATCCGGGCCAAAGACTCGAACCGGAGCATTGTACTGGCGTCGATGAAACCCCAAGTCAAACAGATCCTCGACTATGCGGGCTTCGCGGGCGTCTTCCAACTCACTGCCTCCGTCGAGCAGGCTGCCGGGAATCCCTGAGGGATGAGCCGGAAGGGAATGCGGGGTGCGCATCCGTTCCGGATAGACCCGTCCCATAAGGGCGGGGTAGTGGACGCCGAAGGCTTCACGAGGCTCGAAGAGCCGGAAGGAATCCTGGCACTGCCGTAACTGTGAAGAAAATCAGCGTATTGCAATTGCTGTCATCGTCCGGTTGGGGACTGCTGCGCGCGTGAA
>JACQTD010000326.1 GCA_016210985.1 Acidobacteriota bacterium
GCTTGAGATCTCCGCAAACGGCGGAGGCCAGTCCGAGAACATAATTCGACAGACGAATATCGGATATCCAGTTCTCGCTCTGAGCCGCCGGGCGCAAAATGTACAAACTCCAGAGTCCCGTCTTAAGGCACCACTACGAACGGGTTTGGCAGACCCTCGGATTAAGTCTCGTGCCGAGGGGCCAGAAACAAGCGAAGTCTTGCAGGGGATGATAGAATGTCTCCGGGTACACTCCTCGGGTTGGTGGGCCGAATGAAACCTGCTTTGGGTTTCTCCAAGCATACAGAGGAGAATATGAAAAGAAAATCTGGCCTTCGAAAGCCGCGTTACGCGGCCATTCAGTCCATTTGGATTCTGGCCCTGCTGTTCCTTCTGACCTGGCCGGAAGCCGCAAGATCCTTGAACTCCGGTTCGGCCGCCAACCCGGCGGCGGTCGCGGTGTTTATGACGGGCGCCGAGGGGGCGCCGAGGGGAAGTGTGCTGAGGTTGGAAGACCTCAGCCAGGGTCGGGTAAGCGAGGTCACGACCGGTTTGGCGAATCCCCAGGTGATCCATTGCGGGCCGGACGGGCGCCTCTATTTCACCGAGATCTATGCCGCCGGACAAACACTCAACCAGATCTGGCGTATCAATCAGGACGGGAGCGACAGAACCCTGGTCGCGCAGTGGGGCGCGACCGAGCTTCGTCCCGATGCATTGCTCTTCGCGGCGAACGGCGACCTCTATTTCGGTACAGTCTCTAATGCCGCCAGCCAGCAGACTCAAGGCATCTGGCGGATTCCCGGTGTCGTACAGTCGACGCAATCATTCGCCCCTCCGGAACAGGTCATGGGGGGCAGTACTTTCTCGGCGGTAACACCCGGGAAGCTCGGACAGGTGTCACCGGGCGCGTTTCTGATCACCGGCCCGTTTGCGGGTGACCTTCTTGTTCTGGACAATCCAAGTACGGAGGTGGGTGGAACGGCCGGCCGCATCATGCGGGCGCCAAAACCGAGCTTCTCCGGCGCGGTACCGTTCCTGAATGCCCCGGCGAGCCTCTTACCCAAGCGCCCCCAGGGCGTCGCGATCGCAAAAAACGGAGAGGTTCTGGTTACCGATTTCAGCTCGGGCACGGTCTTCCGTTACGGTGTGGATGGCGCTTTTAAGAAAATCTTTACATCCGGTATCCAATACCAGAATCAGCTCGCCATTGCCCCGGACGATACCGTTTATGTTACCAATGCCGCGTTCAGGGAAGGGGGGAGCATTCTGAACGGAGACCTGAACGTTTACAATGGGCAGGGAATGCGACTCGGAACCATAAAACCTCCGGTCCTCCTTCGCGGCGTTACCGTTTGCTCAACTCCCTGAACCAGCATCCGACAAAGACCCTGAACGAGATCCCAGACCATGCCTCAACCGAGACTCCTTGAGATCGTTTCCGTCGCCATGCTCCTCCTGGCGATGCCGCTCTCCCATTCCGGCCTCTTCGCGCAGACCAAGGTCAAGCCCGGGATCAACGTCTTCTCGCTCGAACAGGACATCGAGATGGGCCGCGAGGCGTCTAAGGAAATCGAACAGCAGCTGCCGATGCTCGACGATCCCGCGACCGTCAGTTACGTCAGTACACTTGGCAAGAGCCTCGCGAGCAAATCGGACAAGCCGGATCTTCCCTGGGAGTTCAAAGTGGTCAACGCGGCGGATGTGAATGCTTTTGCGCTGCCCGGTGGTTTTATTTACGTCAATCGGGGCCTGATCGAGACTGCGGCGAGCGAAGCCCAGCTGGCCGGTGTGCTTTCCCACGAAATCTCGCATGTGACGCTCAGGCACGGGACGAACCAGGTATCCAAATCGTTGATGGTTCAGATGCCGCTCTCCGTGCTCGGCGGGGCGATCGGCAAGGGAGGCTGGAAAGGCGCGCTCACCCAGGTTGGAATCAGCGCCGGAATGGCGCTCGCGCTGAGCAAGTTCAGCCGGACGGACGAAACTCAGGCCGACATTCTGGGCACTCAGCTGATGACGAAGGCCGGCTATGATCCCCATCAGCTGGCCGGGATGTTTCAAACGCTGAAGAAACTCCAGGACAGCGAGCCGAGCCGGCTGGAGCTATGGTTCGCATCGCACCCCGATCCCTCCAACCGGATCGAGCGAATCGAAAAGGAGATCGGATTGATCCGGGTGCCCCAGCATCCGGTCGTCAATACCCCCAAGTTCAGCGACGTCCAGTCACGCGTGAAGCGAATGCCCCCGGCGCCCAAACCGGTGAAAAAGACGACTGCGGACGCTTCGACGGGAACCAAACCGGCGCCGCCCTCAGCCACCTTCCGTACCTATCGGAATCCACAGGGCTGGTTCGGCGTCTCTTATCCGGAGAATTGGAGAATCAGCGATGAGGGCGATACGGGCGTCCTCTTTTCGCCCGAGGGCGGCGTCGTGGAATCGGAGGGCCAGGTTGAAATCAGGTACGGGACGATGATCAACCTCTTCGACCCGGCGGCGGCCGCATCCGGGGCAAAGAAACCGACATTGCAGCAGGCTGCCGGACAGTTCATTGAAAGCCTGCAGAAGGGAAACCCACACTTGCGTGAATCCGGGAAGCGCCGGACAACCCGGCTGGCAGGAGCGGAGGCTGTAAGTGCCGAGCTGTCGGGTACGCCATCCAAGGGGCCGCCGGAAACCGTCAGTCTGATCACGCGGTGGTACAATGCCCGCTTACTCTACCTGATCTTCATTTCACCGACTGAGGACAAACCAGCTTACCAGGATGCCTTTCGACGCATCACTCGCACGCTGGCCGTGTACAAGGTCAAATGATTCTTGAGAAGCCTTAGGCTTCGGGGTGCGGATCGGACATGATCTCGGTAGTCAGGATCTCCTTCAGCGCCCGGAGCCGCTCATGCGTCCCGATTCCCATTCGTTCCTTCTCGACTCTCCCGAACTCGGCGGCCAGCGCTTCCTGTTCGGCCCCGCTAAATAAGGCTTCGGCCTGAACCAGGAGCAGGTCGTTCTCCTCCTTGATGTGCCGGCGCATCATCTCGACAAAGGCCAAGCTTGCGCGGGCCCAGCGGTGCCCTCCCGCCGCAATTCCATCACTGTAAGCGTCGGCCATGGCCACCATCTGTTTGACGACGCTTCGCCCCTGGTCGTGTTCGACCAGCAGCCCGTTGATCAGTTCTCCCGAGCTGAGCAGACCTTTCTTCTCCAAAGCAGGAAAGAGTACATCCTCTTCCTTCATGTGATGACAGAGGTCGGCGAACAACCGAAAGAATTCTAACAACCCGCCGAGGGTGTCGGGCGAAACCGGCTCGTTGTGGGCGAGCCGCCGGGCAACGACCTCCGTCGCGTCCAGCATCTTCAGAATCTCGTCGTGTTCATTTCGGAGGATCGTCGTAGCGCCATTCATACTGGCAAGGCTCCTTCGGCCGCGAGTCGTAAGCCCCGGGACGATTCCCGGCGCGGGATTCATGCTTCCTAGCATGTTTCGTTCCGCACTACGATTCAATAAATACGGACGAGAAACCTCACTCTTTCAAGGGATCGCTAACATGAAGGAGCCTGCCGTCTCCGAGTTGTCGCGGGTTATTTCGCTCAATTCCGGTCATTTCACCCATTTGGTTGAAAGTGCTGGGTAAAATTCCCCGGTATGGAGCGATCCGGATCTGGTCCGGCGTTTGTGCTGAAAGCAGCCTGATCACGTCAATTCATTCTGGGCCGTGCTGACCAGGCAGGCCGGGAATACCTCGTCAAGCTTTTCGAAGTTCGAGCCGCATGGTTATTCCCCTGCGGCGAAAGGGCCGGGCAACAAAGAAGCAGGTGATCGACCAGACGGGTTGATCATCGACCCGCTTGAGAATCCTTGATCGTTCAAGCGAAACATACTGATCCCTGGGTCCCAAAGCGCACCAAGCCACAGGCTCACCCTGATCGAAGGCGAGAAGCCCGGGCACCTCTCCCGATTGGACGATTCGTTTGAGGGCCTCACGATTTCCCTTCCCCTTCAGGCGCTCATACTCGGACCGCTTCAACCGCCACCACATACACCAGCACCCCCCGCACGCGCCGCGTTCCCCGAAAAGCCTTTCCAGGGCAGGCCATTGATCAATCGTCAGCGGCCGGAATCCGATTGAGAGTCTCATACCCGCCACCTGACGGGGATTCAGGGCTATGGAACCATGACCAACTTTCCGGTGCTCTTTCGCTCTTCCAGGTCGCGATGCGCCTGGGCGGCATCCGAGAGGCTGAAAGTCCTTTCGATTCGCAGGTTCAACCTACCGGCCGAGATCCAGCCGAAGATATCACCCGTCCGGCCGAGCAGCTCCTCACGTGTAGCGGAGTAATGCACCAGCGTCGGCCGGGTGAGAAACAGGGATCCCTTCCCCGACAGGATGATCGGATCGAGCGGAGGAACAGGCCCGCTCGATTGTCCGAAGGAGACCATGTAACCCCTCGGCTGGAGGCAGTTCAAACTCTGATCGAAGGTCGAAAGACCGACCGAGTCATACACCACGGAAACCCCCTTCCCATGGGTGAGCCGCTTCACTTCCGGCTCGAAGTCGGCTCGGGCATAAAGGATTACCTCGTCGGCACCTGCGCCCTTGGCAAGCGCTGCTTTTCCTTCCGTCGACACCGTGCCGATCACCCTTGCTCCTCTCATTTTGGCCATCTGGACCACCAGCAGGCCGGTTCCGCCCGCGGCGGCATGAACCAGCGCCGTATCGCCCGGCTTCAGGGGAAAGGTGCTGTGTGTGAGATAGTGAGCCGTCATACCCTGCAGCATGGCCGCGGCCGCGGCCTGAAAATCAAGTCCGACCGGGAGTGGCACGAGTTTCCACGCCGGGACCACGGCGTGCTCGGCATAGGAACCCTGCGACATGGCGTACGCGACGCGATCTCCGACCCGCACCTCGGTGACGCCCGCACCGAGTGCGTCAACCATCCCGGCACCCTCCATTCCCGGTGTGAAGGGCAGGTTTCCCCGGTAGAGACCGGTACGGTGATAAATGTCGATGAAATTGACGCCGATCGCGGCCAGCTTCACTCTCGCCTCACCCGGTTTCGGTTCCGGCAACGGAACCTCTTGGTAGCACAACACGTCGGGATCGCCATAGGAATGGACTCGAATCGATTTCATTGAACTATCGTATCCTTGCGCGGGCTTGGTGTGGAGGGGAGCGTGCTATCGCTTGGTTACGGCTTCGGTTTCCTGGGTTCCGGCTGTTTGGGCTTCTCGCGACTAGGCGCGGGTGGTCGGGTCTTTTCGTTCCGGGAATCATCCCGGCGTTCACGGACCACAGAGCGCGGAATCTTCTCTTCCTTTTTTTCCTTTTCTTTCGTCTTACCTTTTTCCTGAAATCCTGGGCCGGCCGTGGGGGCGCAGAGCATCATGGCCACGATGAAACAACTCTTCCAAATGGAGCCCGGCATCGCTCTCCTGAACCAGATCGGTCTCAACTCTAGCACCGCTCACTTCTTCGAGCAATTGTCGTACCGGACGGGCATGGTAATGCAGGGGGCGGCGAGTACAAGTATCAATCATCAGGCAAGTGTATTAGATCTACGAGAGTTAGACCGAGTCGGGAACCACAGTGGGATCCCCCGAGAATGACCATCGGCATGGATCAATCGAGGTCACCATGCTCCAGATGGTGTAATCGCCTCGTAAGCTCGCTCCCCATCACAGATTCCGCCCAAGGAAATCGGTCATCAGCTTGAAGAGGTGAATCCGAGCTTCGGTTCCTGCAATTCCATGTTTCTTCTTGGGGTAGAACATGAGTTCAAATCGCTTACCCTGATTGATCAGCTCGTCGACGAGCTGTACCGTCTCCTGAAAATGCACGTTGTCATCCGCCAGGCCATGGACTACGAGCAATTTTCCGGTCAGTCCGCGGGTCAGGGTGACGGGTGAACTCTCACGGTACCCTTCAGGATTTTCCTGCGGCCGTTCGAGATAGCGCTCGGTGTAATGGGTATCATAATTGTGCCAGTCGACCACGGGGGCCACGGCGATTCCGGCCCTGAACGGACTGCCGCTGGAAAACAGGGACATACAAGTCATGTATCCGCCGTAGCTCCAACCCCATATCCCGATTCTACCCGGGTCGACGAATGTTAGCGTCCTGAGATAGGCGACTCCCGCGAGCTGGTCGCGGGTCTCCCGGTAGCCGAGTCGTTTGTGAAGGCTGCGCTCGAACGCCCTTCCCCTCCCGGCCGATCCGCGATTATCAAGATAGAAAACCACGTAGCCCATTTGGGCCATCATCTGGTGCCAAAGGAATCGGTCGCCACCCCAGCGCTTGGCCACAACCTGCACTCCAGGGCCGCCATAGACGTAGACCAGGACCGGATAGCGCTTCGTCGGGTCGAATACGGGCGGTTTAATCATCATCGTATGGAGGGTCTGGCCATCTTCAGACTCGATCGATGAGAACTCGGGGACGCTCAACGCATATCCCTCCAGTTCTCTAACCTCGTTGGCCTCCACCGTCGTGATCAGGTCGCCGCTCGTGCGCCGGAGCGTCAGCTGCGTGGGTCGCAGCGGATCGGAAAAGGCGTCGAGGAAGAAGTCGAATTCCGGCGCCATCGCCGGGGTGTGCCAGCCCTCACCGGTTGTGATGCGCTCCAATCCGGTTCCATCGAGTTTGACCGTGTAGAGGTGGCGCTCCAGCGGGCTCTTCTCCGTCGTCGTGAAGTAGAGCAGCCCCGCCTTCTCATCCACACCCGCCAGCGTCTCGACCATCCAGGCTCCGCGGGTAACCTGGCGGCTGAGCTGACCGTCAATTCGATAGAGATAGAAATGCCTGAACCCATCCCGTTCAGAGGACCAGAGGAATCTCGATCCGTCTTTGAAGAAATGAAGATGATCGTGGAGATTGACCCAGGTTGAATCCTGTTCGCGGAGCGCCCGGCGGCCCTTGCCTGTGGTCACATCATGGAAGTAAAGGTCGAGGCGGTCCTGATCGCGACTCTGAATCTGAATAGCGAGTCGCTTTCCGTCCGGCAGCCACTGCACCCGTGGGATGTAATGGTCTTCACCGTCGCCGGTATCCATCCAGACCATTTTGGGCTGGGCAATGCCCGTGACGCCCACCTTGACGATCGTGTTGGCTTGTCCGGCCCTGGGATACTCCTGTTTTTCTATTTCCACCTGCGGCGTGTGGTAGTTGGGGATATGGAATTCGGACACGGGCGAATTATCGATCTTTAGTAACGCGATGCGCTGGCTGTCGGGGGACCACCAGTACCCGGTAAACCGATCCATCTCCTCCTGGGCCACGTACTCGCTGACGCCGTACTGAACCTGGTCGGTCGCGCCACGGGTCAGCCTGATTTCGCGTCCGTCGGCGGGATTGACGACGAAAAGATCGCCTTCCCGTACGAAGGAAACCCAGCGCCCGTCCGGCGAGAACTTCGGATCGATCTCCGCGGCGCGGGTTTTGGTCAGGCGCTTCACTTCGCGATCCATGAGGTCCAAGTGGTAGAGATCACCGTTTATGGGGAAGAGGAGACTGCTGCCCGAAGGCGACCACAGATAACTCGTGATGCCGGCTGCGGTGATGCGCATCCGTTCCCGCATCGCGGCTTCTTCCTTCGAGTAGACCTGTTCACCCCGGGTGAGTGCCGCGGCTTTGACCAGAATCGACCGCTCGCCGGTCGCGACGTCATAGAACCACAGATCCTGGACCTCACTGCCCTCGCCGGCCCGAAGGAAGGTCAGCCGCTTGCCATCGGGGGACCACTTGATGCCCGCCGGCAGGCTCCCGCTCAGGCCGGGTTGTCCGAAGATACGCTCGACGGTCAACTCCTGCTGTTCGCGCCGCGGAAGGGACCCGGCTGGAACGGAAATCGTCGGGAAGAGAAACGGGACCAGGATCGTGGAAAGGATGGAAGACTTGATCGCGATCTTCATGTGCCCACTCCTTCGTGAGCCGCCTCGGCGAATCTCGAGGCGGACTGGCGACGGGAATTCCGCCAAGCTATCATGCGCATGCTGCGACCGGAACCGCGCACATTTTCGGAGGTGTCTGATGAAGGCCACACCCGATACCGAGGACGCGAAACTCATTCTCAGCGTAGCATGAGCACTCGATGCCCTCCCGGCATGGCTATCCTGTCCCGAAGGGACTCTGAACATTGGCCGGTGGTTGCACCACCGGCTCTGGAGTTTCTACATTTTGCGCCCCGCGGGCCGTGCTACATAGCCCATAGGAATTCCCTACCTGTGCCTGCCTCA
>JACQTD010000322.1 GCA_016210985.1 Acidobacteriota bacterium
GCACGCTGACGGTCAACCAGTCCAGCGGCGGGTCGGTCACGTTCCCTTCGGGGGGCCGTGGAATCGATCAGAATCGCGACGGGCGGATCGGAGGATCGGAAGGCGTGGCGCCCGCGCCACCACGTTCGCTCCTTACGAATCGCGATGGCATTCTGGCAACCGCCGGTGACCTGATCCAGTTAGTGCGAGTGATCAGAGTCGGTATGGACGTTGACGGCGACGGGAAGGTGGATGTCGATCCATCCCGCATCTATTACTGGGGAGGTTCGTTCGGCGGTGCGTACGGCATGGCGTTTGTCGCGCTTGAGCCGGATGTCCGGGCCGCTGCGTTCGGCTACGTGGGTGGGGCGGGGGACTGGCTTGCGCCGGGCGGCCGTTCGGGAGCGGGAAGCATCTTCGCTGCGCGCTGGCCATCACTCATCAACGGACCGGGGGTTACCAGCCTCGACGGGGTCACCGTCACTAGCCCGTACTTCAACGATAACATACCGCTGCGAAGCGGCACTCCAATGGTTGTCCGTCTGCAGGACGGAACAAGCCGTGAGATTTGCTCGCCCGTAATCAACACCGTCGCCGGGGTGATGGAGATTCAGGAATGGTTCGATCGACAGGCCTGGGCACGTCAGGCCGGGAATCCCGCTGCCTATGCGCCGCACTTGAGAAAACATCCGCTCGCAGGGATGACTGCCAAGCCGGTTCTCTTTCTCTTCGGCCGCGGTGACCAAAGCAGCACAAATCCCAGTAATATGATGATTCTCCGTGCCGGCGATTTGGCGGACCGGGCCACCTTTTACCGAAACGATCTCGCATACGCCGAGAACCCCAACGTGCCGAAGAACCCGCACGGTTTTCCGGGCAGGATCGGTAGCCATGTGCCGTTGATGGTGGCGATCGCCCGCGGCGCGCAGGAGCAGATTGCTGTCTTCTTCGAGTCGAATGGGACCCGCGTCATTCAGCCCGCGCCCATCCGATTCTTCGAGGTGCCCATCCGCCTGCCGTTACCGGAGGGGCTTAACTTCATTCCGTATCCCGTTAACCCCACGCCGAAGGCGTCTAATAGATCAGCCCGGCGTAACACGCCGGGTCACGATGGGGACGTTGGCCCCCTACCCTGAAAGGGTTTTACAAATTTCCGAAACGGGGCCTGATCCCAGATGGGCCATCATGCTCCCGAATTTATCAAACCCTTTCAGGGTATGGGATCATCGGTCCTCGCGTTCCCGGCGTGTTACGCCGGGCTGAGTTATTAGACGCCTTCGGCGTGAAGAGTCGTTAATACGACACCGGAATTCTGGCTGTGGTTGCAACACGGCGTGGATATTTGGGACGCGCTTGCGGCCAATCCAGGATCGCCCGAGCGTCGAAGGCCGGGCACGACTGACCCAGAGACAACATTCGACATATCCAGCCAGCGCTCGGGGGCATGTTGCTAGATAACCGAAACAGCACCGGCGCGACGGATGCGATCATCGGCTGTGACGAGCCGCAAGGCGTGCACTCGCGCAGTGGCCACGATCAACTGGTCCGCCGGGTCGGATGGAACGCGAGCTCCCAGCCGCGTGCTTTCCAAGGCAATGCGCGCCGTCAGCGGGACGACATGCAGGCCGCGATGCTCCTCAATCTCGCTGAGCACTACATCTACGCTTTGGGTCAAGCGGAGCCGCCCACGCTCGGCCAGCTTGGCGATTTCCCAAAGCGAGATGGCGGCGATGCTGATCGTCTCTTGGCGAGATTCCGCTTGCTCCAGCGCCTGGACCTGCGCTCTCGAGAGTTCATCGGCGTCCGCAAGCCACCACAGCAGGACGTGGGTGTCGAGCAAGAGCGTCACCGAGCCGACTCCCATTCGTCCGTCCAATCGACGTGAACTATGTCGCCCTTGATCTTGAGGCGTCCTCGCAGCATTCCTCGTAGCGGAGATTGCCCGGCGGCCACCGGAGTCACGCGGGCGATGGGCTCCCCACGTTTAGTGATCACCAGCTCATTGCCGCGCTTGCGAACCGCTTCAAGCAGTTCAAGGCACCGAGCCTTGAACTCGGCCACGCCAACAACTTGAGCCTTTCCAAACCCTTTAGGTCGATCCATGCCTGCATGATATGGTCATGTTTATGACCAGTCAAGTGACCATTTCCCCCTAAACCAACCCAAAGCCACCGCTTGGGCTCAGCCAGCAGATCCTGCGTTCCTCAAAGATCCTTGATTATCGCCCACCGTCCGCGAACAACAGATCTCGGACCGCCGCGCTCGTCACTCGTCACTCATCACTTGTCACTGCTTATCGGCGGCAGGCCGATGCGGCGAAGCAAGTCTGCAAACCTGGGATCGGAGCGAATGCCATCAAATCCAGGAGCGGTATTGATGTAGGCCAAGCGGTACGGACGCTGCAAATAAGCCCTTTCCAGCCATTGGAACGCTCGATCGATCTCGCCAAGGTCCACCCAGAGTTTGGCCCTCCTATACACGGATTCCCACGGAGGCCCTTTTGATTGTTCGTCGAGCTTTTTGAGCCATCCAACCGCCCTATCCCTCTCGCCAAGAGCTGTGTGAATCTCCGCCAGGATCAAGTAAACTCCCACGTCATCGCTTTCCTTCAATCGCTCTTCCAGTCCGGCTATTACCTTCCTCGCTTCGCCCTTCTTGCCCCACGACGCATAGAGACGTCCTATGGCCCCTTGATTGTTAGCCTTCCCATATTCCGCAAGAGCCGCCTCATATAATCCTTTCCCCTCATAAGCACGACCCAGTGCCTCATGGAACAGGCCAAATTCGTAAAACTCGAGTGCCCTTTGCATGTGTACGATCACTTGGTCATAACGGCCCACGGGGTTCAAAGCCACCACCAATAGCACGTATAGGCGTCTCGAGAATGGATCGAGTTCCAGGCCGCGGTTTAGCTCCACGATGCCTTCATCCACCTGGCCCTTCACCCGGGTCAAATAGAGCCCATACCAGACGTGAGCATAGGGATAGCTCGGGTTGAGCTCTATGGCGCGCTTGAACTCCTTCTCCGCGCCAGTGAAGTCCCAGTCGTAAATCACCTTGATTAGTCCCAACGAAGTGTGCGCCTCGGCGAGCGTGTCATCGATCTCCAAAGCTTTCAGGGCTGCCGCTCTCGCTCTAGGCATGCTCTCAGAGGCTGGAACTCTATCGTTTGTATTTCCATCATGAGTGAGGAGCTCGTACGAGTCAGCCAAGCCCGAGTACGCCAAAGCATAATTGGGGTCGATTTGGATCGCCTTGTTGTAGTATTCGATGCTCTTCCAATAGCGATCCTTTACAGTCGTGTTGTTAAAATAGAACCGGCCCTTGAGATAATACCGATAGGCTTCAGTGTTATCGGTATAGCGTTTCGTCAGGCGTATCTTCTCGTCGCCTGTCAACCGTAGCCGTAGCTTTTCCGAGATCTCCCGCGAGATTGTTTCTTGTACCACGAGAATATCCCGGACATTCCGGTTGTAGCGCTCGCCCCAAATCCGTCGATTGTCCCGTGTGTCCACCAGCTCGACAACAATCGAGATGTTCTCGCCGTTATGAACCACCTGGCCGGTCAGGAGTGCGCGCACGCCCAACTCGCGGCCAAGTGCCCGAGGATCGGCGTCTCGCCCCCGATATGGGGAAAGCGAGATGCGGGCGATAACCTTCAGCTCCGGCAAGGCTGAGAGACTGCTGGTGATGCTCTCGGAGATCCCGTCACCGAGGTAGTCAAGGTTGGGGTCGCCGCTGGTATTCGCGAAAGGCATAACTGCTATCGAATCTATGGCCTCGCCACGGCCGTTGAACCAATAGATCCCGGCACCGGCCAGGGCCAGCGTGACGATCGTGAGCCTGGCCAGTGCGACGCGACGTCGTGAGCTCCATCGCTCGCCTGCCGTTCCGGCCTCCTGGTCCCGCTTCAGATTCTTCAGATCAATCGAGAGATCACGAGCTGACTGGTACCGCCGGTCCGGTTCCTTCTCCAGGCATTTGCGGATGATCTGTTCCAAACGGGGCGCGAGAGTGTAGTTGAAGCGGGCCAAGGCTTCCGGCTGAGCGTGAACAATCTTATCGATCGTCTCACTCGTGCTCGCGCCGGAGAACGGCAGACGCCCGGTAGTCATTTCGTACAACACCACGCCCAACGAGAACAGGTCGGTCCGCTGGTCCGTTGCCCGTCCCAGCGCCTGCTCCGGACTCATGTACGCCACCGTGCCCATCACCAGGCCGGGTTCGGTCGTGGCTGGAAGTACGCCGTCACCGCTCAGGGCGGCCTCCTCGGTCCGCGCCACCCTGGCCAGCCCAAAGTCAACCACCTTCACATGGCCGTCCGGGGTGATCATGATGTTGCCGGACTTGATGTCCCGGTGAATGATGCTTTGCTTGTGCGCCTCCTTAAGCGCGTCCGCTACCTGGATACCGATGTCGATGACCTGAGTGGAGTCCAGTGAGCCGGCCTGTATTTTAGCCGCCAGTGTCTCCCCCTGGACATACTCCATCGCGATGTAGCTCACGCCGTCCACGTCGCCGATGTCATAGAGCGTGGCGATGTTCGGATGGCTGATCGCCGAGGCGGCCCGTGCCTCTTGTTTGAAACGCTTAACCCGCGAGGCGTCGGTAGTGAAGTAGTCAGGAAGCAGCTTCAGCGCCACCTGACGCCCCAGCCGATGATCCTGGGCCAGGTATACTTCTCCCATCCCGCCGGCGCCGAGGCGGGACACGATCCGGTAGGGACCGACGTCCTTCCCGATCCTTGTCTCGGTCTGCTCATCAGCCATCAACTCAGCTGCCACCTCCGCCGCCGGGGCCACGATGAAGCTCCCGGCCTCCTCGTGCGCCTGAAGCATCGCCTCGACTTTGCCGCGCATTTCTGCATCGCTCGAGCAGGCTTTGTCCAGCCACGCCGATCGCTGTTCAGGCTCGTGCCCGAGGGCCGACTGGAAAACGTCTTTAATCTCTTGCCA
>JACQTD010000323.1 GCA_016210985.1 Acidobacteriota bacterium
GCCTGCCGGGCCTCCTGGGGGGCGGGGTCAAGGTGTGCGCCTGGAAACGGCGTGGCCGCGACAGGCAATGCCGAAGCGACGAACGCTGCGAGTAGAAAACGGGAAGTTGTCATGGCGCCCCTCCGAGGAACCGCGGAAACGCTGGGCTGAGGACGACTAGTCTACTCCTTTGAAAATCCGCTTCAAAGCCGCCCCGGAGGTCGCTACGGCCCTTGCCCCATGGCGCCAAGGTCGGCTATCTTAAGGCCTCGTTTCGAGGTGAAGCATGACAGAACGTGAGCGTGAGATTCGCCGCCGCCGGCACCGCAGGATGAAGCGGCTCAAACGCCGGCGATTAGATGCCGCGGCAATCGCGGTCCCCGGCGTCAAGGCGAAGAAGAAGTAAGGGGGCCGCGCTTGCTATTGGCGCCCGGATTGGGTATACTGAATCTTCATTGCATAGTCGGAAATCGGAGCACGAAGAGGTGAGCGGTGAAGCTTGATCACGCGATTTGTTGAATTACATATCTACGTGGCGATTTAGGGCAACTTGCTCCACGTAAAAAACTGCTAAACAGCCGAAAGCGATAGCTAAAAAAGGCTCCCCGTGCTGTTTGGCACGGGGTTTTTGTTTTGGAGCGGTTCCCCGACGCGCCCGAGGAGAAGGGAGATGTCGTACACCGATGGATTGAGGTGCCGCCTCTGTGGCACGCGCCAGCCCATAGCCCCCGCGGCCATCTGTGAAGCCTGTTTCGGACCGTTGGAAGTCCAATACCGCTACGAGGAGATCCGTCGCGATGTCCGGCGTGAGGAAGTGGAGCGGCGACCACGGAACATCTGGCGTTATGCCGAATTGCTCCCCCTCGAGCACGCGCCGAGCACCGGCGAACACACCGGATTCACGCCGCTGCGCCGGGCCAGGCGCCTCGGCGAGAAACTTGGACTCCGGGAGCTCTATATCAAGAATGACGGCGTGGTGTTTCCCACGCTTTCGTTCAAGGATCGCGTGGTTGCGGTGGCGCTCTCCAAGGCTATCGAATTCGATATGAACACGGTCGCCTGTGCTTCTACCGGCAATCTGGCCAACGCCGTCGCCGCACAGGCCGCGGCCGCCGGACTGCCGGCCTACCTCTTCATCCCGGATGACCTCGAACATGCGAAGGTTATCGCCTCCCAGATTTACGGCGCCCGGGTCATCGGCTTCAAGGGTAACTATGACGACGTCAACCGCCTCTGCACGGAAGTCGCCGACCGGTTTGGCTGGGCCATGGTGAATGTCAATCTCCGCCCATTCTATGCCGAAGGCTCCAAGACCGTAGGATTCGAAATCGTGGAACAGCTGGGATGGCGCACGCCGGACGTGGTCGTGGTGCCCATGGCCGGCGGTTCCCTGCTGACGAAGATCCATAAGGGATTTGAGGAGCTGACGAAACTCGGGTGGATCGACCGGAATGAGGTCCGTATGTGCGGCGCTCAAGCGACTGGATGCAATCCCATTTCCGCAGCTCTGAAGAACGGCCTGGAGCGGATCAAGCCAGTCAAACCCGACACCATCGCCAAGTCGATTGCCATTGGTAACCCGGCGGACGGTTTCTTTGCCCTGCAGACCATCCGTTCCACCGGCGGCTGGGCCGAAGACGCCTCGGACCGGGAAATCGTCGATGGGATCCGGCTGCTGGCCGAGACCGAGGGGGTCTTCACCGAGACGGCCGGCGGCACGACCGTTGCCGTTGCCAGGAAACTTGTCGAGCAGGGGCGGATCCGATCCGATGAGGTGACCGTGCTGGCGATCACCGGAAACGGATTGAAGACGATTGAGGCGATCGATCAGGAGCCGCCGCCGTCGATCCCCGCCCGCATACGGGATCTGGAGAAGTTATTGGAGACGCAATCAATGAAAAGGCAGGAGGCCATAATCCTATGAGCACGTTGGTGAGGATCCCGCAGCCGCTTCGAAAGCTGACGCAGAATCGGGCGGAGGTGGAGATCTCCGCCCGCACTGTGGGTGAGGCGCTGAATCAGTTGGAGCAGGAGTACCCGGGTTTGCGCGATCGGATCTGCGATGAGTCCGGGGAAGTCCGTCAATTCATAAACGTTTTCCTCGATGGCGAAGATATTCGATTCTTGCAAGGGCTTGGCACACCGATTGCGGATGGTTCCGAGCTCTCCATCATTCCGGCCATCGCGGGTGGTTCACAGGAGAGAGAGAGATGAGCTTTTCTCAACAGGAATTGCAGCGGTACAGCCGTCACCTGGTCCTCCCGGAGGTCGGATTGGAAGGCCAGACGCGGCTCAGGAATGCCAGCGTCCTCTGCGTGGGCGCCGGTGGGCTCGGGTCGCCCCTCTTGTTGTACTTGGCGGCGGCGGGGGTGGGACGGCTGGGTATTGTCGATTTTGACGCCGTTGACTTCAGCAACCTGCAGCGCCAGATCCTTCACTCCGAGGGAGACCTGGGCCATCCCAAAGTGGATTCAGCCAAGCGAAGGCTCGAGAGCATCAACTCCGATATTGAGATTACTACCTATCCGACGCGGCTTACGAGAGAAAACGCCCTCGATATCATATCCGCGTATGACATCGTCGCGGACGGGACGGACAATTTCGCCACCCGGTATCTGGTCAATGATGCCTGCGTGAAACTCGGTAAGATCAATATCTACGGCAGTATTTTCAGGTTCGAAGGACAGGTAAGCGTATTCGACGCCTCGCGCGGACCCTGCTACCGGTGCCTCTACCCCGAGCCGCCTCCGCCCGGTGCCGTCCCCAGTTGCGCCGAGGGCGGCGTGTTGGGCGTGCTGCCGGGCATCGTCGGATCGCTCCAGGCAGCCGAGACGATCAAGGTGCTGCTCGGCCGCGGCGAGCCCCTGATCGGACGGCTGATGCTGATCGACGTGCTCCGCTCGGACTTCCGTTTCGTGAAGTTGCGCAAGAATCCAAAGTGTCCGGTCTGCCAGCTAACGCCGAGTGAGATCGAGCTCATCGACTACGATCAGTTTTGCGGGGTGGGACGCGGCGAAGAGTCCGAGGGCGCGGACCTCGGCCTGGAAGTCACCGTCGTCGAGGTCAATCAATTGCTCAAGCAGTCGGATCGTGACGTCTGCCTGATCGATGTTCGGGAGCCCGAGGAGTATGCGATCTGCCGGATCGACGGCGCCCGCCTGATTCCGCTCGGAGAGCTTCCAAGGCGATTGGAGGAGATCGATTCGACCAGTGAAATCCTCATCCACTGTCACAGTGGGGGTCGGAGCCTCAGCGCCACCCGTTTCCTGCGACGACTGGGATACCCGCGGGTCCGGAGCGTGAAGGGTGGGATCGATGCCTGGTCAAAGGAGATCGACTCCGGCGTTCCACGGTATTAGGCGGTCAGACCTCCTCGAGATGCCGTGTCGCCTGGGGGGTGACAGCTAAGTTTCGTTGTCCCGGCTTCAGCCGGTTTCCTTGCCGTCGCAAGGCCCGTCTTAAGGCACCATTACGAACCTGGGCTACCGTTCGTAGTCCGGCCTTCAGGCGGAATGCTTTGCCTCAGCAAGGCCAGGCTCAAGGCACCACTACGAGCCCTCAGGAAGGGCGGTTCCTCCGGAGTGACCCTTTTCTTGCGCCCGGACGCGGGATGCCTTATCTTACAGAACGTGATCGCCCAGACCACGCTGCTGGTTTTTATCGCATTGACCTTGGGCCTTGAACCTCGTCAGTCTGATCTCGCTGCCGGGATTCGAGAGCAGCTCAGAGCCGCTGAATCGAGCCTCGAACTGGCCCAGGCGGAACTGCAGCGGAGCGGGCGGATGAAGATCGATGCCGAGGAGAAGGCGGAGCGGTTCGGGCGACTTGTTGAGGCCGGCCTGGTCGCACGTAACGAATGGCGACGGTATGAACGAGCGGCAAGGGAGGCCGAAACGCTGGTCCAGTTGGCGGAAGAACAACTGGCCGCTGCAACGGAGATGGTGAGATCCCTCCAGCGGGAGTATGAGCTCGCCCGCGCAAACAAGATAGAGGCAGGCTTCTTTTCCGGGACCCGACTGATCTCCCGTTACTACGGTTCCACGTCCTGGACCTCAGGCCAGTTGAGTGAATTGACCACCGACTTCGCCGCGAAGTTCGGGAGGATCCTCCCCATCAGCGCCATGGGGCAGACGCTCACGCACGATCGGTTTCGCTTCGATCATCGGGACCGCATCGATGTGGCTGTCTTCCCTGACTCGCCGGAAGGCCAGTGGATCCTGGAGTACTTGCGCGCGCGGGGCATCCCCTTCATCGCCTTCAGGGCCAGTGTTCCCGGCGAGGCCACCGGACCGCACATTCACATCGGTCCCCCCTCCACCCGGCTCTGAAAGGTCTACTATCTGCCGAAGATCTCGTAGTGGCTGGAAGTCCCCATGAAGAACAGCATCGGAATCGAGAGCCAGAAGTTGGCTCTCGAGGCCAGGAATGCCCGCCGTGCAAGCGTAGCCGATTCCGCCGGGATGGGCGTCCCGTTTTCCGCGTTATCCTTGGTCCAGGCGATGATCCGCTTCTGGCAGGGCCAGATAATTCCCCACACGTTCAGCAGCATGATCACCCCGAGACCTCCGCCGATTGCGATCGAGAGGGTCTTGTTGCTCACGCCGGGCCTACCCAGCCACATGAGGTGCAATGCCGCCATCGCGATGACCGCAATTCCAATCAGCACGGCCAGCGCATTGCCGTTGTTGAAAATCCCCTTCACCGGCTGCAGGAGGCCATAAATGAATACATAGACCACCACCACAATGCCGAGCCAGATACCAAGCGCAGTCCAGGAGCTGAAGTTAGCGTTGTGGGCGTCGGTAGCCAGGATGTACATGGCGAAGTACATCAGTCCGGCGAGGACCGTGACCACCGCGCCCCACCGGAACCACCACAGCGCCCTGGGCATCATCTCAGGGATCACCTTGCCCTTGGTCGGCCCGTCCAGTTTCTTAAACAACGGGACGTTGACAATATTAAAGAAGTAGAGAAACCCGATCCAAATGATGCCGGCCAGCAAATGAAGCCAGCGAAGCAGTATCTGGACCGTCGCCGCGGCTCCCTCGGGCGGGTGAACAAGGCTGCCGCCATCGGACACCGCCGACTGGTAAAGGGCGAGCAACTGCGGAAAGGAAGCGCCTAAAAGCATCAGCATGGGTCCTCCCGGACTTCAGATGGTCTGTCGACATCGGTTGGTTCTGAGACTACTCAAACACCCTGAGCCGCCACGCCAACGCGGTGACGGACGATACAAACCATATGTAGACTGGATAGTTATGTCAACCGAAAGTTGAAACGCGGCGCAAGTCCGGAAGGGATCGACGCCGCGTTTCCGGAAGCCCGTCGAAGCTGTTCAGCGCGTATCGGAAGCCTGGCCCGCCAGGGTGTAATCCACCGCCGACTCGAGTTCCCAGGTCGGCATATCTTCTCTTGTCTCGAAACGCTCGCTCATGGCTGGCATATCGAGTAATTTCCCCGCGCCGAGCGCTACCGCTTCCAGCGGGCGTTCCGCGCGCATTACCGGCAGGCGGAATTCGTGCCTGAAACGCACGTCGAGTTCCCGCAGCAGGGAGCCGCCCCCGGCAAGCGTGATGCCGGTCCGATAAAGATCGGAGGCGACTTCCGGAGCCGACTCCTCGATCACGAGTCTGACGCTGTTAATGATCGTCTTCAGCGTCTTGTCCAGAGCATAGACCAGCTCATCGGCGTGGATCTCGATCTCCTGCGGGGATCCGTCGCTCATGCTCTTGGCAATCGCAGGATAGGTCCGCTCATCCTTCGTCGGGTAGGCCGCGCCGATCCCCTTCTTGATCTGCTCTGCCGTCTGCTCTCCCACCAGCACACGGTGCTCGTGGCGGATGAAGTCCGCGATGGCGTGGTCCATGGCGATACCGGCGATGCTGAGCGAGTGCGAAGTGATGACGCCCGCCCCGGAGACGATGCTGATATTGGTCGTGCCACCGCCGATATCGACCATCAGGCGGGCGCGCGCATCTTGGGAAAGTATGCCGCAACCGACTCCCGCCGCAACGCCTTCGTCAATCAGGCTGACACGCGAAGCGCCGGCTCGGGTCATGGCATTCACCACCCCGCGC
>JACQTD010000318.1 GCA_016210985.1 Acidobacteriota bacterium
CGGGTAAGCCGTGTCAACACGGCTGATGCCGGTGAAGCCGTCTGAGCTTGGCAGTGATTCACCCGGCTTCCACCAGGTGCAAATGTAAAAACTCCAGGCGAGCGGTCCCAGGGTAAGGCCTGGGGCCGCACGTGCGGAACGCATCCGCACCCCGGACTTCCAGCGTGCAGCGCTTTGCCGTGAAACGAACCGAACTGGGGCTCGAAGGTGGTGAGTTGGCGCGCAAGGCACACAATGATGCGTGCGGTCCCAGGGAAGGATTATCGATTCGGCGTGTGGCCCGTACTATCCACTTTCCGGGCCGGTATGGGCAGGATAAAGAGATGGGACTTCCGGTCCCGAATCACCTCGAAGCTGACCAGGCGGCGATTCAAAAGCTGCCGCAGCACCAGGCTGAGGCCGCGAGGCGTTCCGATGTCGGTCTCATTCAACCGCACGATGATGTCACCGGCACGCAAGCCGGCGCGGTAAGCCGGCGACTCGGCGCTAACTTCCGTGACCATGACGCCTGCGCCGTCCCGAATGCCGAAATACTGTCTGAGCTGGGGCGATAGCTGTTCTGCATGGAAGCCGACCGACGTGAGGACATCGGCCGCCGAACCGCCACCCACGCTTCGACCCTCGGGCGCCAGATCCAGTTCATTCCGAGCCACGATCGCAGGCGCCTGTCCTGCAAGCTTCTGAAGCTGACCCGGAGTTGGACTTCCGGGCCGCTCGGCCAATTGTACCTGGAAAGTCCGGGTGGCACCGTCCCGAAGCACGCGGATCGGCATCTCGGTCCCGATCTGGACCGTCGAGATCAGTTTGCCGAGATCGCCCGGCGCGGCGACCCGTTCGTCATTCAGACTCAGGATCACATCCTGGGATTTGAGCCCCGCCTTCGCGGCCGGCCCGCCATCGATGACCTCGCTGACCAGAAGTCCGCCCTCGGCTGGCGCATTGAGCCGTTGTCGCTCGTGCGCGGCCAAATCGACCAGACTCCGGAGCTTAAGACCCAGATAACCCTTCGCGCCGGCGACACGTTGAAAGTTGAGTTGTTCGACCAGCGCTCTCAATTCAGCCACCGATTTCAGCACGCCCCTGTCCGGCGGAACGAACTGGGCCACGCCCAGAACTTTCCCGGCCGAATTCACCACGACTCCGCCATCGGTCTCCGAAGTCAACGAAGCGACTTCGATGGGCCGGATTTCCTTTGTCACGGGAATGAGGGCGGGTTCGACTGAAAGTGAACCGGTATCTGCCGCTGCGGCCGATTCTCGCGCCGGAAGGGGGTCGGGAACGGTCACCCACGTAGCCGCCTCGCGGAGCCTGGTCTTCGGAAGCGGACGACCGGAGCGGCGCGCCCCGCGGTCCTGCGGCTTGGCGACGGCCGAGCCCGAAGCCCGAACCCTGGCTTCGAGGGCCTCCACAACGGCAAGCTTATCGGGAACCTGGTAGACGAGGCGGACGCGCTCGCCTCCCGATTCGATCTTCCATTCCCCGGCGAAGGCCGGGGGATCCACATTCAAACCGGGAACGCGCAGCACCGTGTATCCGGTTGATTCTTCGAATTGGATACTCTCGGGATGGAGCGCCCGGCCGTCGTTGGTCGTGACCGTTACATTGGCCGGATTGGTATTGGGGCTGGCATTCACGAGGCGGGCCAGCACTTGTCCATCGCGATCCATGACAATGCCGGTCGTCACATTGGTGATCAATCGACCCTGGGCAACGACATCGTCCGGTACCGTGATCTTCCAGCCTCGCTGACTGAAGTCGGAAAGCAGCCGGTCCACCGAGACGTGGTGCACCACGCTCACCAGCCATGGCATCGCATGCGCACGGACTGGCGTACCCGATTCGGGACCCTGCCGGGTGCCCGGTTCGAGCGACGCTCCCTGAAAAGAGAGAAGCGAGAGGACGAGGACGAAGCTGGACCCGAATCCGGACATCAGTAGACCGCCTCGGTCTCAGTGGCTGTCAGTCGGGCGCTCGAAGGCAGGATAGGCTGAGCGCCGACGACCACCGAAGGAACGCGGATCACCCTGAGCTCGCGGCTGGTTGAATCGTGTATGAAGAGGGTCAAACCGTCGGAATCGGTCCGGGTTGACACAGTACCGGCCGGGGCTCGGCGCCCAACCAGCGTCGAACGCGCGCCCACGAGCTGACGCGAGCCGGCCATCGGGCCCTCGATAAGCAGGTCACGCTTGATAGCGGGCGGTCCGGCCGGTTCGAGAGTGTCGGCGGGCGGCGGCGCGGTCGTCGATGTTTCGAGGCTCCTGGCGATTTCGGTGGCCGGAGGGCCTCCTCCCGGGAGCGGCCCTGAGTTCCGATAGATGAACAGACCGCCGGCCAGGCCCACAAACAGGAGAGCCGCCCAGGCGTGATGCCAGGAGATGCCGGGTATAACCCAGCCGGGTCTCCGGCGAGCGAGCTCGATTCGGGACTTCAGCTCGGCGTCGAAGTCCGGCGGAGGGGAGATGCGGGGATACTCGCGAAGCATGGCGCCGAGCTGATTCATCTCCCGGACATAGGCCCCGCAGGCCGCACACTCGCCCGCATGCCGGCGCATCGAGCCGCTCAATTCCGACTCACGATCGAAGATACGCTGAAATTCTTTGCAGATCATCATCATTGGACGTAACCTTGTAATTTCTCCCGCAGGAAATGGCGGGCGCGGTTGATCCTGGACTTCACGGTTCCCACCGGCAGATGCAGGATCTCCGCGATCTGTCCATACTCGAACTCTTCCAGGTCGCGCAGCACGAGCGGCGCTCGATATTTCTCCGGAAGCGACGCCACCGCCCGCGCCACCACCTGCTGCCGCTCCGCGCGGATGAACTCCGACTCGGGATGAGGCCGGGGATCCGGCAGGTCGAGTTCCCTTACCTCGCCGCTATCCTCCCCGTTTCGGGAGGCCCCGGTCGGTGTCAGGACGCCGACGAATCTCCACCGCTTGCGCCGCCTCAGTTCACTTATCGCCAGATTGGTGGCGATCCGGTAAATGTAAGTTGAGAAGCTGTGGTCGGCCCTATACCGGGAAGCGCTCGTGTAAACGCGCACGAAGGTCTCTTGCGCCAGGTCTATCGCCATGTCGTAATCGCTGACGATCCGGTAAACGTAATTCGTGATCGGCGAGCGGTAACGCCGGATGAGTTCGCCGAACGCGACCTCATCCCCCTCGCGGGTTGCCGCGACCAGATCGTGATCCTCTCGGTCCTCATAGCTCAAAGGCCACGTGACCGGAACCCGGTCCTCCACCTCGTAACCCCTTGCGCTCAAGCGCGCTGCCGTCACCATCGCCTCGATCACTTCTCGGTCCATTGTATGGACGGCCGAAACCGGGGCGAGTTCCGTTTTATCAGTTGATACTCTCGCTGACCACCGAACCGGAGATCCCTTGCTCAACGACGCCAACCATAAGAGTTTGCTCGGCATACAGCGTAGAATCAATCAGCGTCTGGACGATATAGTCGCCCTGCGCGGGGAAATTGACGTTCGCGAAAATCGTCACGTTGTCGGCGAACCCGTTGACGGGAATTTGAAAGCTGCCGGGATGGGAGGCGACGATGGCCTTCGAGCGGTCGGGGGTGAGGATCCTGACCTCGCTCATGTGCTGCCCCTCGCCCCGCCAGTGATTCAATACCGCGAATTTGATCAGGGTCACCGGCATCTGCGGGACGAATAGGGCATGGAAAATGCCCACCACCGTCAGTTTATTACCCACTTCCAGGCGGACATCATCGCAGAAAATGGTGTAAACCAGTTCGATTTTCCCGGTTTCTGTCGTCTTCCACTTACCTTCCATCTCCTATTCTCCTCTTAGGGTACTGCTCCCGCGGCCATCGACTCCCGGACGCTTCCGAACGCTGAATCATAACATATTCGGGATTTGAGGCTCGCCTCCCGGCCCTTTGGGATTATCATCCTCCTGAAATGACGCCCGGTTTACATTTCCGGTGGTCACCGGCAGTGCCGGTGCTGCTTCTGGCCCTGCTCCTGCTGCTCGATGCCTCCGGAAGTGTGCGGACGGAGGTTAACGACATCCGCCTGGCGGCACTTTCGCTTCTTGCCGAAATCGGCCCCCGCGACCAGGTCGTGGTCATGCGCTTCAATGACCGGGTTGAATTCACACAGGACTGGCCGGCGGATAAGCTTCAGCTCCAGCGTGCGCTCCTGCAAATGCCCGCTACCGGGAACACCAAGTTCTTCAATGCCCTTTACGACGCCGCGCTGAAGCTCCGCGAGCGAAAGGGCCGCCGAGCCATCGTCTTGTTCACGGACGGCGTCGACACTTACGAGGGGAAGGATCGAAGATCGCCCGAAGAAGCTGTGAATGCGCTCCTGGCGAGTGAGACTACGGTGCACGTGATCAGCAAGACCCGCGCGGTACGTGAAGTCATCCGCGGAGCAAGATCGCCGTGGATCCTGCGACCGATGGATGCCGCCGATCCCTACCTACGGAGCTATCTGCTTGCTTTGGACCGCGCCGAGGACTGGCTGATCCGACTGTCGGAACGGACCGGAGGATCCATTCACTTTCCTATTGAACAGTCCGAGTTGAGGGATGTTTACATCCGGATTGCTCAGGAACTGAGCTGTCAGTACGTCCTTCATTACACTCCGGGAAATCGCATGCGCGACGGAACCCACAGGCGGATCCGAGTCGCAACCGGCAACCCGGATTACCTGGCTTACGCGCGCGAGGGCTATTACGCGCCCCGGCCGACGTTCGTAGTTCCCTGGAGTTTCTACATATTGATCATGCCGCAGCGCTGCTGGTGAGGCCTCGATCGGTGATTTCGAAGTGAAAAG